>NZ_JBAPRN010000267.1:0-5620 GCF_049281135.1 Mycobacterium sp. | reverse complement strand
TCCACGCGTTGCCCGTCGACGTAAGGGGCGAGGAACTGCCGGTCGGCGGCAATCACGTAGCCGCGCAGGGCGGTTTCCTGGTCACGCAACGCGCCCTGCAACTGATACGCGGAGACACGGGCAGGCTGAATGTCATCGGTCAGCTCACGCGTCACTGCGTCGGTGCGGTGCAACAGCACCGCACCTGCGGCTGCCCCGGCCAGCACCACCATTCCCATGACCGACAACACCACGGCCTGCCAGCCCGCGACCGTCAGCCGCGATCCCAGCTGCGGGCCCTCGGTGGTGGCGTCCGCCTGAACCGTCGATCCCATTGTCACCCGACGCTGCGCTCTACCCGCACCACCGCGACGTCGTCGCTGAACCCGCCATGCGTTTGGGCCCGAGCCTCGACCTGATCGATGAGCGCGTCGACGAACTCCGGGCCGGGCAGCGCCGCCAGCGACCGGGCCAGCTCCAGTAAACCGTCCTCGCCGAGGCGTTCGGCACCGCGACCAGAATGCCCCTCGAACAGTCCGTCGGTGAGTAGCACCAGACCGTCACCTTCGGGGAGTTCCATTGAATACTCCGGCCAGCCGTCACCGGCGAATCCCAAAGCTGGGCCGGCCGGTGGCTCGGCCCATTCCACGGTGCCGTGGCCGTGTACCAGCATCCCGGGATGTCCGGCGCGGACCGCGATAACGCGCGGACTGTCGGGACTGACTGCCAAGCTGAGCATCGTCGCGAAAATGGTGCGGCCTGCGCCTTCAGCGTGCAGGATCTGTTCGAGCTGCCTCATCGCAGCGTCACCGTGGATGCCGCTCAACGTCAATGTGCGCCAGGCGATCCGCAGTGCCGCCCCCAACGCCGCCTCGTCAGGCCCGTGCCCGGCGACGTCACCGATAACGATGTGCACGGTTCGGTCCGGCGTTTGCACGACATCGTAGAAGTCTCCACCCAGCAGCGCGTTGGTGCGGCTGGGCCGGTATCGGGTCACCACGTTTACTTCTGAGCCTTCGAGCAGTAGCGGGGAGGGCAGCAGACCACGTTCCAGCCGCGCATTTTCCCGGGCCCGAAGATCGCTCGCCTGCAGCTCCACTGCAATGAGCTCGGCACGCTTACGTTCGATTGCGTACAGCAGGGTCCGCCGCAGCAGGTCGGGTCCGACCCGCCCCTTGACCAAGTAGTCCTGCGCACCGCTGGCGACCGCCGACACCCCGAATTGTTCGTCATTCAATTCCGTCAGCACGACCACCGGAAGCGTGGCATCCCACTCGGTGACGCGGGCGATGCCGTCGAACCCGGTGGCGTCCGGTAGATGCAGGTCCAGCAACACGCAATCCGGGCGCTCGCGGGCCAGCGCGCCCTCGGCGTGCGCCAACGACGGCGCCCACTCCGCCCGGATGTCGGCGCCGGAGTCTGCGATCATTTCCTCGACCAGAACCGCATCACCGCGGTCGTCCTCGATCAGCAGCAGCGACAGCCAGTGCCTATCAGCTGCGGGAGCGACGTGGCTATGCGGCATCGGAATCGACCCCGGTTTGTTCAGCACAGGCTCGATCAAACATGTCCTCCACGCACTCCGACGCGCCAACGATAACCCACACGCTGGGTATTTGCCGGGATCACCGCCCAATCGCCGAAAGCTCCTATTTCGGGTCGACCTCGGCCCGCATCGTCGCCGCGCCTAGGCTTTAGGACATGCAACGAATAATCGGTACGGAGGTCGAATACGGCATCTCGTCGCCGTCGGACCCGACCGCCAACCCGATCCTGACCTCGACGCAGGCCGTGCTGGCCTATGCCGCCGCCGCCGGTATTCAGCGCGCCAAACGCACCCGCTGGGATTACGAGGTGGAATCGCCGCTGCGCGACGCGCGTGGTTTCGACCTGAGCCGTTCCGCCGGTCCGCCCCCGGTGGTCGACGCCGACGAGGTCGGCGCCGCCAACATGATTCTGACCAACGGTGCGCGGCTCTATGTCGACCACGCGCACCCCGAATACGCCGCCCCCGAGTGCACCGACCCGCTGGACGCGGTGATCTGGGACAAGGCCGGCGAGCGGGTGATGGAAGCCGCTGCCCGGCATGTCGCGAGCGTCCCGGGCGCCGCCAAGCTGCAGCTGTACAAGAACAACGTCGACGGCAAGGGCGCCTCCTACGGCTCGCACGAGAACTATCTGATGAGCCGGCAGACGCCGTTCTCATCCGTCATCGCCGGGCTGACCCCGTTTCTGGTGTCCCGCCAGGTGGTCACCGGCTCCGGCCGGGTCGGCATCGGGCCGTCCGGCGACGAGCCGGGCTTCCAGCTTTCGCAGCGGTCCGACTACATCGAGGTCGAGGTCGGGCTGGAGACCACGCTGAAGCGCGGCATCATCAACACCCGCGACGAGCCGCACGCCGACGCCGACCGCTATCGGCGGCTGCACGTCATCATCGGCGACGCCAACCTCTCCGAGACGTCGACCTATCTCAAGCTCGGTACCACCGCGCTGGTGCTCGACCTGATCGAGGACGGTCCGGCGCACGGAATCGACCTCAGCGACTTGGCGCTGGCCCGGCCGGTGCACGCCGTGCACGCGGTCAGCCGTGACCCGTCGCTGCGAGCCACCGTCGCCCTGGCCGATGGTCGTGAGCTGACTGCCCTTGCACTGCAACGGATTTACCTGGACCGGGCGGCGAAGCTGGTCGACGGCCGCGACCACGACGCACGCGCGTCCGACGTCGTGGAGACCTGGGCGCACGTGCTCGATCAACTCGAGCGCGATCCGATGGAGTGCGCCGAGCTGCTGGACTGGCCGGCCAAGCTGCGACTCCTGGAAGGCTTCCGGCACCGGGAGAACCTGAGTTGGTCGGCACCCCGGCTGCACCTGGTCGATCTGCAGTACTCCGACGTCCGGCTGGACAAAGGTCTGTACAACCGGCTGGTCGCGCGCGGTTCGATGAAGCGTCTGGTCACCGAGCAGCAAGTGATCGACGCGGTCGACAATCCGCCCACCGACACCCGGGCCTACTTCCGCGGGGAATGCCTGCGCCGCTTCGGCGCCGACATCGCGGCGGCCAGCTGGGACTCGGTGATTTTCGATCTGGGTGGCGATTCGCTGGTGCGAATTCCGACGCTGGAGCCGCTGCGCGGCAGCAAAGCGCACGTCGGAGCGCTGCTGGATTCGGTGGACAGCGCGGTCGAACTGGTGGAGCAGCTGACCACCTGAGCGGCCGGACACCGGGCTTTCGCCTGAGCAATAACGCTATTGACCGGTAGGGTGGAGAACAACGGGCGTGTTTCACCCCCGATGACGATGCAGGAGGCAGCGATGGCCCAGGAGCAGACCAAGCGCGGCGGTGGCGGCGGCGATGACGACGACCCCACTGCCAGCACGGCCGCGGGCCAGGAGCGTCGCGAGAAGCTGACCGAGGAGACCGACGACCTGCTGGATGAGATCGACGATGTTCTGGAAGAGAACGCCGAAGACTTTGTCCGCGCATACGTCCAAAAGGGCGGACAGTGACCTGGCCCAACCGCGATCGCCTGGCCACCAACTCTGCACTTCCCGGAACCGCCTCCGGCGGCCTTTCCTCATTCACTGATTATTTGCGCCATGCGGCGCCCGAGCTGCTGCCCGCGGGCATCGGTAGCGCGAACGCGATCACGCCGAGTTCTCAGCTGCCGCACGGAACGACGATCGTCGCGCTGAAATACCCGGGTGGAGTCCTGCTGGCCGGCGACCGGCGTTCGACACAGGGCAACATGATCGCGGGTCGCGATGTGCAGAAGGTGTACATCACCGATGACTACACCGCGACCGGGATCGCCGGCACCGCGGCCATCGCCGTTGAATTCGCCCGGCTCTACGCCGTCGAGCTCGAGCATTACGAAAAGCTGGAAGGCGTGCCACTTACCTTTGCGGGCAAGGTGAACCGACTGGCGATCATGGTGCGCGGCAACCTCGCTGCGGCGATGCAGGGCCTGGTGGCCGTGCCGCTGTTGGCCGGCTTCGACATCCACGATCCTGACTCGCAGAAGGCGGGCCGCATCGTCTCCTTCGACGCGGCCGGTGGCTGGAACCTGGAAGAAGAGGGCTACCAGTCGGTCGGTTCGGGATCGATATTCGCGAAATCATCGATCAAGAAGTTGTATTCACAAGTGACGGATGCTGATTCGGCGCTACGAGTGGCCGTCGAGGCGCTATACGACGCGGCCGATGACGATTCGGCCACTGGCGGGCCCGACTTGGTCCGCGGGATCTTCCCGACCGCGGTCACGATCGGCGCCGACGGTGCGGCCAACGTGGCCGAGCCGCGCATCGCCGAGTTGGCGCGGGAGGTCATCGAAAGACGTTCCCGCGCTGACACTTTCGGACCGGACGCCAACCGCGCGGGAAGTGATTCATGAGTTTCCCGTATTTCATCTCGCCCGAGCAGGCGATGCGCGAGCGAAGCGAGCTCGCGCGCAAGGGTATTGCGCGAGGCCGCAGTGTCGTCGCACTGGTCTTCTCCGGTGGTGTGCTGTTCGTTGCGGAGAACCCGTCGCGATCGCTGCAGAAGATCAGCGAACTCTACGACCGAGTCGGCTTCGCCGCCGCCGGAAAGTTCAACGAGTTCGACAATCTGCGCCGCGGCGGAATTCAGTTCGCCGACACCCGCGGCTACGCCTACGATCGCCGCGACGTGACCGGACGGCAGCTGGCCAACGTGTACGCACAGACGCTGGGATCCATCTTCACCGAACAGGCCAAACCGTACGAAGTGGAGCTGTGCGTCGCCGAAGTTGCTCACTACGGCGAGACCAAACCGCCTGAGCTGTACCGGATTACCTACGACGGGTCGATCGCTGACGAGCCGCATTTCGTGGTGATGGGCGGCACCACCGAGCCGATCGCCACCGCACTCAAGGACTCCTACGCCGAGAACGCCGATTTGGCCGACGCGGTGCACATCGCGGTCGACGCCTTGAAGGCGGGCAGCGGCAACGGCGACGACAACACCCTGGACGTCACGACGCTGGAGGTAGCCATCCTCGACGTCAACCGGCCGCGGCGGGCATTCCGGCGGATCACCGGTGCCGCGCTGGAGCGGCTGCTGCCGGAGCCCGACGATGCCGAGTCGGACGACGACTCGGCTGAGGAATCGTCGAAATAGGCTCTGGCTCGTGCTGATTGGTTTGCTGCTCGCGCTGGGCTGCTCGGTGTGTTACGGCACCGCGACGGTGCTGCAGGCCGCGGCGACCCGGTCGGTGGATCCCGGTGACAGCGATTCCGGCGTGGACGCGGCCCTGCTACTGCGGGCGTTGCGGCAGTGGCGCTACTTGGTCGGCATCGGGCTTGACGGGCTCGGCTTTATCTTGCAAGTCGCGGCGCTGCGGTTGGTGCCGATCTACGTCGTCGCCGCCGCGATCGCCGGATCGTTGGCCGTCACCGCGATCGTGGCCGCATGGGTGCTGCACACGCGATTGTCACGCCTCGAGTGGGCCGCCGTGGCCGTGGTGTGCGCGAGCCTGGCGATGCTCGGCCTTGCCGCCGGCCCGGAGGGGTCCGGACACGGACCACCCCAGCTGGGCTGGGCGCTGCTGGTGATCGTCGCCGTGGTGTTTGTTGCCGGCGCGGCCGCGGGCACGCTGACAACACGAAAGCGACTGCTGTCGAA
>NZ_JBAPRN010000266.1:0-8324 GCF_049281135.1 Mycobacterium sp. | reverse complement strand
GGCCACGATCGACTCTTCGGCAGCCCGCGGCCAGCCGGACAGCCCCAGTCGGGCGGCGTTGGGGCCCTCGTGGGCGACCGCACCGACGGTCAGCCGCGGCTCCTCGGCGTGCTGGGCGATCAGCACGCCCAGACCGGTGGCGTATTCCAGCGCGCGGCGCATGATCAGCGGATCGTCGACGCACTTGCCGTCATCGGAGAACATCCGCACCTGCGCGGCGCCGGCCGCCATCATGCCCATCTCGGTGAGCTCGGTACCGGCCAGCCCGACGGTGACCGCCCCCACCGGGTGCACATCGACGAGGCCTACCTGCTGCCCCCGGTGCCAGACGTGGTCGGTGACCACCGGGCTGTCGGCGACCGGTTTGGTGTTGGCCATCGCGAAAACCGCAGTGAAACCGCCGAGAGCCGCTGCGGCCGAACCGGTTTCGATGTTCTCGGCGTATTCGCGGCCGGGCTCGCGCAGGTGAGTGTGCAGATCGACGAACCCGGGCAACAGCACCTGGCCGGTGGCGTCGATGACATCGGCATCGTCCGGGATAGGGAGGCCGGGGCCGATCTCAGCGATCTGGCCGTCGTCGACCAGCACGTCGACCTGGTCGCCCTCGCCGTACAGCCGCACGCCGCGAAGCAGCACACTCATGCCATCACCCCTTTGCCGGCGAGCCCTGTGGCGGCCGACTCGGTGCCCACCAGCAGATGGAACAGCACTGCCATCCGGACGTGAACCCCGTTGGAAACCTGTTGCAGCACCGCTGATTGCGAGGAATCAGCTACCGACGACGATATTTCCATGCCGCGCAGCATCGGCCCGGGATGCAGCACGACCGCATGACCGGGAAGCATCGCCTGGCGCCGGTCGGATAGCCCGTAGCGCACCGAATACTCACGCGCGGAAGGGAAGAAACCGCCGTTCATCCGCTCGGCCTGCACCCGCAGCATCAGCACCGCGTCGGCGGCCGGCAGCTCGGCGTCCAGATCGTAGGACACCGTCACCGGCCAGTCGGTGACGCCGACCGGCAGCAGCGTGGGCGGCGCAACCAGCACTACCTCGGCGCCGAGGGTGGCCAGCAGCATGACGTTGGACCGGGCGACCCGGCTGTGCAGGATGTCGCCGACGATGACCACACGACGACCCTCGATGTCGCCGAGCCGCTGCCGGAGGGTCAGCGCATCCAGCAACGCCTGCGTCGGATGCTCGTGAGTACCGTCGCCGGCGTTGATCACCGAAGGTCCACCATCCGCGGTGGACGTCCAGTCGGCGAGTCGCTGGGCGGCACCGGACGCCGGGTGGCGGATGATCAGCGCGTCGGCGCCCGCGGCGCGCAGGGTCAGCGCGGTATCGCGCAGCGATTCACCTTTGCCCACAGACGATCCCGCGGCGCTGACGTTGATCACGTCGGCGCTCATCCACTTGCCGGCGACCTCGAAGGACACCCGGGTGCGGGTGGAGTTCTCGTAGAACATCGTGATGACGGTGCGGCCCCGCAGCGTCGGCAGCTTGCGGACTTCGCGACCGACGAGGGCCTGCGCGAAGCGGTCGGCGTCGTCGAGGATCGCGATGGCCTGGTCGCGGGACAGGTCGCCGGCGGCCAGCAGATGCCTGCTCATGAGCCGTCCTCGCGAGCGATGACCACGGCGTCGCGACCGTCCTGCTCGGCCAGCAGCACGTGCACGCTTTCGGTGCGCGACGTCGGCACGTTCTTGCCGACATAATCGGCGCGCAGCGGTAGCTCGCGGTGGCCGCGGTCGACCAAGACCGCCAACTGCACCACGCGCGGTCGGCCGACGTCGCGCAGGGCATCCAGTGCCGAGCGCACCGACCGTCCGGAGAACAACACGTCGTCGACCAGGATCACCAAAGCGTCGTCGATGCCGCCGGCAGGTATCGACGTGTTCTCCAGCGGGCGCGGTGGCTTGGTCATCAGATCGTCGCGGTACAGGGTGATGTCCAACGCGCCGTGAGCGACCTCGGCGCCGGAGAATTCGGCGATGTTGACCGCGAGCCGGTCGGCCAGTGTCACACCACGGGTGGGGATTCCCAACAACACGACTCGAGGCGCGTCGGCACCATCCAGAGCGGTCTTTTCGATGATCTGATGCGCAATACGGGAAATGGTGCGACCCACGTCGGCCGCCGACATCAATTCCCTAGGTCCGCTGCGGAAAGCGGCGTCACCCATGGCACTCATGCGAGATCTTGACCTCCTTCTCCGCCTCTCTGGACGGATCGTTAAAGGATGTCGACTGCCGGGCAGCCTAGCATTGCTTGCCTGCGAGAACGACCCAGGGCGCGCGGGCGTCGCGCCTGCCGGCCGCCGAGACGGCATCGGATGTCACACCTGTCACAGGATCCCGTGGAGAAAGGGAACAGCCGATGTGCCGCCTCCGAGCGAATTACGAGGCGGACTTCTGGTCAGCGCTGCGGCGGCACCCGCCACAGCACTCACCCAGGAGCGGTTAGTAATCTCATCCGAGTTCCAACGCCGCAGCAAGACGTGAGCCACGTTTCTGGGAAAGGGACTCCGGGATCCGATGAGCGACGAGTCGAACGTGCCCGACCGGCCACTGATCGGATTCATCACCGGCGAACACACGCCGCCGATCGGCCCGGCGCCGATCAACCGGACGTGGATGTCAGAGACGCGCCGAGGTTGGGCGAATCGCTGTTTGCCCCTGCTCATTGCCAATCAGGGTGGCTGGGAGTTGCGCAACCCGAGCGCGTTCACCGCTACCTGGATGGGCGGGAACACCCCCGCCGATCTGATGATCGTGCCCGACCGGCGCGACCCCGGTCAGCTTCTGCCTGCGAGCAATTTCGGCTACGGCATTCTGACCTGGCATCTGCCGATCCTGTTTCGCACTCCGGCTGGCTACGATCTGTTGGTCCGCGGCCCGGCGAACCAGCCGAAAGATGCCGTTTCAGCGCTCGAGGGTGTCGTCGAAACCGACTGGGCCAGCTCGAGTTTCAGCATGAACTGGAAATTCACCCGCCCGTTGATGCCGGTGCGATTCGAGATCGATGAGCCGATCTGCATGATCGTGCCGCAGCGCCGGGGCGAGCTGGACGAATTCGCGCCCGAACTCAGGCCCATCGGGTCCGACGAAGATCTGCGCCGCAAGTATGAGTTCTTCCTTCGCTCACGCCACGAGATGGGACAAGCCCAGGCAGCGACGGACACCACCGCGGGAGAGCGCGTCCCATGGGAAGGCGACTACGCGCGAGGCAACCATGCCGACGGCGATCCCGGGCCGCAGGATCATCGGACTCGCCGCCACCTTCGTCCGTTTTCTCAGCCACAAGACCAGAACCAGCCGTAGGGCTGCCAGCATCGGACCTGGTCCGTGCGTACGCGACGCTACTGGCTAACGTGACTCGGATGAATCTCGACGGCAACCAGGCCTCCATTCGTGACGCGTGCGACGCCGGTCTGCTCGCCGGCGCCGTGACCATGGTGTGGCAGCACGGAAAAATGCTGCAGGTCAACGAAATCGGCTACCGGGACGTCGATGCCCGGTTACTCATGCAGCGCGACACGCTGTTTCGCATCGCGTCGATGACCAAGCCGGTCACCGTCGCGGCCCTGATGAGCCTGGTCGACGAGGGCAAGGTGGCACTGCGCGACCCGGTCGTGCGCTGGCTGCCGGAATTCGCCGACCTGCGGGTGCTGGATGATCCGAGCGGCCCATTGGATCGAACCCATCCGGTTCAACGGGCAATTCTGGTCGAAGACCTGCTCACCCACACCAGTGGCCTGGGCTACGGATTCTCGGTGGGCGGACCGATCTCCCGGGCCTACATGCGGCTGCCGTTCGGACAGGGTCCCGACACCTGGCTGGACGCGCTCGGCGAGCTACCGCTGGTGCATCAACCCGGTGAACGACTGACCTACGGTCACTCGACCGACGTGGTCGGTGTGCTGGCGTCGCGCATCGCGGGAAAGCCGTTCGATCAGGTGCTCGACGAACGAATCCTGCAGCCACTGGACATGATTGACACCGGCTTCCACGTAACGCTGGAGGGTCGTCGTCGCGCCGCGACCATGTACCGGCTCGACGGCAACGACACACTGCAGCACGACGTGATGGGCCAGCCGCACATCACGCCGCCGTCGTTCAGCAATGCCGGCGGCGGACTGTGGTCAACCGCCGACGACTACCTGCGGTTCATCGAAATGCTGTTGGGCGACGGGACAGTGAAGGGTGTCAGGGTGCTGTCAGCGGAATCGGTTCGGCTGATGCGCACCGATCGGCTCACCGACGAGCAGAAGCGGCACAACTTCCTCGGATCGCCGTTCTGGATCGGGCGCGGTTTCGGGCTCAACCTGTCGGTGGTCACCGATCCGGCGAAATCGGCCCCGCTGTTCGGGCCGGGCGGTCTCGGGACATTCAGTTGGCCCGGCGCGTACGGGACCTGGTGGCAGGCAGATCCGGGGGCCGACCTGATCCTGCTCTACCTGATCCAGAACATGCCCGCGTTGTCAGCCGATGCCGCCGCCGCGGTCGCAGGCAACACTTCGCGGGCGAAACTCCAAGCGGTGCAACCCAAATTCGTCCACCGCACCTATCGGGCGCTGGGCCTGTGATGGCTGAGTACATTCCCGAACGCATTGAGGGGCCCAGGCTCCTGCTGCGCCTGCCGGTGATCGATGACGCCGGACCGCTGTATCAACGGATTGGCCGCGATCCGCAGGTCACCAAATATCTGCTGTGGACACCACATCCCGACGTGGTCGCCACGCGGCGGGTGATTACCGAACGGATGAACGTCCAACCGCATGTACGAACCTGGGTGATGGCGTTACAGCACAGCGACGAGATCGTCGGGATGCTCAGTTGCGCACGCCCTATGCCCTATGCCGCAGAAATCGGTTACTCCCTCGGTCGGCGTTGGTGGGGCAAGGGTTTGATGTCCGAAGCGCTCGACATGCTGATGAGCACACTGCAGGAGAACTCCGCGGTCTATCGCGTGTGGGCTACCTGCCATGTCGACAACGAACGTTCCGTCCGATTGCTCGAACGAGCCGGGTTAACCCTGGAAGGCAGGCTCGCCCGTCACACGATTTACCCCAACCTCGGGCCCGAACCAAGCGACAGTCTCCTGTTCGCCAAGGCGCTGCGCTAGATCATCGCGAGGCGCTGACCTCTGGGTACGACGTCTGCGGTGGCGTCACGCTCGGGACCCATACCATACCTTTTGGTATGGCATGGGGCGGCGGAAGTCACTGTCGCAGCATGACTTCCAGAAAATCCTCGCGACGGCCCGCGGCCAACTGGCTGGGTCTCGAACCCGACAGGTGCAGGAAGCCGATGCCCGCGGCGAATGTCGCGGTAGCGCGCATCTCGGCCTGCTCATGGTCGAAGCCGGCATCGAGAATGGCCTGCCGGACCGCGGCGATCGCACTAACCGAAGACGCCATGGGCGGTAACCCTAGCGATTGCCGTTACGCCCGTCGTGGACGTCGACGGTGTCGGAACACCGCGCCGCGTTGATGCGTTTCAGCGCATCCTCGGTGAACACCGACAACCCCAGGTCGGGGTTGTATCCGTGAATTTCCTTGACATCGAGTTCAGCAAGGAAGTACACGATCTGCTTGGAGACGACCTGGCCGGGAACCAGCACCGGAAAACCCGGCGGATACGGCACCACGAATCCGGTTGACACCAGGGACTTTCCGTCAGCAAGCCGACGGCCGGCCTCCCCGAGCATGACGTGTTCGCGGTCAGAGTCCTCGTAGCCGGCGTAGAACGCCGAACGCATGTCGCCGAACGAGCTGGCGTCGTCAGGCTTGAAGGTGCTGTCGAATTCGCTGAAGTCCGGCAGCGCCGGCAGGTCTTCGGTGATCTCCTGGACGCGACGCTGATGCAGGGCGCGGTCGTCGCGGCTGGCCGCGGCTTCGGTGTGGTCGAAGTCGGTTGCGACCCGGCGCAACACGTCGAGCAGATAATGCACGCTCGACCAGGTCACGCCGATGGTGAAGATCAGCAGCACGCTGTTGATCGACGTTTTGTTGATCTGGATGCCGAACCGGTCCATCAGGATCTTCTCGCGGAAGTCGAAGCCGTTCATGCCGGTCTTGCCGATGAACAGGGTGACCCGCGTCGGGTCGAGCACGAACTGGTCGGACCGCCACGCCTCGTTCCAGTCCGCCAGCGCGCCTTGGCGTACCTGCCGATATGAGCTGACTGCCGACAGCCTGAATTCGTCTGGCACCAAATCAGATTCGTCGAGGATTCGGAACCACTTGCTGATCAACCGGTCTTTGCGGACCCGGTGCCGGAACACCAGCGCCATGTCATAGACGTAGCGCACCATCTGGAAGCCCTCGATGTCGACCTGCCGACGGGCCAGGTCCAACGACGCCAGCAGTTGCTGGTTGGGCGACGTCGAGGTGTGGGTCAGAAACGCCTCGCCGAACGCGTCGCGGGACTGTGAGTTGAAGTCCTGGTCGCGGATGTGGATCATCGACGCCTGCCGTAGCGCCGACAGCGACTTGTGGGTCGAGTGCGTGGCATAGACCCGGACCCGGGCCTGACTGGGATCGGGAAGCAGTCGGTGCTCGCCCCATTGACTGCGGTCGATCCCCTGCATCGACTCTTTCCACTGCAGATACTCCTGGGCGTAAGCCGGTGACGAGAGCATCGATTCGAGTTGCTCGGCGGCGATCATCGCGGTGCGTTGCCGCGCCCACGGCACGGCAGTGGCGAACGCGTACCACGCCTCGTCCCACAGGAAGCAGATGTCCGGCTTGATCGCCAGCACTTCTTCCATCACCCGCCGCGGGTTGTAGACGACGCCGTCAAATGTGCAGTTGGTCAGCAGCAGCATGCGCACTTTGCTCAGCTGGCCGGCGGCTTCCAGGTCGAGCAGCGCCTTCTTGATGGTCTGCAGCGACACCGCGCCGTAGATCGCGAACGGCTGCAACTCGTAGGCGTCCAGATACAGCGGGTACGCCCCAGCCAGCACCAGGCCGTAGTGGTGCGACTTGTGGCAGTTGCGGTCGATCAGCACGATGTCGCCCGGCCGGGTCAGCGACTGGACGACGATTTTGTTGGCGGTCGAGGTGCCGTTGGTGACGAAGTAGGTGTGGTCGGAGTTCCAGGTGTGCGCGGCCTTGTCCATCGCCTTTTTGATGTTGCCGTGCGGGTCGAGCAGCGAGTCCAGTCCGCCCGAGGTGGTCGAGGTCTCGGCCATGAAGATGTTGCGGCCGTAGAACTCGCCCATGTCCTGCAGCGTCTTGGAGTTGAAGATGCTGGCGCCGCGCGCGATCGGCAGCGCGTGAAACTGACCGGCCGGCCGTGCGGCGTAGGCCCGCAAAGCATCGAAAAACGGTGTGGTGTAGCGGTTTCTGATGCCGGCGAGCACGGTGCTGTGCAGGTCGGTGACGTCGTTGAGCCGGTAGAAGGTGCGGTCGTAGACGTCGGACTCGTCCTCGGTCTCGGCGGCGATGGATTCGTCCGTGAGCAGATAGAGGTCGATGTGGGGCCGCAGTTCGCGAATCCACTCGCCACACTCGACCCAGTCGTGGGTGCGGTCGGTGGCCACCACCTGGTCGTTCGGGCCGAGCAGCGTGGTCATCAGCGGCACTCGGTCGTGCGAGCGCAGCGGGATGTCGTGCCGGATGATGGCCGCCTGGATCTCGCCGTTCAGCGCGACCGCGGTGATGGCGTCTTCAACGCTGGAGACCACCAGCAACTCGAACTGCACATCGTCGCTGACGTCGCGAACCGCGCGCAGGCTCTCCGCGAGCCCTTCGGGCGCGTTGACCGGGGCGTCGTCGGCGAGCAGGACGGTGTAGAACTGCTGCTCCTTGGCGCGGGACACCAATTCCTGATCGGCCAGCGACGAAGAGGTGTCGAACAGCGCTGCGCGGTCGCCGTATTCGGAGAGCAACCGTACCGCCAGCGACACCTGTTCGGCGAGGCTGACCGTGGCGAGCTGATCCAGATAGCCGCAGTACGCCGCGAGGTTCTCCGGGCCCGGGTAGATCCAGTAGCGCTCGTAAGCGCTGAGCCGGTTGAGCAGACGCCGCACCCGGGCGACTTCGTGGCTGGTATCCATCCCGGCGCGGTCCACGACGGCCAACTGATGGCACGCATCGTCGAGCAGGTTCCAGGTGTCGATGCGCGAATACGACGGATTGGCCACCGCCGCCAGCGCGGAAACACACAGCCGCCTCGGGTGCCTGCCGTCTCGGTCCATCACGTCAGTGTGTCCCTCCGTCGAGGGCGATGCGGGCGTTTTGTCACCTGTACCCGGATTGCCACAACTGCCACACCCGACTCTCGGGGGCGGGTATCGCGTTGACTCGCTAAAGATGCCCG
>NZ_JBAPRN010000265.1:0-4703 GCF_049281135.1 Mycobacterium sp. | reverse complement strand
GGTCTGCACCGGTCCGCTGGGCTTGCTGACCGCCAGTGCCGCGGCGGGCAGTGCGTCAGTGAAGATGTTCACCAGCAGCAATTGCCGGGTGTTGAGCGGCGAATTGCCGGTGATCGCGGCGCCGATGATTGCGAACGCGACCTCGCCGGCGTTGCCGCCGAGCAGCACTGACACCGCCGCCTGCACCCGTCGCCACAGCTCGCGGCCTTCGTCGATCGCGGTGAGCAGCGCCTCGATGCGCGCGTCGACGAGCACCACGTCGGCCGAAACACTCGACGAATCGCTGCCGCGGGCGACGACCCCGATGCCGACGGTCGCCGCCCGGATCGCTGCAGCGTCGTTGGCGCCGTCGCCGACCATGGCGCAGACCTTGCCGGCGCGTTCCAGCGTCTGGACGACCTGCACCTTGTTCTCCGGCGACATCCGGGCGAAGATCACCCGCTCGGTGACTGCTCGCTCTTGCTCCTTGCGCGACAGCGCATCCCACTCAGCTCCGCTGATGACCTCGTCCGCCGTCACCGACATTCCCAGTTCCCGCGCGATCGCCGTGGCGGTGATGGGGTGGTCTCCGGTGATCAGCCGAATGCCGATCTCGCGCTCAGCGAGTGCCGCCAGCAGGGCGGGGGCTTCGGCCCGCGGCGTGTCGGAAAGCCCGAGGAAACCCGCAAAAGTCAGCTCGCCGCCGGCCAGGTCGGCGATGGTGTCTTCGTCCTCCGCGACGAGCTGCGTCTGCTGTGGCGTCAGCCTTCGCCGCGCGACGGCGATCACCCGCAGCCCCTCGGCCGCCAGCTGACGCACGGTGTTGTCGATGTCCGGCCCGACGTCGTTGCACGCGGCCAGGACGACTTCGGGTGCGCCCTTGAGGGTCAGCTCGTCGCCGAACACCGACGCCGAGAACGACCGGCCCGACCGGAACGGTAGATGCGCGTCGGCGTCGGCTGCCGGGTTCGAGCCGTTGACCGACTGTGCGGCCTCGATGATCGCGCGGTCGGTCGCGTGCACCTGCGGTCCGCCGTTGGCGTCGGGTGCGGCGAGCGCCGCGCAGCGCAACACGTCTTCGCGTGAATGGCTCTGCGCGGGATGCACTTGCGATACGCGCAGACGGTTTTCGGACAGTGTCCCGGTCTTGTCGAAGCACACCACGTCGATGCGGCCCAACGCTTCCACTGATCGCGGGACGCGGACCAGCGCACCGTAATTCGTCAGCCGTCGAGCCGAGGCCGCCTGCGCGAGGGTCGCCACCAGCGGCATCCCCTCCGGCACCGCCGCCACCGTGATGGCGATGCCGCTGGACACGGCTTGACGAATACCCTTGCTGCGCAACAGGCCAAGGCCACTGACCAGGAGCCCGCCGGCCACGCTGACCGGGAAGGCCCGGTTGGTCAGTTGGCTGAGCTGATGTTCGAGTCCGATCTGCGGAAGCTCACTGGATACCAGCTCGGCGGCGCGGCGCGCCTGGGTATCGGCGCCGACGGCGGTCACCAGCGCTACCGCGGTGCCCGCCACGATGGTGGTTCCGCCGTAGAGCATGCAGCGGCGCTCGGCCAGGTCGGCGCCCGGTGTGGACTCGACCTGCTTCTCCACCGGCAGCGACTCACCGGTGAGTGTGGATTCGTCGACCTCGAGGTCCTCTTCCTCGATCAGCCGCGCGTCGGCGGGCACCACTTCGTGGGTGCGCACCTCGATCATGTCGCCAGGCCGCAGTTGCGCGGCCTTCACATCGGTGTAGACCGGCGAGCCGTCCGGGTCGAACGTCACTTTCCGGGCCGGTGGAATCTGTTGAGCCAGTAGCTCGTTCAGCCGGCTCTCGGCGCGCAGCCGCTGGCTGGCCGCCAGCATGGAGTTTCCGGTGAGCACCGATCCGACCAGCACCGCGTCGACCGGCGATCCCAGCACCGCGCTGGCCGCCGAGCCGAGAGCCAGCACCGGGGTCAGCGGATCGGACAGTTCGGCACGCACCGCCTTGGCGAATTGCCAGACCGCCTGCCGGGGGCGCCCGGTCAGCTCGGCACCGCGCTGGGCGGTTTCCATTGCCCGGGTGCCGATGCCGTGCCGCGGCTCCACTGTCTGCTCGGCCTCCGGTGGCGGCAACATCTTGCGGACCTGCTCGATCGACATGGCGTGCCACTCGTGGATCGGAGCCGGCAGCGGGGCAGGGGTCCGCAGCACCCGACGTGCCATCAGATAGCCCGACAGCAGACCGGCGGCCGCGCCGGTCGTCACCGGGCCCGGGCCACGCCCGCGTACACCGGGGACCATCAGCAGCGCGCCCAATGCCGTGGCGCCGGTTGCGATCTCGATCCCACGTCGGCTCGCCGATTTGGCCGCCGGAACGGCATGCAGCAGCCGCCACACGCCGTCGAGGTCGCTCAGGATCAGATCGGCCGTCCATGGCGGCGGCTCCCCGTCGGAATTGGGCATCACGCCCAGCCCGACATCGGCTGACGAAAGTGCTTGTGCAGCAGTCGAAGACACGGCTGCGACGGTGCGACCCGATTGCTGCAAATCGGTCAGCGCCGCGGCGAGCGCAGTGTCGAGGGATGCCCTCTGCAATGGCCTCAGCTCGTCGAAAGCGGGCTGCAGCTCGCCGAGATCGTCGACGCCGACGGAGATCAATTCCAGGCCGGCCCGACGCGCCTCGGCCAGCACAGCCGAGGCCAGAGGGTCGTGCGTCGGGCCGATCAGCGCTTCGACGACGTCAGATCCCTTGCCGGACAGGCCGGGAACCGGATGCCAGCCCACCCGCAGGCCCTTCTTCTCCAACAGCAACTGGGCGCGGTTCCACGCGGGTGACAGCTCGTCCTCGTCGGCCCCGCGGACGCGGACCACTCGCAGGGTGTCGGTGCACAACACCCGCGGATCGACCAGCAGCGCGTCGACCCGGTCCAGCCAACGCAGTTTTTCCGGATGCAGCGCCAGCACCGCGTGCTGCTCGGCCAGCCCTTGGCCGAGCGCTGCGGCGAAGGACTCCCGTGTGGTGCGGGTGGCCTTCGGGGTGGTGACCAACGTCGCGGTCGCGGCCATCTCGGGGTTGCGGGTGAAGGCTCCGACGGCCGCGGTGCCGATCACCTGAACCCACGCGCTGCGCCGTGCGTGCTGCTCGACCGGCCCTTCCGGCGGGGCCACCGGGCGCGACGGCGGATGGACCTCCGGGTGCTCGGCGTGACGGGCGAGTGCCGGTTCGTGACGACGCCAGGCTTGCGCCTCGGCCTGGTATTCGGCGGCTTTCAAGGTCTCCATCGCCAGGTCGACGGCCAGCGACGCCGGCGACAGCTCGAGGACATGCGCCGTGACCATCGCGACCGACAGCACCGCGTCCGTCGCCGAGTGCCCGATGCGATCCTCGAGCAGGCGGCGCAGTCGTGGCTGGTAGTCGACGGCCACCACCATCGCCTCGACACCGGCCAACATGCGCGGCCAGCGCAGCACCCGGCCCGCGACCGCGGCGCTCAAACCGACGGCGGTGGCGCCGACCCCTAATGCGTTGGTGGCCAGCAATAGACCGTCGCCCGGCAGTGGCTTCGGACGGGTATCGCTACGCCGTGAATCGACACTACCGCTTGCACGCCAACGCTTTTCGGCCTCATCGACATCGCGGCACAAGTCGCGCAGCGAGATCTGGTCGTGGTTGAGTGTGACCACGATCCGCGACAGTGGCCGGTTCACGCTGACCGATTTGACCGCGGAGCGCGCCCGGACGGCGTCGACCACCAACCGCCCGAGTTCGGCGCCATCCGGGCCGTCGAGGCCGCGGACCTCCACCCACGCGCGTCCCTTGCCGCGCCAGCTATGCCGGGTCAGCGTGGGCGCGGGCAGCCCTTCGGAGAGTGCCTTGACGCCTTCGCGAACCGGGATCACGGCCATCGACATGCCCGTCGAGGCCACCGAACCCAATGATCCTGCAGCGCTTGCTGCGGTTTGCACGCTGGCGCCAACGAGCGCTGAGGTCGCCTGTAAGCCCAGCGTTACCGCGCGCAGCGGGAAGGATGCTCGCACCAATCCGAAGCTACTTACTCGCAGGAATCAACGGCGCGTACGTGACTGGGTTCCGCTGGACTGCCGCGCCGGAGTCCGCTTGGCCGGCGTCTTGCGCGGCCGGGCGGAACTGGTCGACTTGGCGGGAGCCGCCTTCACCGACGTGACCGACGCGATGTGCGGGCCGTCGTTGTGCGAGTTGTTCAGCCGGCGTAGCAACAGCGCACCGCCGCCGACAGCCAGCAACAGCGGCCACTCGACGAGCCCGGCGACACCGATTGCGCCCAACGTCAACGCGGCCGCAGGCGTCGAGTGGCTGCCCTTGTCGATGCCTTTCTGCACACCCGCCGCGGCGCCGGTCACGGCGCCGAGGACGCCATTGACCGCGGCACCACCCACTGCGCCCGCGGCCGCGGTGGTTGCTGAGGCAGCGCGGCTGACCGTTCGACTTACATTGTGTACGGCGCCGTCAACGACACCCATGATCACTCCCTGATAGTCGGTTCTTGAGGCCGTGAATCGAATACCCGCTGCAGGCCACATTGGCGGCGGTCGTATACGCGCACACAGTCGCAGGGTTCATAGAACCGTCACGATATTGCGCAGCATCGGGCAATCCTATGACCTTGATTGGCAAATGAACAGAAGATGAATACCCGCAGCGCAGTTTTTACACACGTCAATCTCCACGCAAATCCACCACAACCGGGGCGTGATCGCTGGGTGCC
>NZ_JBAPRN010000264.1:0-12064 GCF_049281135.1 Mycobacterium sp. | reverse complement strand
CCGACGTCCGCGGCACCGCCGAGTACAAGCGGCACCTGGCCTCCGAACTGACCATCCGAACGCTGCGCACCGCCGCCCAGCGTGTGCGCGAACAAGGGAGCAATTAGCCATGCAGGTGAATATGACTGTCAACGGCGAACAGGTGACCGCCGACGTCGAACCCCGGATGCTGCTGGTGCATTTTCTGCGTGATCAGCTGCGGCTCACCGGCACTCACTGGGGATGTGACACCAGCAACTGCGGAACATGCGTGGTCGAGGTCGACGGCGTGCCCGTGAAATCCTGCACCATGCTCGCGGTGATGGCATCCGGGCACAGCGTGCGGACCGTGGAAGGGTTAGCGGGGTTGGATGGCTCTCTCGACCCGGTGCAGGAAGGGTTCATGCGCTGCCATGGACTGCAATGCGGATTCTGCACCCCGGGAATGATGATGACCGCCCGCGCCCTGCTAGACCGCAACCCCGACCCCGACGAGGAGACCATCAGGGAGGCGATCTCCGGACAGATCTGCCGGTGCACCGGATACACCACGATCGTGCGCTCCATCCAGTGGGCCGCACGCAACGCAACACCGGCGGCGACGTCGTGACCACCATCGAAAACCGTCCGCCCTCGCCAGAAGACACCGTCGACAACGATCAAAAGCCGTGCGGGCACGGCCGGATGCTGCGCAAAGAGGATCCCCGATTCATTCGGGGCCGCGGCAACTACGTCGACGACGTCGCGCTACCGGGCATGCTGCACCTGGCGATCCTGCGCTCGCCGTACGCGCACGCCAACATTGTCAGCATCGATGTGACTGCGGCCCTTGCGCATCCGAAAGTCAAAGCGGTGGTCACCGGCGCGGACCTGGCCGAGAAGGGTCTGGCTTGGATGCCGACGCTGTCCAATGACGTGCAGGCCGTGCTGGCCACCGACAAGGTGCGCTTCCAGGGGCAGGAAGTGGCGTTTGTCGTTGCCGAAGACCGGTACTCGGCCCGCGACGCGTTGGAATTGATCGACGTCGAGTACGACCCGCTAGATCCTGTCGTGGATGTCCGCACCGCGCTGGACCCTTCGGCTGCGGTGATCCGCACGGACCTCGAAGGCAAGACCGACAACCACTGCTTCGACTGGGAAACCGGCGACGCGGTGGCAACCGAAGCTGTGTTCGCGAAGGCCGACGTGATCGTCAAGCAGGAGATCGTCTATCCCCGGGTGCACCCCGCGCCGATGGAAACCTGTGGCGCAGTGGCAGATTTGGACCCCGTCACCGGAAAACTGACATTGTGGTCCACCAGCCAGGCGCCGCACGCACACCGGACGCTGTATGCGTTGGTCGCGGGCCTCCCTGAACACAAGATCCAAGTGATCTCACCGGATATCGGCGGTGGCTTCGGCAACAAGGTGCCGATCTATCCCGGTTATGTGTGCGCGATCGTCGGCTCGCTGGTACTGGGCAAGCCGGTCAAATGGATGGAGGACCGCAGCGAGAACCTGACCTCGACGGGCTTCGCGCGCGACTACATCATGGTCGGTGAGATCGCCGCCACGAAAGAAGGCAAGATCCTCGCGATCCGGACTAATGTGCTGGCCGACCACGGCGCATTCAACGGGACAGCAGCACCGATAAAGTACCCGGCGGGCTTCTTCGGCGTGTTCACCGGCAGCTACGACATCGAGGCCGCCTACTGCCGCATGACTGCGGTCTACACCAACAAGGCGCCCGGTGGGGTCGCCTATGCGTGCTCGTTCCGGATCACCGAGGCCGTCTACTTCGTCGAGCGGCTGGTGGACTGTCTGGCCTTCGACCTCAAGATGGACCCGGCCGAGCTACGGCTGCGAAACCTGCTGCGGCCCGATCAATTCCCGTACAAGAGCAAGACCGGCTGGGTCTATGACTCGGGTGACTACGAGACCACCATGCGCAAGGCCATGGACATGATCGGCTACGACGCACTGCGCGCCGAGCAGAAGGAGCGGCGGGCACACGGCGAGCTGATGGGCATCGGGATGTCCTTCTTCACCGAGGCCGTCGGTGCCGGTCCGCGCAAGGACATGGACATCCTCGGCCTGGGCATGGCCGACGGGTGCGAATTGCGCGTGCACCCGACGGGTAAAGCCGTTGTGCGGCTTTCGGTTCAGACCCAAGGCCAAGGCCACGAGACGACGTTCGCCCAGATTGTCGCCGAGGAACTGGGAATCCCGCCCGACGACATCGACGTCGTGCACGGCGACACCGACCAGACGCCGTTCGGGCTGGGCACCTACGGCAGCCGGTCCACGCCAGTATCGGGCGCGGCCGCGGCTCTGGTGGCGCGCAAGGTCCGCGACAAGGCCAAGATCATCGCGTCGGGAATGCTGGAGGTATCAGTTGCCGACTTGGATTGGGAGAAGGGCAAATTCCACGTCAAGGGTGACCCGTCGGCTGCGGTGACCATCCAGGACATCGCGATGCGCGCGCACGGGGCCGGCGACCTGCCCGAGGGCATCGAGGGCGGCCTGGACGCCCAGATCTGCTACAACCCGGAGAACCTGACCTACCCATACGGCGCGTACTTCTGTGTGGTGGACGTCGATCCGGGCACCGCGGTGGTCAAAGTGCGGCGCTTCCTGGCCGTCGATGACTGCGGTACCCGCATCAACCCGATGATCATCGAAGGTCAGGTGCACGGCGGCATCGTCGACGGCATCGGGATGGCGTTGATGCAGATGATCGCCTTCGACGAAGAGGGCAACTGCTTGGGCGGGTCGCTGATGGACTACCTGATCCCGACCGCGCTCGAGGTACCGCACCTGGAGACCGGGCACACCGTGACGCCGTCGCCGCACCACCCGATCGGGGCGAAGGGCGTCGGCGAATCGGCCACCGTCGGATCGCCGCCCGCGGTAGTCAACGCGGTGGTGGATGCGTTGGCGCCGTTCGGTGTTCGCCACGCCGATATGCCGTTGACACCGTCCCGGGTTTGGGAGGCCATGCAGGGCCGCGCCAGACCGCCGATCTAGAGGGTTATATGACGATCAGCGAGCGAGCTCAGCAACTGTTGGCGGCACGGACACCGTTTGTGCACGCGACGGTGGTGCGGGCCCAGCCGCCCACTTCCGCTTACCCGGGAGACGAAGCAATCCTGTTGGCGGACGGCACGATCGAGGGCTTCGTCGGCGGCCAGTGCGCACAAAACTCGGTCCGTAAGGCGGCGCTGGGTGTGCTGCAGGCGGGCGAAAGTGTGTTGCTGCGGGTGCTTCCCGACGGCGACGTGCACTTTCCCGAGGCACCCGGCGCCTGCGTGGTCGTCAACCCGTGCCTGTCCGGCGGATCGCTGGAGATCTTCCTGACACCGCAGCTCCCCGCTCCCCTGATCCGGATCTATGGAGCCACGCCGATCGCAGACGCGCTAATGCAGCTGTGCACCGTGCTGGGCTACGACGTCCAACGCGAAGCGCGGGAGACTACCGATCTAGCCGACACCTCCGCGGTGGTGATCGCCAGCCATGGCGGCCCGGAGGCCGAACTCATTCGCACGGCCTTGGATAACGGCGTTGGGTATGTCGGTTTGGTGGCCAGCAAGGTTCGCGGCGCCTCGATCCTGAACGAACTCGAACTCTCCGACGTCGAGCGAGCCCGCATACATACCCCGGTCGGATTGCCCATCGGCGCCAAGACACCGGCGGAGATCGCGGTATCCATCGCCGCTGAACTCATTGCCGCCGTCCGCGACGGCAGCCTGATCCGTCCCGCTACACCGGCGAACGGCGGCGCGCGCGAGGCGGTCGACCCAGTGTGCGGCATGACGGTGCCGATCGGACCCGCCACCGAACACTTGGAATTGGGCGGCGCCGACTACTGGTTCTGCTGCCCAGGATGCCGCACGGCGTTTGCCGCCGGGAAAGCCGGCGTATGACAGTGCAGTGGATCACCGGCGTCGTGCTGGCCGCCGGCACCTCGCGCAGGCTAGGGACGCCTAAACAGGTTCTGCCATACCGGGAGACGACCGTACTGGGGGCCACCCTCGACGTTGCCCGCGCGGCAGGATTCGACCAGATCATCGTCACATTGGGTGGCGCTGCCCAAGCAGTGCGCGACGTGGTGCCACTGGACGGGGCCGACGTGGTAGCCGTCGACGACTTTGGCACCGGCTGTTCGGCGTCGTTGCGTGTCGCGCTACAACGGGTAGACCCGCGGGCTGCCGGCATTGTGCTGATGCTCGGCGATCAGCCACGCGTGGCTCCCGCAACGGTGCAGCGGCTAGTCGCCGTTGCGCCGGGCGCGGACGTCATGGTGTGCCGTTACGCCGACGGCATCGGGCATCCGTTCTGGTTCAGCCGCGATGTATTCGACGAACTTTCGCAGCTGCACGGCGACAAGGGAGTCTGGAAGCTGGTCCAGTCGGGCCGGCACCCGGTACACGAGATCGCTGTAGCGGGCCCGGTGCCACTCGACGTCGACACCTGGGACGACTACCAGCGATTGCTGGAATCGATGTCATCATGATTTTCGCGGACCCCGACGACGTGATCCGCCGGTTCGACGCCCAGGACTACCTACTCGACACCGGAACCGCGTCCGCGATCTATCTGGCAGTCACGCTCGGCAAACCGCTCCTGCTGGAAGGAGAGCCCGGCGTCGGCAAGACGACGGCCGCGAAAACCCTTGCGGCAGTGCTCGATACCACACCACTTAGGCTGCAATGCTACGAGGGCGTGACCGCCAACGAAGCGCTTTACGACTGGAACTACCAGCGCCAGCTGCTGGCTATCCGGCTGTCCGAGGCGCGCGGCACCGGTATCGAAGAAGCGGATCTCTACACCGAGACCTACCTGGTGGATCGGCCCATCCTGCAATGTGTGCGGCATCGGGGTCCGACACCGCCGGTGCTGCTGATCGACGAGATCGACCGCGCAGACGACGAATTCGAGGCGCTGCTGCTGGAGTTCCTCGGTGAGGCCGCGGTCACCGTCCCGGAGTTGGGCACCTTCGTCGCCGAGCGCGCGCCGATCGCGGTGCTCACTTCCAACCGCAGCCGCGACCTACACGACGCACTGCGGCGGCGCTGCCTCTACCACTGGATCGATTACCCGGAGCCGTCCCGCGCGGCCGCGATTGTCCGCCGGACGGTGCCGGGGGCGACGACACCGCTGATCGGGCATGCCACCCAATTCGTGAGCAGCGCGCGTGATCTCGACCTGGACAAGCCGCCCGGCATGGCCGAGACCATCGACTGGGTAGCGGCTCTGGTGTCGCTGCGCGTTGCAGATATTGCCCCGGCCGATGCGGTCGATTCGGCGCTGGCCAGCCTTGGGGCACTGGCCAAGACGCCGGACGATCGCACCCTGATCCGCGACGCGTTCATCGAATACAGCCGCAGATGAGAGGGATCACAGTATGAAGATCGCCAACGAGTTCACCGTCAGCGCGCCGATTGAGCAGGCCTGGGACGTGCTGTGCGACCTGGAGCAGGTGATTCCGCTGATGCCCGGTGCGGCGCTGATCGGCCATGAAGGCGACGAATACCTCGGCAAAGTCAAAATCAAGGTCGGGCCCGTCACCAGTGAATTCAGCGGCAAGGTGCGTTTCGTCGAGCAAGACCGCGACCAGCACCGCGCGGTTATCGACGGCAAGGGCAAGGAGGCGCGCGGGACCGGCAACGCGGCCGCCACGGTCACCGCCCAGCTGCACGAGGAGGGGGGTCGCACGAATGTCAGCGTCGACACTGACCTGAAGATCGTCGGCAAGCTCGCTCAGTTCGGCAGCGGAATGCTGCAACAGGTGTCAGAGAAGCTGCTGGGCCAGTTCGTGGAGTCCCTGGAAGCCAAACTGGCCGCCGAGAATGCCGGCGTCCCAACGGGTTCGACCGATACGGCCAAGAAGGCCAGCGCCGAGGAGCCGATCCCGGCCCGGCCGGCAAATCCGGTCCCGGGCACCCGCCAAGACCCCGCTCCCGAGCCAGAGCCCATCGATCTGCTGCAGCTCGCAGGTGGCGGCCAGCTCATGAAGTACGGCTCGGCGGCGGCGGCGCTGCTCGCCGGGCTGGTGCTGATCTGGGTGCTGCGTCGGAGAAGTTAGCCGCTCGTGAGCACCCCGTTGCTGTTGCGAGGCGTCGATCTGGCGGCGTTCGCGGCGGCGTTGGCAGCGCGCCTGCGCGGCGCGGGAGTCTCGGTGTCCGCCAGCGGCCAGGGTGGTTTCGTCCAGGCGCTCCAGCACTTGGCACCGCAAACCACGGTCGCGCTGTACTGGGCCGCCAGGCTCACCCTCGTCAACCGGATGGACGACCTCGGTGCCTTCGACGCGGTGCTACGAGAGGTCTTCGGGAGTGTCCAACCCGGCGACACACGAAGCCCGCAGTCAGTCCTGCCGATCGCCGGGCCCAAGACACCCGCAGCGCTCGCGGCTGGCATCGTGCAGCCCCCGGCGAGCCAATCTGCCAATGCGCGCGCCGCAAAACTGCCGTGGGTCACCCGGACCGCGCCCGACCGGGACGGCGGAGCGGACGCGGGCATCCTGCTGCCAGACCTGCTGCCCGGCCGCATCGCCGCGTTGGCCGACGAACCGTTCGACCAATTCGACCCCAAAGATCTGCGCCTGATCGGTTCGTGGCTGGAGGCGTCGGTTCAGGCTTGGCCCCGGCGCCGCAGCCTGCGATTCGAATCCAGCCCGCACGGCAAGAGGATCGACCTGCGGGCGACGATGAACGCGTCACGCAGGACCGGATGGGAAGTGGTGACGCTGGCGCGAACGCGGCCGCGGCACCGGCCCCGGCGGGTCGTCCTGGTCTGCGACGTCAGCCGCTCGATGCAGCCATACGCCGCGATCTATCTGCATTTGATGCGGGCGACGGTGCTGCGCCGGGCCGGTGTTCGCCCCGAGGTGTTCGCGTTCTCGACGTCGCTGACCCGGCTCACCCCGGTGCTGTCCCACCGTTCGGCCGAGGTGGCGCTGGAACGGGCCAACGAGAAGGTCACCGACCGGTACGGCGGAACGTTCATCGGCCGCAGCATCGCTGCACTGCTGGCTCCGCCGCACGGCAGCGTGTTGCGCGGCGCGGTGGTGATCATCGCGTCAGACGGCTGGGACAGCGATCCGCCCCACGTGCTCGAGCATGCGCTGGCCAGGGTGCGGCGGCGCGCCGAGTTGCTGGTCTGGCTCAACCCGCGCGCAGCGCACGGTGAATTCCAGCCACTTGCCGGTTCGATGGCGGCGGCCCTGCCTTACTGCGATCTGTTCCTGCCGGCGCACTCGCTGACCGGCCTGCGCCAGCTGTTTGTGGCCCTGGCTAGTCGGGCATCGCGGCGATGAGCTGTTCGGCGGTCAGGGGCATCGAGCGCATCCGGACGCCGAGTGCGTCGTAAACCGCGTTGGCGATCGCGGCGGCCGTCGGGCCTTGTGCGCACTCGCCGACTCCCAGCGGTGGATTGCCCTGTCCGGCGACGAATTCGACCTCGCATGGGGGCACCTCGGAGAACCGCAGGATCGGGTAGGTCTCCCAAGTGTCGCTCGTGACATTCAATCGGTCGAAGCGCACCCGCTCCTTGAGCGCCCAACTGGTGGCCTGGATGGCACCGCCCTCGATCTGATTGACCGCACCATCGGGGTTAATGACCAGACCGGCGTCCACAGCGATGAAGAGCCGTCGCACCTGGATCTCGTTGACCGCCTCGACCTCGGCGACGACCGCGCAGTAGGCGGATGAGTTCTTATATCGCGCATAGCCGATGCCGCGCCCAACCGCGTCCCGTGACGTCCAATCCGCCCAAGCGGCCCCCGACGCCGCGGTGTGCAGGACTGCCTGTGCGCGCGGGTCCGACAAGTGGGCCAACCGGAATTCGAGGGGATCGCGGCCCGCGGCCGAGGCGAGTTCGTCCATGAACGACTCAGCTGCAAAGACATTGAGAAAGGCGCCCAGCGAACGCAGCGCCGAGGTTCGCAGCGGCATCTCGGTTAACAGGTGATTGGTGACCAGGTAGGCGGGAAACTCATAGGACGGCAGGGCATTTCGCCCGGTACCGCCACCTCGTTCGAGCGGCGGTTCGCCGCCTGCACGGATCGGCTCGCCACCGGTGCGGTGGCTTGCCGCCAACAACGCATTCGTCGGTGTTGTCCCGGGGCGGCCCATATAGCTTCCGCTCCATATCTCATGGCGCCAGGACAGCACGCTCCCGTCATCAGTAGAGTCGGCGGCTATCTCGACCACCGCCGCGGGACCGAACGGCGCCCATGCCAATTCGTCAGCGCGTGACCAGACCACCTGAACAGGGCGTCCGGGCACGGCTTGCGCCAGCAGCGCGGCATCCATGGCGGCATCGTCGGCGCCGTTGTGCCCGTAGCATCCCGCTCCCTCGACGTGGCGCACCAATACCCGATCCGGCGCGACGTCAAGTGCCGCGGCCAATTCACGCCGCAGCACATGGACGCCTTGGCTGTGAGACCACACTTCGAGGCGGCCGTCCCCGTGCGCCAGCGCGGCGGCGGCCGACGGACCGACCGAGGCATGCGCCAAATAGGGCCGGTGGTATCGCGCCGAGTGTGACCGCGTGGCCTGGGTAGGCGTCGACTTCTCTTTGAAGGCAAGCACCGAGGTGTCGGCTTCGGCCGACACAAGAAATCCGGGAAGGTCGTTCTCGTCCGGCAGGGTCGGCCGCTCGTCCCAGCTGGCGTCGCCGCGTAGCCGCTCAGCGGCGCGTAGCGCGACTTCTTCGCGCTCGGCCACTATTCCAAGGAAATCGCCGTCACGGACGACAGTGATCACACCTGGCAGCGCTTCGGTCGGTCCGGTATCGACGTCGCGCAGCCTCGCGCCGCGCGAGGGCGGGCGAACGATCCGCCCGTACACCTGCCCATCCAGGACGAGGTCGTGCAGGTAGCGCGGTCGTCCGGTCAGTTTGTCGGGTAGGTCCAGCCGGGCAACGTTGGTGCCGACAACCTGGTAGTCCGACTCTGCCTTGGCTGGCGCGTCGCCGGTCGCCGCGTGATCCAGCAGCGAGTCGTCGGCGAGTTCCCAATAGCTTGTGGTCGAATCGCCCGGACCATTTATCTGACCATCCGCAACTTCCAACTCGTCGGTCGTCGCGGCGAGTTTGGCTGTCGCGACGGCAAGATAGAGCGCCCGTGCTTCGGCGCACACCTGTCGCAGCGCGGCGCCTGAGTTCTGAATCGACAAGCTGCCGGCCGTAAAGCCCTCATCGGGGCTGAGATCGGTCGCCGCAGCAATCATCCGGACCCGCGCCACGTCCACGTCGAGCTCCTCGGCGGCGATCTGCGCCAGCGCCGTCAACACGCCCTGGCCCAGCTCTACCTTGCCCGAGCGGACCTCGACGATGCCGTCTGGTCTGATCCGAATCCAGTGGCCCAGGACGGGATTGGCAGCCAGCGACAGCGGCAACTCAGCGCTGGCCATCGGCCGACCTCGCCATCGCAGCCGCAGCGCTTAGCACTGCTCGAACCACACGGTTATGCGAACCGCAACGACATAGGTTGGGATCCAGGGCGGCGCGGACCTCGGCTTCCGTCGGCTCAGGGTTGTCAGCCAACAGTGCCGCGGCCGCCACCACGATGCCCGACATGCAATACCCGCATTGCGCTGCTTGGCCGGCGATGAGAGCGCGCGCCACGGGGTGGGGCTCTCCGTCGGTGCCCAATCCCTCAACGGTGCGAATCGACTTGTCGGCTACCGACCACAATGGAGTATCGCAGGAGTAAATTGGCCGGCCATCGGCGAGCACGAAGCACGCGCCGCACAAACCCAAGCCACAGCCGAAGCGCGTCCCCTTCAAATTCAGGTGGTTGCGCAATACATACAGCAGTGGTACATCGTCCGCGGCGCGAACCTCGCGCCGCCGCCCGTTCACGGTGAGCCATCGAACCGTCGAGTTCTCGCCTTCTCCCATGACTCCAGCATCCTCCGGCGGCGGTATTGAGTAGTCATGACTTCACTCACGTCGAACCAACCCATCACGAGGGCGGTCTTGTCAATCAGTTGGCTCATCACGTTTCCATCCGATCGTCGAGGCGGACCCGCACAGGACGCACCACCTACGCTGTGGCTTAGGACGTTCCCGGCCGGGATTGCCGGGTTCGGCGCAGGGCGGCGTTTTCGGCTCTCAGCGCCTCCACCTCGCTGCGCAGTACATGGCTTTGGCTGAGCCATAATCAGTTACCAATCAACCTAAAACAGAGGAGTGCGCGGTGGCGAAGCTGATGTCTGTGAATGTCGGCCTGCCCAAAGACATTCCCTGGAAAAACCGCACCGTGCACACCGGTGCGTGGAAGACGCCCGTCACCGGCCGCCGGATGGTTCGGCGGCTCAACATCGACGGAGACGGCCAAGGCGACCTCGCGGGCCACGGCGGGGAGAACCGCGCCGTCCTCGTGTATCAACTCGATTCATACCGTCACTGGGCCGAGGAATTTCACCGCGACGACCTGGCGCCCGGGCTTCTGGGTGAGAATCTGACCGTCGAAGGGTTGCCCGACGATGAGGTGTGCATCGGGGACCGATACCGGATCGGGCAGGCGGTCTTCGAGGTGACCCAACCCCGTGTTACCTGTTATCGCGCAGGCATGCGAATCGGCGAGCCCAGGATGGCAGCGCTGCTGGTATCTCACCGGCGACCCGGTTTCTACTGCCGGGTGATTATCGAAGGCGAAGTCGAGGCGGGTCAGGAGATCGTCAAGATCGGCGACGGACCCGAGCGGATCACGGTCGCCGAGATCGACGCACTGCTCTACCTGCCCGGGCATCCGCGAGACGCTCTGCAACGTGCGCTCCGCATCCCCGCGCTCAGCCCGGGCTGGAAAGCCTCCCTGCAGAGTCTGGCCGAGCAACCCGTCACAGAGTCGGGATCAGGCAACGTCGGGTTGACGGCGGCCGCGAGCAGTCCGCCGCCGGCGTGGACCGGGTTTCGCCCACTCCAGGTGACTGCGGTTCACGACGAAACCCGATACGTACGCTCAGTGTCACTGGCCGACCCCGACGGTACCGCCCTACCGGAATGGCTTCCCGGCCAGTCGATCATGCTGCGGCTATTTTCCGATCTGGGCGGTCCCCCGCTGATCCGCAACTACTCGCTGTCCAACCGACCCGGCTCCGATGAATACCGGATCAGCGTCAAACACGAACCACACGGGGAAGCCAGCGGACTAATCCACACCCAAGTCAAGCTTGGTGATTTTCTCGACGTCGCCGCACCCCGCGGCTCCTTCTTCTTGTCCGACGGAGACGCGCCAGCGATCCTGCTGTCCGCCGGAATCGGAGCCACCCCCGTACTGTCCATGCTGCACGCGCTCGTCAGAACACGCTCGGCCCGTCAGGTCTGGTGGCTGCACGGCGCCCGCGACACCTCCGAGCATCCCTTCGGCGCAGAGACCCGTACCCTGCTGAACCAGTTATCCCACAGTCGATCCCACGTCTTCTACAGCCGCCCAGCTCCGGCTGACCGCCAGGGTATCGACTTCACTGACTACGGCCGCCTTTCGATCGAATCGCTCCGTGAATTCGGCTTGCCCCGCGTCGGGGACGCCTACCTCTGCGGGCCCGCGGCGTTCATGGCTGAACTCAGCGCCGGCCTCGCCGCCTACGGAATGGATCCCGCCCGCGTCCACACTGAACTCTTCGGGGCGGCAGCCCCACTCACGCCCGGGATCGCAGCGACGTCGATCCCTCCTCACCAGCCCGCTGGACCACCCGGTCCAGGTCCGGCCGTTCAATTCGCGCGCAGCGGCATCTGCGCACAGTGGGGCCCTCCAAGTGGCAGCCTGCTCGAATTCGCAGAGGCATGCGACGTTCCAACCCGCTGGTCCTGCCGCACGGGTGTATGTCACAACTGTGAGATCCCGCTGCTGTCCGGGACTGTCCGCTACGACCCCGAACCGCTTGAGCGGCCCGCCAGGGGAAACATCCTGATCTGTTGTTCACAACCCGCGGAGGCCATAGTGGTCGACCTGTGACACGGGTTCACCGCAAACCGAACCGCCCGACGATGCTGTGGTCGATGAAACTTCCGCTAGATATCGAAAGCGGTTCGAGGCGATAATGAGCATCTCCCGGTTCTCTGGCCGTCTGGGCGCTCAAGGTTGCGTGCCAGGTTGTAC
>NZ_JBAPRN010000263.1:0-5463 GCF_049281135.1 Mycobacterium sp. | reverse complement strand
GTGAGAATCGTGTTGCGCAGGTCAACGAAGTGGTCGGTGGGGGCGACCGGGAAGTAACCGCCCTTGGGGCGCACCTTGTATCCGCGGGTCGGGCTGCCGTCGTTCTCGGTCGGCTCGCCGGTGTTCCACCAACCGGAGATCGCGTCGACCTCGTAGAAGGTTCCGTTGATGCGCGAGTCGAAGCTGACCGAGTCGAAGATGTAGAACTCGGCCTCGGCGCCGAAGTAGGCGGTGTCGGCGATGCCCGTGCTCTTCAGGTAGTTCTCGGCCTTGCGGGCTACGTTGCGCGGGTCGCGCGAGTACGGCTCAAGGGTGAACGGGTCGTGCACGAAGAAGTTCAGGTTCAGCGTCTTGGCTTGGGTGAACAGGTCGATTTGCGCGGTGTCGGGGTCGGGGAGGAGCAACATGTCGGATTCGTGGATTGACTGGAACCCTCGAATCGACGAGCCGTCGAAGGCCAGCCCGTCCTCGAATACGCTCTCGTCGAAGAATGAAATCGGAATTGTGAAGTGCTGCATGATGCCTGGCAGGTCACAGAACCGCACGTCGACGAATTCGACATGCTCGTCCTTGGCCAGTTTGAAAATGTCGTCGGCCGTATTTTCGGACACCGAAGCGCTCTCCTTTGCTGCGAGCTTCGAACCACTGTGGTTGCTGATGAGCATCCCGTTTACGTAGGTGTAACGGGTTGCCCGGTCAGACGCTATGGACGCGGTGCCGCCTGAGTCAAACCTCGTGTTACATCGACGTTACGTGGCACCACGTGCTGTCCCTGAGTCTGGCCAGAACTGACCTTATTGTGGGGTGATGACCCGCAGCAACCGCCCCCCGCCATCCGGTCGGGAACCCGTCGGATCGGGAGAACCGCAGGGGTATCAGGGCCGGCCGCTCGGTCTGCCCGAACACGGTCCCGGCTCATTGGCCCGGATGGGCCGTCGATTGGTCGCGCTGCTGGTCGACTGGTTGCTTGCGTACGGTTTGGCCGCCCTCGGGATGACGCTCGGGCTGATCCCGTTGCGCATGCTGTCGACGGCGGTCTTGGTGATCTGGCTGGGACTCGGCATCGTGGCCGTTCGGTTGTTCGAGTTCACCCCGGGCCAGCTGGCGCTGGGCCTGCGGGTGATATCCGTCGACGAGCGGCTGCACGTCGGACTGGGCCGGGCCACGGCGCGCGGTGTGCTGATCGCATTCGTCATACCGGCGTTGTTCGTCGACGTCGACGGGCGGGGGATCCAGGATCGCGTGACCGGCACCGCCGTCGTGCGGCGCTGATACCGGATTGCCCGGCTCCTCCTCATCGCGCTGCGCGTCCCCCTCGCCGCTTCGCGGCTGGGAGGTGCCCCCGCTGCATCGTCAAGCCGGTGGTCTACCGGCGGCGCACAGTGCGCTGGACGCCGCGCATCTTGGCATTGCCGGGGATCGGGCCCTTGGGCATCGCGGCGGTCCCGGCCCGCGATCCCAGTGCGCTCAGCCGTGACTCCAGCGAGTCCATCTGCTTGACGGTGATGTTGGCCGGCAACTTGGTGAGGTGGCGCTCGAGCTTGGCCAGCGGAACCTCACCGTCGCCGTTGCCGACGACGATGTCGTAGATCGGGACATCGCCGACCAGTCGCGCGGTGCGCTTCTTCTCCTGGGCAAGCAAAGGCTTGACCCGGCTCGCGGATCCCTCGCCGACCAGGATGACGCCGGGACGCCCGAGCACCCGGTGAACGGCATCGAAATGCCCGGTGGCCGCAACCCCGTGGGTGACCCGCCACTTGCCGCGCAGGTTGTCCAGCGCCCAGGCGGCGGCCCCGGTTTGACCGTCGGCCTTGCTGTACACCGATCGCTGCGCGCGCCGGCCGAAGATGATGAACGCCGCCAGCGCGCCCAGTACGACACCGAGCGCAGGCATCGAGATCAGGGCAAATCCGCCGGACCACACCCCGATCGCGACGGCGATGCCCACGATCAGCACGAACGCGCCGATCATGTAGGGCAGTAGTCGCTTGTCCTCTTGACGCTGAATGTTGAACGCCTGCCAGAGCTGGCTACGGCGCTCCTTAGCGGCCGCCTTGCGCGTGGCTTTCGCCTCGGCTCGGGCGGCCTTGTTCGCCTTGGCATCGCGGGGTTTGGCCATAGTAGCCAAGAATACTGACAGCCGGGCTCAGCCCGGCTGTGCGGTGGGCGTCTCGTGCCGCTGCTGACTGGCCTGCTGGTAGAGCCGTCCGGCCCGGTACGACGAACGCACCAGTGGACCGGCCAGCACTCCGGCGAATCCCAGTTGCTCGGCGTACTGCGCGAACTCTGCGAATTCATCGGGGTGGACCCAGCGCTCGACCGGATGGTGCCGCGCGGACGGGCGCAGGTATTGGGTGATGGTGACGATGTCGCATCCGGCCCCGTGTAGGTCAGCCAGCGCCGCACGCACCTCCTCGGGCGTCTCGCCCATCCCGAGGATGAGGTTGCTTTTGGTGACCAGCCCGAAATCCCTTGCCGCGGTGAGCACGTCGAGGCTGCGCTGGTAAGAGAACGCCGGACGAATGCGCTTGAAGATCCGCGGCACGGTCTCGAGGTTGTGGGCCAGCACCTCGGGGCGGGACTCGAAGACCTGCCGGAGCTGGTCTGCGTCGCCGTTGAAGTCGGGGATCAACAGCTCGACACCGGCGGACGGGTTGAGCTCTTTGATGGCCCGCACGGTCTGCGCGTACAGCCAGGCGCCGCCGTCGGGCAGGTCGTCGCGGGCCACACCGGTCACGGTGGAGTACCGCAGGCTCATCGCCTGCACGCTCTCGGCGACCCGGCGCGGTTCGTCGCGATCGAGCGGCGCGGGCTTGCCGGTGTCGATCTGGCAGAAGTCGCAGCGGCGGCTGCACACCTCACCGCCGATCAGGAAGGTGGCCTCACGGTCTTCCCAGCACTCGTAGATGTTGGGGCAGCCGGCTTCCTCGCACACGGTGTGCAGGCCTTCACGGCGGACCAGCTTCTTCAGCTCGGTGTATTCCGGGCCCATCCGGAGCCGGGTCCTGATCCACGGCGGCTTGCGCTCGATCGGGGTTTCCGCGTTGCGCACTTCCAAGCGCAGTAGCTTCCGACCTTCGGGGGCAACGGTCACGACGTCGATGCTACGCGGGCGGCGCTGTGCTGCAGGTTAACTGCCAGCCGGCCATCCAGGGCCTCGCAGACCGCCTCAGCGACCGCCGACCGGACATCCTCGACCCCGACTTGGTGGTCCAGTTCGGCGGAAATCGATGTCACGCCGGCGTCGCTGATACCGCACGGGATGATCGTCTCGAACGCGCCGAGGTCGCAGTCGCAGTTGAGCGCGAACCCGTGCAACGTCGTCGCCCGCGCCACCCGCACGCCGATGGCGGCGATTTTGCGCGCCGGTCGGCCCCCGCCGGCCGGCACCCACACTCCGGAGCGGCCGTCGATGCGGCCTACCTGCAGACCCACGTCGGTGCATACCTTGATCAGCGATTCCTCGATGCGCCGAACGTAATTGACCACATCGAGCGGCTCGGTCAGCCCGATGATGGGGTAGCCGACCAACTGCCCCGGCCCGTGCCAGGTGATCTTGCCGCCGCGATCGGTGTCGACCACGGGTGTGCCGTCGCTCGGCCGCTCGTGTGCCGCGGTGCGCCGGCCAGCCGTATAAACCGACGGGTGTTCGAGCAGGAGCAATTTGTCGGTGCCGCCGGCGGCGCGCGCCTGGGCCAGCTCCTGCTGCAGCTGCCAGGCGACGCGGTAGTCCACGGTCTCCATCTGGCGGATGTCGACCGGGACCGTGCTCGAGCGGATCGAACTCACGGCGCAGAGGTTACAACTCGAACCTGGCGACAACCTGGCAGCTGCTAGGCGACATCGCGCGTCGCGGTGGCGTAGCGGAGTGCTTCGCCGACCGTCTTGTGCTCAAATTCGAAGCCGGCCCGCTCCAGCGCAGCGGGGATCGCGCGTTGCCCGCTCAACAGCGTCTCCTCGGCGAATTCGCCGAGCGCAGCCCGCACCGCGAAAGCCGGCACCATCAGCGGGGTGGACCGGTTGACCGCCCGGCCCAGGGCGGCGGTGAATTCGGCGTTGGTGACCGGCGCCGGCCCGGTCAGGTTCACCGGCCCGGACAGCCGGTCGTCGTCGATGGCGAACCGCAGCGCCCGCACCTGATCTTCGAGGCTGATCCACGACATGTACTGGCGGCCGCTGCCCAGGCGGGCTCCGAGGCCCACAGAGAACAGCGGCCGTAACTGACGTAGCGCTCCGCCGGACGCGGCCAGCACCACGCCGGTTCGGGCCAGCACCACGCGCATGCCGGCGTCGCGGGCCGGCACCGTGACCGCCTCCCAGTCCTTGCACAGCTGGGCCAGGAAACCTGTTCCCGGCGAGGAGGTTTCGTCGACCACACGGTCCTTCGTGTCGCCGTAATAGCCGACCGCGCTGGCGTTGACCAGCACGCCGACCCCCGCGTCGGCGACGGCGGTGGCCAGCACTTCGGTCGGGGTGATGCGGCTGTCGCGCAGGTTCTGCTTGAACGCCCCCGACCAGCGTCGCTGCCCGATGTTGATGCCGCACAGGTTGACCACGGCGTCGACGCCCTGCAACGCCCCGGCGTCGAACTCGCCGCCGTCTGGATCCCAGTGCAGCTCATTGGCGTTCGCCGGTGCCCGACGCACGATCCGCAACACGTGGTGGTCTGCGGTGCGCAGCGCCGTGACCAGAGCCGACCCGATCAGGCCGGACGAGCCTGCGATCGCGACGGTATGGGTCACGATTCAAGCCCTCCTAGAGTCCCAGATCGGCCTCGAACGCGCCTTCTTCAAGCCGATGCCTGATGGAGGTCACGAACCGTCCGGCATCAGCGCCGTCGATCAGTCGATGGTCGTAAGTCAGCGGGAGGTAGCAGACCGACCGCACGCCGATGGATTCGTTGCCGGTTTCGTCGACGACGACGCGCGGTCGTTTGACGATCGCCCCGGTGCCCAGCATCGCGGCCTGCGGCGGCACCAGGATTGGGGTGTCCATCAGCGCGCCCTGACTGCCGATGTTGGTGATCGTGAAGGTTCCGCCGGACAGCTCGTCGGGCCGCAGATCGCCTGAGCGGGCGCGGGCGGCGATGTCGGCGATCGCGCGCGCCAACCCGGCCAGCGACAGGTCGCCGGCGTTGTGGATGACGGGGGAAAGGAGCCCCTGCTCGGTGTCAACCGCGAAGCCGAGATGCTCGGCGTCGTAGTAGGTGATCTCCTTGGTGTCCTCGTTGTAGCTGGCATTGACATTCGGATGCGCTTTGAGCGCGTCGATCACGGCGCGTGCGATGAACGGCAGGAAGGTCAGATTCACGCCCTCGCGTTCAGCGAACCCGGCCTTGGCCTTTTCCCGCAGCGCGACGATCCTGGTCATGTCGGCCTCATGGATCTGGGTGAGCTGCGCGGTGGCTTGCAGCGACTCGCGGGTCTTCTTCGCTGTGATCTGCCGGATCCGGCTGGCCTTCTG
>NZ_JBAPRN010000262.1:0-5398 GCF_049281135.1 Mycobacterium sp. | reverse complement strand
GCGTGATCATCGGTGGCGGCTCGAGCGGCGACACCGTGACCATCGATGGCGGCTCTGCGAACAGCGCGAGCGACGACACCGTGATCATCGGTGGCGGCTCGAGCGGCGACACCGTGACCATCGATGGCGGCGCGAGCTGCGACAGCGTGATCATCGATGGCGGCTTTGCGAATGAATTCGTCTACGAACCTGGTGTTTGGCCCGCGATAACGGATTTGCTCATTACTCCGTTCGGCGACTTCACCCTTCTGTGCTAGCCGATCCCGTTTTATGTGCGGTGAGCAGGTAGGCGGGCAGCTTCATCCGGCCGTTCTCGTCGCGGTCGTGCTCGGGCATCGGAACGTCCGAATCTGCCGGTGCCGGTGGAACGTTCGCGTGGATAGTTGCCGGCCGGACCTCGTCGATGTGCCAGTGCTTGCTCACCGCCGCGCGCAGCTCGTCCTCGTCGACCTCGTTGGGCTTTTGCTCCCACTCGGCGGGGAACGCGCCCTTGGCGAAGACGAGCACGAAGTAGGCAGCCCCGTCGGCCGCGGCGCGATGCACCGACTGCAGATAGCCGTCGCGACCCTCGATCGGCAGCGAGTGGAACAGCGTGCTGTCGACCACGGTGTTGAACCGGCCGTCGTGTCCGCTGAACGTGGTGATGTCGGCCTGTTCGAAGCTGGCGTTGCTCAGCCCGCGCTCCTCGGCCGCCTTGGTGGCGGCGGCGATAGCTGTCGGCGTCAGGTCGACGCCGTGCACGGTGTAGCCGTCGGCGGCAAGGGCCAGTGACAGCTCGGCGTATCCACATCCGGCGTCCAGCACATCGCTGCGGAATTTCCCTGCGGCGGCCAGTGCGGCCAACTCGGGCTGCGGTTCACCGATGTTCCAGGGCGGTGGGCCGTCGAAGCCGGCTTCCTGGCGGTATGCGCTGTCCCAGTCCATTACTTCATTTGCCATGTCTTCCAACCTACTCCGGCACTTCCCAGCTGTGGATCGGCTCGTTTGTGTGCATGTGATCGCAGTACAGCCGCAGCATCTCGGCCAGCGCGGCAGGCCGGGTCATGCCGCGGCTCTCCAGCGCGCGCACGGTCGACACCTGCCAGGCCGCGCCGTTGCGGCCTGCGCGGGCTCGGCCTTCGATCACGCCAAGCAGCCGGTCGCGCACCTCGGCGGCGACACCCCAGCTGTCCAGCCCGTGATGCGCCATCGGCAGCAGCTTGCCGATCACCAACTCCTCGGTGGTGACGGTGCCTAATCCGGGCCAGAACAGGCTCGCCTGCATGCCATAGCGGGCCGCTTCGAGGAAATTATGCTGCGCCGCATCGAATCTCATCTTCGTCCAGACCGGGCGATCATCTTCGGTGAGCGTGCGCAGCATGCCGTAGTAGAAGGCCGCGTTGGCGAGCATGTCGACGACCGTCGGGCCGGCGGGTAGCACGCGGTTCTCCACCCGCAGGTGAGGACGTCCCGCGACGACGTCGTACACCGGACGGTTCCACCGATAGACGGTGCCGTTGTGCAAGCGCAGCTCCGCCAGCTGCGGGGTGCGCCCGGCCGCCAGTTCGGCGACCGGATCCTCATCTGACACCTCCGGTAGCAGCGACGGGAAGTAGCGAACGTTCTCCTCGAACAGGTCGAAGATCGAGGTGATCCAGCGTTCGCCGAACCACACCCGAGGCCGCACCCCTTGGGTTTTCAATTCGTCCGGCCGGGTGTCGGTGGACTGGGCGAACAGTTCGATGCGGGTCTCCGACCATAGTTGGTGACCGAAGAAGTACGGCGAGTTGGCGCCGAGCGCCAGCTGCGGCCCGGCCAGCACCTGCGCGGCGTTCCAGTTGCTGGCGAAACCTTCGGGCGACACTTGTAGGTGCAACTGCGCACTGGTGCAAGCTGATTCGGGAGCGATCGACGTCGAGTTGATGCTGAGCGGTTCGGGTCCGTCGATATCGATCTGAATGTCTTCGCCGCGGGCGTTGAAGATGGAGTCGTTGAGCGCAGCATATCGCGACGACTCACTCATCCATCCGCTGGCGAGGTGTTCGGGCATCAGCGTGGGCAGTATCCCGATCATGACGATGTGGGCTCCGCCGGCGCTGGCCTTGGTCTCGGCGGCATTCAAGCTGGCGCGCACTTCGTCTTCCAGATGCACGCCGGCATGACCGCCCAGCGGCCGGGGCGGGACGTTGAATTCGATGTTGTACGCGCCCAATTCGGTCTGATACGCCGGGTCGGCGATGGCGGCCAGGACGTCGGAGTTGGTCATCGCCGGCTGGTAAGCGTCATCGACCAGATTGCATTCGATTTCCATCCCGGTGAGCGCGTGGTCGAACTCGAAGCTGGACTGCGCGAGCATCGTTTCGAAGACGTCGAGGCACAGCTGCACCTTGCGCCGATACTGCTGCCGGTCGACGCGCGAGTAGGTGGTCCGTTTGACGTCTTTGCCCACTACGCAGATGCAACCGCTTTACGCACCCCGCCGCAACCGATCGGTCAAATGAACTGACCCGCTGCCCAATTGCCGATGCGTGCAAGTGCGTGAATCAGTTGTCATGCGCTATTGACGCGCGCATTGGATAATTGCAACAATCTCAGCCCAGTCTTACATGGTTCACAGGAAGATTCCGAGGGAAACGATGAGTCGTACGCACCGCCACATGACGAGCGTGGTCGGCGTCGCTTTCGGTGCCCTGCTGGCGTCGCCGTTGATCGCGCTGTGCACCGGATCTGTCGCGCGCGCCGACGACCTGGTGGGCATCGGGCCATTCGCGATCGGCGGTTATGACGACACGCTCACCTACGACTCATCGACCTTGGCGTTCGACAACTACACCACCGGGACGCTCGGCTCGACCCCGTTCGACCTCGACGTCTATCAGGGCCCCACGGGAGCGAACAGCGCTGAGTACGTCTTCACGATTCCACTGCTGTTCCAGGGTGGTATCGACGATGTCGACGGGACCAGCACACCGTTCTACTCGTTCAACGCATTCGACTTCGTCAGTCCCGACGCCGGCCTGGTTACCCTCGGTGGTGCGCCCTCCACCGATGGCATCGTCACTATCGGACCGTTTGCGCTCGACGGTTCCACAGATACCTTGACCCTCGACTCCGCCGGAGCGTTCGACAACTACCTCGTCGGATCCTCCGATTCGACGACGTTTGACCTCGATGTCTATTCCGCCGGCCCGGGATCGGGTACATCCGAGATCCTGTTCACGGTTCCCTCGCTCTTCCAAGTCGGCCTTGACGACGTCGGCGGCGTGATCACGCCGATCGACTCGTTCGCTCCCGTGGACGCGTTCGCTCCCGACATCGGCCTACTGGATCTCGTGAACAGTCTCTAACCAACCGCTCCCCGCGTAGTCCATGATGGACACGATCGCGGGAGGAGAAGAGTTGTCCGAGTTCGTCGCTTCGATCGACCAGGGCACCACCAGCACCCGCTGCATGATCTTCGACCGCGACGGCGCCGAGGTGGGTCGCCACCAACTGGAGCACGAGCAGATCCTGCCGCAGGCCGGATGGGTCGAGCACAACCCGATCGAGATCTGGGAGCGCACCACATCGGTGCTGATGTCGACGCTCAATGCGACCAACCTGTCGTCGAAAGACATTGTCGGACTGGGAATCACAAACCAGCGCGAGACGACGCTGGTGTGGAATCGACACACCGGCCGGCCGTACTACAACGCGATCGTCTGGCAAGACACCCGCACTGACCGGATCGCGTCGGCGCTGGACCGCGATGGCCGCGGTGACGTGATCAGGCACAAAGCGGGTTTGCCGGCGGCGACCTATTTTGCCGGCGGCAAACTGCAGTGGATTCTGGACAACGTCGAGGGCGTGCGCGCCGCGGCCGAACGGGGCGACGCGGTTTTCGGCACCATCGACACCTGGCTGTTGTGGAATCTGACCGGCGGCCCCCGCGGCGGGGTACACGTCACCGACGTCACCAATGCCAGCCGGACCATGCTGATGGACCTGGAGTCATTGGACTGGGACGACGAGCTGCTGTCGTTTTTCGGCATCCCGCGGACGATGCTTCCGTCCATCGCGTCGTCGTCGCCGCGTCAGCCATACGGTGTCACGACGCCCGACGGGCCTCTCGGTGGCGAGGTGCCGATCACTGGAATCCTCGGGGACCAGCACGCGGCGATGGTCGGCCAGGTCTGTCTGCGGCCGGGCGAGGCCAAAAATACGTACGGCACAGGCAATTTCCTGCTGCTGAACACCGGCGAACAGATCGTCCGGTCGCAAAATGGTCTGCTGACTACTGTGTGCTATCAGTTCGGTGATGCGAAACCTGTTTACGCCCTGGAAGGTTCGATCGCCGTGACCGGGTCCGCCGTGCAATGGCTACGGGATCAACTGGGCATCATCAGCGGGGCGGCCCAGAGTGAGGCACTGGCCCGGCAGGTCGACGACAACGGTGGGGTGTACTTCGTTCCGGCGTTCTCGGGATTGTTCGCGCCGTATTGGCGCTCCGATGCCCGCGGCGCGATCGTTGGACTGTCGAGGTTTAACACCAACGCACACTTGGCCCGCGCGACCTTGGAGTCGATCTGCTATCAGAGCCGCGATGTGGTCGACGCGATGCAGGCTGATTCGGCTGTGCGCCTTGAGGTTTTGAAGGTCGACGGTGGGATCACCGCCAACGACCTGTGCATGCAGATTCAGGCTGACGTTCTCAACGTCGACGTGGTGCGTCCGGTGGTCGCCGAGACGACTGCGCTGGGCGCGGCCTACGCGGCCGGTCTGTCGGTCGGCTTCTGGGCCGACCCGAATGAGTTACGGGCCAACTGGCGCGAAGGCCAGCGGTGGACGCCGGAGTGGACCGAGGAACAGCGCTCGACTGGCTACGCGGGATGGCGAAAAGCCGTGCAGCGCACGCTCGACTGGGTCGAAGTGTCCTGACGCGAACAATGGGGACCGGCAACTGCCGGCCCCCACCGTCGCGGTCTGATCAGTCGTCGCGTTCGGCGAGAATCGTGTAGATCTCGCGGCGAGCGTTGTTGACGATCTCGATGATCCGCTGCTGCTGCTCGGTGCTGGCGGCGTGGGCGGATTGCGCTACGGCGCCGAACAATTGGCCGACAGCTGCCCGCAGGTTGAGATGCGCGGGATCAACCCCGTCGGCGATCTCGTCCCACGGCGGGGTCGCGACCTTCTCCGCGGCTTCTTTGCCGGCGTCGGTCAAGTGGAACAGCTTCTTGCTGCCTTCGCTCTCCGAGGCGGCAATCAGCCCCTCGTCGACCAGCAGTTGCAGGGTGGGGTAGACCGAGCCGGGGCTCGGCTTCCACAGGTCCTGGCTCCGCTCGGCCACCTCTTGGATGATTTCGTAGCCGTGCATCGGCCGCTCGGCGAGCAGGCTCAGAAGGACGAGATCGGGTGTAGTCAATTTTTCGCTTGACATCTT
>NZ_JBAPRN010000261.1:0-6107 GCF_049281135.1 Mycobacterium sp. | reverse complement strand
CCATCGTGACCATCTCTTGTCCCTTCGTTGACCGACCGGTCAGTCAACGGTACATTGGAGTCGCCTCTAACTCAAGGAGTGATCGATGACCGCCCCCACAACTGACGCGCCGTTTTCGGACAAGATGGCCTACTACCGAACCCAACACACCAGCCGTGGCGCGCGAATCACGCACCTGGTCGGCACGCCTGTCATCGCAGCCGGAATCCCGCTACTGTTCACCAAACCGCGAGCTGGACTGCCAATGTTCCTCGGCGGCTGGCTCTTACAGATTGCTGGCCACCGATTCTTCGAACACAACCTGCCGTCGACTCACAAAGGCTGGATCACCTATCAACTCACCGGGGTGATCCACGTCTGCGAACAGTACGGCGAGTTGCTGGCGCGGCGCGGTCAGCGCAAGGCCGCACGCAGAGCGGCGGTTAGAGTGCCCGCATGACCTCGATGCCACCTGCCGCGCCTAAGGGTGTGCGCAAGGAGGCAATGGCCAGGACCCGGGAAGCGCTCATCGACGCCGGCTTGCGGCTGGCCGAGCGCACCGGGTTGGCCGGCTTGAGCGTCAATCTCATCGTCCAGGAAGCCGGCGTGGCGAAAGGCACCTTCTTTCACCATTTCGGCGACCGCGCCTCGTATCTCCTTGCGCTGCACCGAGAATTTCATGAACGATTAGCCACCCAAATTCAAGCAGCCATCGACGGCATACCGCCCGGGCGTCGTCGCCTGACCTGCGTCGCACAGACCTACCTCGACGGATGCCTACGCGACCGCGGCGTGCGCGCTCTGCTGCTGGAGGCTCGCGCGGAGCCCGCTGTCACCGACGAAATCGCCCGTCGCAACCACGCAAGCGCCGAGCTGTGCAAGGCCGACTTCGTCGCCCTCAAACGTCCACACCCCTATGAGAGCGCGCAATTGTGGGTGGGCATGGCCGCAGAGGCCGCGCTCATCGAACATCAAGCCGGAAAGGCGCTTCCCGCCATGCGCAAGGCCCTCGAGCAGTTCTCGGATTGAGTTCGCAGACCGCGCGTTACCCGAGTACTTCGGAAATCGGCACCGCAGCAGCAATTTTCGCGCGCGTCTTCATCACCTTGCCGGGCATACCACCGCCGACCACGCCGGCCACCGCGCCGTCGCGCTCGTAGAAGGCGAGAAACTTGCGGCCGTCGTCCTCGACGACGTGCACGGTGTCCGTGGCGATGGGCTCACCCAGGCATTGGATCTTGACGTCGTACTGATCGCTCCAGAAATACGGGACGACGACGGCCGACGGCGCGTCTTGGCCGAGCATCGCGGGCACGACAGCACGAGCTTGCTCGGCGACGTTGCTCCAATGTTCCACCCGCACTTGGTGTCCCTTGGGATCGCGCCAGGACGCGACATCGCCGAGAGCCCACACGTTGGGCGCGCTGGTCCGCCCGGCGGCGTCGCAGATCACGCCGTTGTCGACTTCGATCCCGCTGCCGTCGAGCCAATCGGTCGCCGGCCGCGACCCGATGCCCACGACGACCAGATCGGCGCTGAACTCGGTGCCGTCGGTCAGCTGCACGGTCTCGACGTGACCGCTGCCCCGGACCTCGGCGACTCCGACACCGGTGCGCACGTCGACCCCTTCGGCGCGATGCAGCCGGGCCACCAGTTCGCCGATCTGTTCGCCAAGCACGGCCGCGAGCGGTGCGGGCTGCGGCTCGACCAGCACGACGTCGACGCCCAATCCGCGCAGACTGGCCGCGACCTCACAGCCGATGAATCCGGCGCCGACCACCACCGCGTGCCGTGCTTGCGACGCGTGCCGGCGCAAGGCCAGACTTTCGTCGAACGAACGCAGCACCCGGATGCCGTCCAAGTCGGGGAACGCCGGAATACGCCGCGGCACAAGGCCGGTCGCGATCACGAGTTCGTCGTAGCCGAGCGTGGATCCGTCGTCGAGCGTGACGGTCTGTGCCGTGGTGTCGATGCCGGTGGCCGCCGACCCCAGCCGCAGGGTGATGTTCTGCTCGTCGTAGAACTCGCGCGGCTTGAGCGTCACGTCGTCGACCTCGCTGCGCAGGACCTCCTTGGACAGCGGGGGGCGGTCGTACGGCAGGTGGACCTCGTCGCTGACGATGGTGACCGGACCTGTGAAATCCGCCCGACGCAGTTGCTCAGCGGTCCGGGTCGCGGCGAGTCCTCCGCCGACGATCAGAATTCCGTTGCTGCCTGAGCTAGTGGTCATTTGCAGTTCATACACGACTGCGAGGGGCCGACGGTTGGTCACCCCTGCGGGCGTGACCGATCGATGAGGTTCGACAGCACGACGATGCTCTCACTGCGTTCGATGTCGGCGCTGGTCCGGATTCGCTCCAGGGCGTCCTCCAAATGCCGCACATCGTGTGCCAGCACCCGCAGGATGGCATCGGCGGTTCCGGTTACCGTTGCGGCGGTGACGACTTCGGGAATATCGATCCAGGCTCGCCGCAGCTCATCCGGCGAGATCCGGCCGTGGCAATAAACCTGTACATAGGCCTCGGTGTTCCAGCCCACCGCAGTCCGGTCGATGACGGTGGTGAAACCCTTGATCACACCGCTGTCGAGCATCCGGTCGACGCGCCGTTTGACCGCGGGGGCCGACAACCGGACCCGCTCTCCGATTTCGGCGAATGTCGCCCGGGCGTGCAGGGCGAGCTCGGCCAGAATCTGCTCGTCGATGCCGTCTAACCGGTCCATCACCCCTCCAGCCTTAACAGACCTCCCCATTGTGGCATTTTGACGCAATGAAAGCGGTCTATAAACGCAACGAACAGCGATACATTGCACGCCGGAGTCCATTATCGTTGATTTATGACGATCTTCGCGGAGTCCGGGATCGACACTCGGAATGAAGCCGCTACGGCCACCGAACGCCGCGCTCGGGTCCGGCACTACGTCATGACGCCGCCGAAGTTCTTCGCGGTCGACTACGCGATCAATCCCTGGATGGACACCAGCAACCCCGTCGACACGACCGCTGCGGTCACGCAGTGGCAGCGCCTGTACGACATCTACCTGCAATTGGGACACACCGTCGATCTGGTCGATCCGGTGCCCGGGCTGCCCGACATGGTGTATGCCGCCAACGGTGGATTGATAGTCGACGGCACGGCCGCTGTCGCACGCTTCAAATACGCTCAACGCCAACAGGAGTCGGCTGCCTACGCCGGATGGCTGAGAGCTCATGGTTACCAGCCGCGGCATACTCGCCACGTCAACGAAGGCCAGGGCGATCTGCTGCCGGTGGGCGATGACATCTTGGCCGGGTACGGTTTTCGAACCGACCTGCGGGCACACGGCGAGATCGCCGGGATCTTCGGTCGCCGGGTGATCAGCCTCGAACTCATTGATCCGCGCTTCTACCATCTCGATACCGCGCTGACCGTGCTCGACGACACCACCATCGCCTACTATCCTCCGGCTTTCACCTATGTATCACGGGCGCATCTGGAGACCCTGTTCCCCGATGCGATCGTGGTGGACAGTGCCGATGCCTATGTGTTCGGCCTGAACGCCGTCTCCGATGGCCGCCACGTCGTGCACCCGGCCGCCGCCGTCGGGTTCGCCCGGCAATTGGCCGACGCCGGCTTCGAACCGATCGGCGTCGATCTGCCCGAGCTGCTCAAGGGCGGCGGCTCGGTCAAATGCTGCACGCTGGAGATGTATACATGACAGTCTTGGACACTGTGATCGCCGCCGGCGGCGCGCTGACCGCATCAGCGATCGCGATGGACGTGCGCCACACCGCGCACAACTATTCACCGCTGCCGGTGGTGGCGGCCTGCGCCGAAGGATCATGGATCACCGATGTCGAAGGGCGCCGCTACCTGGACTGCCTGGCCGCGTACTCGGCGGTGAATTTCGGGCACCGCAACCCGGAGATCATCGCGACGGCCCACGCACAACTCGACCTCGTGACTCTGGTCAGCCGTGCGTTTCACGCGGAGGCCCTGGGGCCCTTTTGCGCGGCGTTGGCGACGCTCTGCGGCAAGGACATGGTGTTGCCGATGAACAGCGGCGCCGAAGCGGTCGAGAGCGCGATCAAAGTTGCCCGCAAATGGGGTGTCGACGTCAAGGGCGTGCCGGCCGGCCAGGCGAATATCATCGTGGCCGACAACAACTTTCACGGCCGGACGATCAGCATCGTCAGCTTCTCGTCGGATGAGACGGCGCGGTCCGGCTTCGGGCCGTTCACGCCCGGCTTCCGATCGGTGCCCTTCGGCGACGCCGATGCGCTGGCTGACGCGATCGACGAACACACCGTCGCGGTGCTGCTGGAGCCGATCCAAGGCGAGGCCGGCGTAGTCGTGCCGCCGGGGCATTACCTGCCGGCGGTGCGCGAAATCTGCACAGCCCGAAACGTTCTGATGATCGCCGACGAGATTCAGTCGGGCCTGGCCCGCACCGGCCGCACCTTCGCCTGCGACCACTGGGATGTGGTGCCCGATATCTATCTACTCGGCAAGGCATTGGGCGGCGGCGTGGTTCCGTTGTCCGCGGTGGTGGCCGATCGCGACGTTCTGGGGGTACTACACCCCGGGGAGCACGGATCGACGTTCGGCGGCAACCCCTTTGCGGCGGCGATCGGCACCACCGTGGTGTCGATGCTGACCCGCGGTGAATTCCAGGACCGCGCAACACGGCTGGGAGCCCAGCTGCACTGCCGACTGGAGAAGTTGATCGGCAACGGAGTTGTTGCGGTGCGCGGGCGCGGATTATGGGCCGGCGTCGATATCGATCCCGCACTCGGCACCGGCAAACAGCTCAGCCTGCGACTGGCCGAGCGCGGCGTCCTCGTCAAGGACACCCATGGATCGACGCTGCGTTTCGCTCCCCCGCTGGTGATCACCGCGACGGAAATCGACTGGGCCGTCGATAGATTCGCCGATACTCTGACGGCGATGGCGCCCTAGTACTTCAGCACGCCCTTGTCGACCGGAATCTGCGCTCCGGTCAACGTGCCGGAGCCGTCTCCGGCGAGCCACGCCACGACGTCGGATACCTCGCCGGGGCCCATGAATCCGTTGGGCTGCAGCAGCATTGGACCAAAGCTGTGGATGTAGTGCGGATGCTTGGCGAACACCTGCATCATCAGCTCCGGCTCGATCATCGGCGTCTCCACCGAGTAGGGATGGATCGAGTTGACCCGGATGCCGAACTCGCTGAGCTCGATGGCCAACGAGTTGGTCAATCCGGTGAGTGCATGCTTGGAGGCCGAGTAGTGGCCGTTGCCCGGTGTGGCCTTCAGCCCGGCCGACGAGCTGACCACGACAATCGCCCCGCCGTTGCCGGCTTCGATCATTGCCGGGATCGCGGCGCGCAGGGTGTGGAACGTGCCGGTCAGGTTGACGTCGATCACGGTATTCCACTGCTCGTCGGACAGCTCCCAGATCCGTCCCCAACTCAGTACACCCGCGTTGGCCACCAGGATGTCGAGGCGGCCGAACTGCTCGACGCCGTCGGCGACCAGTTGCCGCACGGCGCCGTCGTCGCGGATGTCGACCTGCCGGGCCAGCACCTTGCGCCCCTCGGCTTCGACCGCTCGGACGGTCTCCACCAAATCCTCCGGGGTCGCTGCCGGGTAACTGATGCTGTCGGACACCGGCGCACAGATATCCAGCGCGATGATGTCCGCACCCTCATGTGCCAGCCGGGCCGCATGAGCGCGGCCTTGGCCTCGCGCGGCGCCGGTGATGAAGGCCACCCGCCCCTGCAGGGTTCCTGACGGACCGGCCACGCTAGCCCCTTTCGACGACTGTCGATCAGGCTAGCAGCGGAACTGAAACGTGTTCTAATCGCCCGCAGCTGGGTTAGATCTCGGCGATGATTTTCTGCCGTGCCGCGGTGTACTCGGCGTCCGAAAGCGCACCGCTGGCATGCAATTTCTGCAGTTCATCCAGTCGTTGAGCCGCCGATGCCTGTGGCGGCGCGGACACGCCACCGGCTGCGGCCGGCGTGGGCTGCGCAGCCGCGGCACGCCGGACCACAGCCATGATCTGCTGGCGCACTGCGGGGTAGTTGCGAATGTCGACGGTGCCACTGAACGGCAGATTGTTGGCTTTGTAGATCTGCAGGATCTCCATCAGCGGGCCGGCCTGCCCACT
>NZ_JBAPRN010000260.1:0-8163 GCF_049281135.1 Mycobacterium sp. | reverse complement strand
GGACGATGGACGCCTTCGATTACTTCCTCGTGGTGCTGGTCTATGCCGACATCGCCAAGACCTTCCACCACACCAAGGCCGAAGTCGCGTTCCTGACCACGGCGACCTTGCTCATGCGCCCGGTGGGCGCATTGCTGTTCGGGCTCTGGGCCGACCGGGTCGGCCGGCGGCTGCCGCTGATGGTTGACGTGGTGTTCTATTCGGTGGTCGGCTTTTTGTGCGCGTTCGCGCCGAACTTCACCGTGCTGGTCATCCTGCGACTGCTGTATGGCATTGGCATGGGCGGTGAGTGGGGTCTGGGTGCCGCGCTGGCGATGGAGAAAGTCCCCGTCGAGCGGCGCGGGTTCTTCTCTGGTCTGCTGCAGGAGGGCTACGCGTTCGGCTATCTGCTCGCAACAGTTGCGTCGCTGTTGGTCATGGATCAACTCGGGCTGTCCTGGCGCTGGCTGTTCGGTCTGAGTGTCATCCCCGCGCTGATCAGCCTGATCATCCGGTACCGCGTGCGGGAGTCGGAAGTCTGGGAAGCCGAGCAGGACCGAATGAAATTGACCCGCACCAGGATCCGCGACGTGCTGCGCGAGGCCGCCGTCATCCGGCGGTTCATCTATCTGATCCTGTTGATGGCGGCCTTCAATTGGATGAGTCACGGCACCCAGGACGTGTACCCGACGTTCCTGTCGGCCACCCACGACGGCGGCGCCGCGCTATCCCACGCAGGCGCCAAGTGGATCGTGGTGATCTACAACCTCGGCGCCATTGCCGGCGGGCTGATCTTCGGCTCGCTGTCCCAGCGGTTCGGCCGCCGCCACACCGTGGTGTTCTGCGCCGTGCTGGGGCTGCCGATCGTGCCGCTGTTCGCCTACTCGCATACCGCCGCGATGCTGTGTCTCGGCTCGTTTTTGATGCAGTTCGCGGTGCAGGGCGCGTGGGGCGTCATACCCGCGCACCTGACCGAGATGTCGCCGGACGCCATCCGCGGCTTCTATCCGGGCGTCACCTATCAGCTGGGTAATCTGCTGGCTGCCTTCAACTTGCCGATCCAGGAGCGGCTGGCCGCTTCCCACGGCTATCCCTTCGCGTTGGCGGCGACCATCGTTCCGGTCCTGATCGCCGTTGCCGTGTTGACGGCGATCGGCAAGGACGCCACCGGAATTCGGTTCGGCACCAGGCAAAGCAGCGCCCTCGGCGACTAACCGCCTTGATCGAGCGCTTGACGCAGCAGGTGCATCGCGACCGTGGTCGAGCGCTCCCGGACGTCGGACCGGTTGCCGGGCAGTCGAAGCGTGCGGGTCGAGGACGCGCCGTCGACCGCCACGGTGAAACAGACTGTCCCGACGGGCTTTTCCTCGGTTCCCCCGCCTGGCCCGGCGATCCCGGTGATCGCCACCGCGGTGTCGGCGTCGAATCGGCGCAGCGCACCGGCGGCCATCGCTTCCGCCACCGGTTCCGACACCGCGCCGTGCGCGTCGATCAGCGCCGCATCCACACCGAGCAACTCGGTTTTCGCGTCATTGGCGTAGGCCACCAACCCGCCGGCGAGGTAGGCCGACGAACCGGGTCGATCGGTCAGTCGTGCCGCCAGCAGTCCCCCGGTGCATGACTCTGCTGTGGCGATCCGGCGTCCGGTCAGCAGCTGCGCGACTTGGTCATCCACCTGGGCGCCATCCTCGGAGAAGATGTGCTGGCCGTGCCGGGCGCGAAGTAACTCGCTCAGCTGCCGGTAGATGTCCGCGGCGTCAGGTTCATAGCGGGTGACCATCTCGATCTCCCCGCGCCGCAGACAGGTGGTGATCTCCATCGAGTCGAAGTCGGGCACCTCGTGCTCCGCCTCCCGAAGAGTCTCGGCCAGGCCGGATTCCGGCAGCCCGAACATTCTGATGGTGTCTTGGCGGTAGATCGTCCGGCCCGCGATGGCTTCCTGGACGGCGGCCGTCTGTACCGCGGTCTTCCACATCGGCTGTAGCTCGCGCGGCGGCCCCGGTAAAACGACGACGGTGGGCTTACCGGGAACCACCACCCCGGGCGCCGTTCCCACCGGATCCATCACGACAGCTCCGAGCGGGACCATCGCCTGCTTGCGATTGGCAGCACGCACCGCGTCGAAATCGCCGCCCCCGATGCGTGCCATCAGCCTCTTCAAGATCTCCGCGATCTTGTTTTCCAGCTCGGCGTCCAGCACGAGTTCGCGACCGCAATATCGCGCGACGGTTGCCACGGTCATGTCGTCGGCGGTCGGTCCCAACCCGCCGCTGGTGACGATCAGGTCCACGCCTTCGTCGGCCATGAACCGCAGCTGGGCTTCGATGTCGGCTGCGCGGTCACCGCAGATGGTGATGTGCGCGAGTTCGACGCCCAGCTCGAGAAGCCGGTCGGCGAGCCATGGGCCGTTGCGGTCGGCGACCCGCCCGGTCAAGACCTCGGTTCCGGTGACGACAATGCCCGCGCGTGCGCTCACCACTACGACATTAGGCGGGCAGTTTCGCTACGCATCCCCGGGTTGGGCGGATAGGTGACGCTCCACCGATTCGGTCTTGCTGGTCATCGCGTCGGTCACACCCGATCGCCAGTCCGCCTTGATCACCACGCTGACCCGGGTGGCGCGGGCCGCCACGGCTTCGACGGCGCGCTCCACGACGGCCATCACCTCGGCCCAGCTGTCACCCTCCATCACGGTGAACATCGAATCGGTCTTGTTCGGCAATCCGGAGTCTCGAACTACCCGAACCGCTTCGGCGACGATCTCACCGACACCCTCGCCGACTCCGAGTGGTGTGACCGAGAATGCGACCAGTACGGACACCCAATGAGCGTACCCACGAGGTCATGGCAGCATCGGGCCATGCGGGTTCTGGTGCAGCGGGTCGCGTCGGCAACGGTGTCGGTGGATGGCCAAGCCGTCGGTGCGATCCGGCCCGCCGGACAAGGCCTGCTGGCGCTCGTCGGGGTGACCCACGGTGACGACGCCGACAAAGCCCGACGGCTCGCCGAAAAGCTCTGGCAACTGCGGATTCTCGACGACGACCGGTCGGCCTCCGACGTCGATGCACCGATCATGGTGGTCAGCCAGTTCACGCTGTACGCCGACACCGCCAAGGGCCGGCGACCGTCCTGGAATGCCGCCGCGCCGGGCGCAGCCGCCGAGCCGCTGGTCGCCGCGTTCGTGCAAGCGCTGCGCGATCTTGGGGCCGGCGTGGAAACCGGAGTATTCGGCGCTCACATGCAGGTCGAATTGGTCAACGACGGCCCGGTGACGGTACTGCTCGAGCTGTGAGAGGAAGGGTTACATGAGCACATCGCAGGGCAACTGGGGCGTGGACCGCTCCGACGACGACACCTGGGACATCGTCAGCAGCGTGGGCTACACCGCATTGCTGGTCGCGGGATGGCGTGCCTTACACGCGGTGAGCGACCATCCGTTGGTGCGCGACGATTATGCCAAATACTTCATCGCGGCATCCGCGGACCCGTTTCTCAACAGCGCCCTCGCCGACCCGGGCACATCCGAGGGGGCGGTCACCTTTCCCCGCCTGTACGGCGCGCAGACCCGGTTCTTCGACGAATTCTTCTCCTCCGCGGCGCAGCGGGGCATCCGCCAGGCCGTCATCGTGGCAGCCGGCCTGGACTCGCGAGCGTATCGGCTGAGATGGCCAACCGGCACAACGGTATTCGAGGTCGACCAGCCGAAAGTCCTCGAGTTCAAGGCGAGAGTGCTTGCACAGCACGCAGCAGAACCCGCGGCCGACCGGCGCGACGTCGCGGCCGACCTGCGCGATGACTGGTCAATACCGTTGCGGGACAGCGGCTTCGACACCGAACACCCGACCGCCTGGTCGGTGGAGGGCATTCTGCCGTACTTGACCGGCGACGCCCAGGACACGTTGTTCAGTCGGATCACCGAATTGTCGACGCCGGGCAGCCGGCTCGGGATAGGCGCACTGGGCTCATGTCTTGACCAGGACCGGCTCGCTGCACTGGAAGGCAGTTACCCGGGCCTCAACCTGTCGGGCGACGTGAATTTCTCCACGTTGACCTACGACGACGCGACGAAAACGAAACCGGCGCTATGGCTTGCCGATCACGGCTGGACGGTCGACCCCGTGCAGACCAACCCGGAACTGCAGCGTGCATACGGCCGGGCCCCGGCCCAGGTCGACATGGACCTCGACGAGATCATGCACTCGGAGTACATCACCGCCACGCGTTAGCCTGATAGGCCATGCTCGGCGATGTGGAGATGCTTGACCCTCCCGTAGCGGGAGACCTCACAGTTGTCGTCGACAGGCACGTGACGCCGACACGACTGAGGAGAACCCGATGACCGTTCAGCTTTCCCTGGATCCCGCAATCGCTTCGCATATCGCGGCGATCAACAGTTTCGATCTCGATGCGATCATGGACACGTTCGCCGAGGATGCCCTCGTCAACGACGTAGCTCGGGAATTCTGGGGACGGGAGCGCATCCGTGCGTTCGTGGCCAAGGAGTTGGTCGGTGACCGCGTCACGATGCAACCCGTTGAGGCCGTAGACAATGCCGGTATGTGGTGCGTGCGCTGCCGATACGAGGGCGACTACGATAAAACAGGACTCCCTGACCCGCTGATCATGACCAATTACCTTCGTGTTCGCGACGGCAAGATCGTCACCTTGTTCATCGTGAACAACACTGCACCCCAGTATTGACTATGACCAACACCGTCAGCGTAGGTCGCTTCGCGACCATGACCCATCTGAGTGTCAAAACTCTGCGGCACTATCACCAAGTCGGATTGCTAGAACCAGCCGAAGTCGACCCGGACACCGGATACCGCTATTACACACTGGAACAACTCCCGACGGCCCAGCTGATCCGGCGACTACGTGATCTGCGCATGCCGGTCGCCGACGTCCGGGCTGTACTCGTCGCCGACACCCCAATCGTGCGCGACAGCCTGATCTCCGCCCATATCGATCATCTCGAAACCGAACTGGCGAAGACGCAAGCCGCGGTGAGCTCGTTGCGTGCGCTGCTGGACAGCCCCGCCGGGCCGCAGCCGGTACACCGGCGAGCCGAATCAAGCTTTCCCGCATTGGCAATTACCGAAAACACCTTGGACCCGTTGGATATCGAAGCCTGGTGGCGTGAGGCCTTAGCCGAATTGCGCAGCGCCGCAGCAGATAATGCCCTGAGGATCGCCGGACCCGCCGGTGGTTTGTACGACGAATGCCTGTTTCACCATGAGCCCGGCGAAGCAACCGTTTTCATCCCGGTGACGACACCGCGCGAAGTTGGCCGGGTCACAGCGCTGATCATTCCGGCGGCCGAGGTCGCCGTCACCAGCTATCAAGGGCCGCACTCCGATATCGACCTAGCCTACGGCCGTTTGGGTTCCTATGTCGCCGAGCACGAATTAGCGGTCGGCTGGCAACTGCGCGAGTATTACCACCGCGATCACAGCCATACCAGCGATCACACCCAATGGCGCACCGAAATCGCTTGGCCGATCATCGACTCCCCCGCTGAATAGCTAACGCCCGCAAACCACGTCATCAAGGATCAACCACGACGTATGCGGTTCCTCGCGATGCCCGTTCCCACAGCACGCCGTCCTCGGCCGTCACTCCCCCGCGGATCAAGTCGCGCTTCAGGATCTTGGTGGTCGCCGTTGTCGGGAGCTCATCGTTGATCCGTACGAACCGGGGCCAGGCTTTTGGTGACAGGTCGGATTGGGTGTGGAGGAACTTCTCGAATTCGTCCGGAGTGAGCGACTGCCCGTCATTGAGCACGATCGCGGCCATCAACTGGTCACCGACCTCATCCCGAATCCCATACACCGCGACCTGATTGATCGGCGCCAGCCGCTGCAGAATTCGCTCGATGGGCGCGGCCGCCAGGTTCTCGCCGTCGACGCGCAGCCAATCCGCCGTGCGGCCGGCCAGATAGATCCAGCCTTCGGTGTCCCGATACGCCAGATCGCCCGACCAATACATGCCGTGGCGCATTCGCTCGCTGGTGGCCGCGGGATCGTTGTAGTAGCCGGCGAACGGGCCAGAGCCTTCGGTGTTGACCAGTTCGCCGACAGCCTCGTCGAAATTGGCCAGGGCGCCATTCTCGTCGAAAATGGCAGGTGCGCATTCGGTTACGGTCTGCGCATCGTAAATGGCGACGCCCGGATATCCCTTGCCGATGGAGCCGGCCGGGGTGCCGTCCTCGCGAGTGATGATCACCGCGAACTCGCTGGATCCGAAGCTGTCCACCACCCGGCAGCCGAACCGCCGGGCGAACTCGTCGATGTCGCGGTCGCTCGCTTCGTTACCGAATGCCATGCGCAGGGTGTTGTCGGCGTCGCCGTGTTGCTCAGGGGTGGCCAGCAGCAGGGCCAGCGGTTTACCGACATAGTTCATGTAGGTGACGTTGTAGCGGCGGACATCGGCCAAGAATCTCGACGTCGAGAACCGGGCGGGCACCATCGTCGCTCCACTGCCGACGGCCACGGCCCACCCGGCGGCCACGCCGTTGGAATGGAACAGCGGCATCGACAGGTAGCACACGTCGTCCGCGGTGACGTCGTACTGCCCAATCAGGCTGGCGCCGCACATGATCGCCATCACGTGTGAGAAACGCACGGCCTTGGGGTCGCCGCTGGTTCCTGAGGTGAAGATCATCATCAGGGTGTCGTCGAAACCGACCTCGCGGTACGGGACAAGGGGCGGTGCGTCCGCGACCGCGTCGACGTAGCGCGGCGACGCCACTTCCAGCACGGTGATGTCGTGCAGGTCCAAGCCGTCCAGCAAAGCCAGATGGTCTGAATCGACCAGCAGCAGTTGGCAATCCGACCGCCGGATATCGGTTGCCAAACCCGGACCGCGCCGCGTGGTGTTGATGCCGCACAACACGTAACCACCCAACGCGGCCGCCGCCATGGAGCGCAGCATCGCCGGTGAATTGGCCAGCAACGCACCGACATGCAACGGGCGCGTAGTGTCGGCGAGCCCAATCAGCGCCGACGCCTCGCCCGCGGCCTCCGCGAGGTGCTCACGCCAGGTCCAGGTCTGCTCGCCGTAGGCCACCGCAGGAGTGTCCTCGCGCATGCGGGACCGCAGTAGTTGCTGGACGGTCTCAAACATGCGCAGGCTCCGGCCGATACCGCAACAACGTGACTCCGGTGTCGGGAATGTCGCAGAATACCGGGCTCACCCGCATTCCTACCCGGACGTCGGCCGGGTCCACGTCCACCAGTTCGGTGCTGAACCGCGGTCCGGCGTCCCACTCGACGACGGCGAGGATCTGCGGCAGCGAATCCGCCCATGGTGGGCCGGTGGGCCGACGCGCCACCGTGAAGGTGTACACCGATCCGGCCCCGTCGATTTCGCGCCACTGCAGGTCGTCGGCGAGGGTGCCCGGCGTTAGCGTGCGCGGATAGAACACATACCGCCCCAACGACGGCGAATATTGCACCAGGATCCGGTGCTCGGTGAGCGCTTGCCAGAACGGCGCTGACACCGGGGTGGCCTCGGGAAGTGGTGTCACCTCGGTCATCTCAGTCACCACCCAATACCAGCGCGACTTGTTCACTCATGATCCCACCGGTGCCGCTGACGAATGCATGGTTGCAGTCGGCGACCTGCGCCGCGGCGGCCCGGCCCATCACCTGACGCGCGGCATCGACCACGTGGTGCATGCCGCCGGCCATCCCGGCTTGCCCGAATGAGAGCTGCCCGCCCGCCGTGTTGAGCGGAAAGTCGCCCGCAAAAGTGAGGTCGCGCTGGTTGACCCAGTCCATGCCTTCGCCCTTGCCGCAAAAACCGGCGTCTTCGAGGGTCATCAAGACGGTGATGGTGTAGCAGTCGTAGAGCGATGCCATGTCGACGGCCGAGGGGGCGAGACCCGCCATCGCGAACGCACGTTCGGCGGCGCGCGCGATCGGCGTCGTCATCAAGTCTTCGGCGTAGGTCGCGGTCTTGAAGGCAATGTGCTCGCCGAATCCCTTGACCCACACCGGACGGTGACGGGCACGCCGGGCCACGTCGGCGTTGGCGACCAGGACACCGACACCGCCCTGCACTCGCATCACCGTCTCCAGCATGTGGATCGGATCGGCGATCATCGGGCTCTCGAGAACGTCGTCGACGGTGATGGGCTTGCCGTGGAACACCGCTCCCGGATGCGCGCACGCGTTCGTACGC
>NZ_JBAPRN010000259.1:0-9264 GCF_049281135.1 Mycobacterium sp. | reverse complement strand
CCATCTATGCGTCACCGTCGAATAGTCCTGTGACCGAACCGTTTTCGAATACCGCGCGGATGGTGGTCGCGAGCAGCGGTGCGATCGACAACACGGTGAGCTGCGGGAAACGCTTCTCCTCGCCGATCGGCAGCGTGTTGGTGACGATCACTTCCTTGGCGCCGCTCTGGGCCAGCCGATCGGATGCCGGGTCGGACAGCACGCCATGGGTGGCGGCGATGACGACGTCTTTGGCGCCGTCGTCGCGCAGCAGCTTGACCGCGCCGGCGATGGTGCCACCGGTGTCGATCATGTCGTCGATCAACACGCAGGTACGGCCCTCCACCTCGCCGACCACCCGATTGGACACCACCTGGTTGGGCACTCGCGGGTCACGGGTCTTGTGGATAAACGCCAGCGGGACGCCACCCATCGCGTCGGCCCACTTCTCGGCGACCCGCACCCGGCCGGAGTCGGGGGAGACCACGACCATGTCGGCGCCGGCGTAGTTGTCCTTGATGTAGCCGGTCAGCAGGTTTTGGCCGCGCATGTGGTCGACGGGCCCGTCGAAGAAGCCCTGAATCTGATCGGTGTGCAGGTCGACGGTGACGATCCGGTCTGCGCCCGCGGTCTTGAACAGGTCCGCGACCAGGCGCGCCGAGATCGGCTCGCGCCCGCGGTGCTTCTTGTCCTGCCGGGCATACGGGTAGAACGGCACGACTGCGGTGATCCGCTTGGCGCTTCCGCGTTTGAGCGCGTCGATCATGATCAGCTGTTCCATCAGCCACTGGTTGACCGGCATCGGGTGTGACTGCAGGACGAAGGCATCGCAGCCGCGGACCGATTCGTCGAATCGCACGAAGATCTCGCCGTTGGCGAAGTCGCGAGCGGTCTGAGCGGTGACGTGTACGTCGAGCTCCTTGGCCACCTGTTCGGCCAGCTCGGGGTGCGAGCGGCCGGCGAACAGCATCAGATTCTTGCGGTTATCGGTCCAGTCGTAGCTCATCTGTCGCCCTCGCCGATTCGGATCGGATGGTTACCCAATTGATTGCCTGTGAATGATGCGCCTCTGCATGGCTCGCCACTGAATAATAGGTAGCGAATCGCCGCTGCGCTGCTCCCTTGCCGTCATGTTGTCTCGGTCGGCGACGGGGGTGCCTCGGGATTGGCGGCGCGTGCCTTCTCCGCGGCCTCTGCGGCCGCGCTACCGGGCCTTTTACGCGCGACCCAGCCCTCGATGTTGCGCTGCTGGCCACCGGACACCGCCAGCGCACCGGGCGGAACGTCCTCGCGTACCACCGTGCCGGCTCCCGTGTAGGCGCCGTCGCCGACGCTGACCGGGGCGACGAACATGGTGTCGGAGCCGGTGCGCACGTGCGAGCCGACCGTGGTGCGTTGCTTGGATGTGCCGTCGTAGTTGACGAAGACGCTGGAAGCGCCGATATTGCTGTGCTCGCCGATGTCGGCGTCACCGACGTAGGTCAGGTGCGGCACTTTGGTGCCGGCGCCGATTGTGGAGTTCTTGGCTTCGACGAATGCGCCCAGCTTGCCCTCGGCGCCCAGCACCGTGCCAGGCCGCAGGTAGGTGAACGGCCCAACCACCGCGCCGTCACCGATCGACGAGTTGGTGCCGTGGGTCCGCAGCACCGAAGCGCCGTCCCCGACTGCGACATCGGTCAGCGTGGTATCCGGGCCGATGGTGCAATGCCCGCCGATGCGGGTGCCGCCGAGCAGCTGCGTCCCGGGCTGGATGACGGTGTCGCGGCCGATGGTCACGTCGATGTCGATCCAGGTGGTCGCCGGGTCGACGACGCTGACGCCGCTCAGCTGATGGGCGGTGACGATACGGCGGTTGAGCTCGGCGGCCAGTTCGGAAAGCTGCACCCGGTTGTTCACGCCGGCCACCAGCGAGCTGTCGTCGACGTGCCTGGCCTGCACCACCTGGCCATCCTGTCGAACGATGGCGATGACGTCGGTGAGGTACAGCTCCTGTTGCGCGTTGTCGGCGGACAGCCGGCTCAACGCCGATCGCAGCGCGGCGATGTCGAAGGCGTACACGCCGGCGTTGACTTCGCGGATTTCCCGCTGTGACGGCGTCGCGTCAGCCTGCTCGACGATCGCGATCACTTCGTTGTCCTGGGTGCGCAGCGTGCGGCCGTAGCCGGTCGGATCGCTCAGCGTCGTGGTCAGCACGGTGACCGCCGCGCCGTGCGAATTGTGACTGGCCACCAGGTCGGCCAGCGTGTCGGCGTCGAGCAGCGGGACGTCGCCGGACGTGACGACAACGACGCCGCGGAAATCGTCGGGCAGCGCCGACAGGCCACACAGCACCGCGTGGCCGGTGCCGAGCTGCTGGTCCTGCGTTGCGGTGTCGATCGGGCGCCCAAGGGTTACGGCCAGTTCACCGATTGCGTCGTCGATGCGCTGGTGATCACGGCCGAGCACCACCACCAGGTGGTGCGGCGCCATCTTGGCGATCGCATGCAGCGAATGTGCCAGCATGCTGCGGCCGGCCAACGTGTGCAGCACCTTAGGGGTGTCCGAGCGCATCCGGGTGCCGGCCCCGGCCGCCAGGACGAGGACCGCTGATTCGCCGCGCGTCGTCATCGAACCTCCTCGCCGCTGGCCGCTGGTGGGCACAGCCGTGCATGTCGGCAAGCCGCCATCTGTCCAGCGTGTCATTATCCGCAGGGTCGCCGCAAAGCACGACGGTCATCGCCGATTCGGCAATGGACACCGCGATGGACAATAATCAAGCGGTGGAGCGACGACGAACCGCGCACGCCAGCCGACCGCCGATGGAAGTGCTGTCGGAATTGCCGGCGCTGGTGTTACTGGAGCGCATCCCGGTCCCTACGTTGGCGGTCATGCAGGACGGCACCATCGTGTTCGCGAACACGGCCTTCGCCGACATGGTCGGCCGTAACGCGGAGGAGGTCGTGGCGCTGAGGTTCCACGACATCTTCCATGGCGCGCTGGAAACGGAATCGGTGCTCTCGGTTGTCGACGGCCTGGCCAACATGGTCGTCGAGCTGGCGCACAAGGACGGCTCGACAGTGCGTGCGCTGATGAGCAGGTCAGCGCTGCGGCGTGCCGACGATTCGATCGCGCTGGCGACGTTCCAGGACCTCACCGAAGAGCTCTGGGCCAACGAGCCCTAGTCGCTGCCCAAGTCAGGACGCGTCGTGCTCGACGTGGCGCAGCGCCTCGCGGGCAAGGAATTCACGGTAGTAGCCCAGCGACGTCTCGGTCACGATGGCGGGGAACAGCAACTCCCACATGTCGGTCAGTCGCCGAACAAGATCGGTGCCGTCGGTGGTCGCCTGGCAGATCATCCGGGCTCCGAACGTCGCGCCGATGACCGCTTCGCTGACCGTTTTCGCGTCGAGTTCTGATCGGATATCGCCTTCGGCGATCGCCCTGCTGGTCTGGGCAGTCATCGACTCGATCCAGGCTGTGTAAGCCGCGCCGGCCGTGTCGTTGAATTTGCCGAACGCCAGACTCAACTGCTCGGCGGTGCGCACGACCGTGTTGGTGGCGAACAGATCCGCGGTGACGAACGTGCCGTGCAGGATGTTCTCCAGCGCCGGAGAAAACGAGTCCGACATGGTGCCCAACTCGGCGACCACCAGGGCTGCGCCGTCCTCGATGATGGCCGATGCCAGCGATTCCATCGAGTCGAAGTGGTGGTAGAAGGCGCCCTTGGTCATCCCGGTGCGCTCGATGATCGCGCCACGATCGGCAGCCGCGAACCCGACCTCGTTGAACACCTCGACCGCGGCGTCGAGAATCTTTCGCCGTGTCGCTTCCGATCGAACCTGGCGGGCCATCGCCTGTTACCTCCGGAGTTCCGGTTGTGCGCTGAGCTTCCGGGCTATGGCCATCGCAACAATCCTGACTTGGCGAAATAGCCTAACAGGGCGGCGGGCCGGGTCATCGATCACCGGCCGGTGGCCGACCTCGTGATCACGTCGAACCCGCCATCGCGGACGTACTCCCGATCGCAATGTTCGTGCGACGTGTGATGAACTGACGGAAGTAATCGATCCGGTCGGGACGCACGAAGCCGGGCAGCGTCAAAGCCCAGGCGCTCTCGAGGTCGCGAAGGAATTGCTCCGGTTCGTCCAGGTTGCTGGCCTGGCGCAGTCCCATGTAGATCGACACCAGCAGGCGTCCCACGTCCTGCGGGTCGGAGTCCTCGTATACGTCGCCCTCGCCGATGGCGCGGTGAACGGCTTGCGCAAGGGTGTCACTCCATGCTTTGAGCGACGTCGCCTGCAGGTCCTCGATCCGGCCGATCGACTCGAGCAGATGCAAAGCCGCCCGGGAAATGTCGTCGGTGATGTCGCGGACCGCCAGCTGATAGGAGAAATCGATCAGCGTTTCGAGGCCGGAGAATTTTCGTGCCAACAGGTCGGCGATGGCTTCATTGGACCGGGTGGTCTGGTCGTCGATGATGGCCAGCGCCAGCGCATGCTTGGACCGGAAGTGGAAATACATTGCGCCCTTGGTCAATTCGGCCTCGGCAAGCACGTCGTCAAGGCCGACTTGATGGTAGGGAAGCCGCGCGAACTGGCGTGCGGCGGCACGCAGAATCTGCTGGCGGGTGGTATCCGCTCGGGTGTCTGTTGTTTCGGTCATGGTTGGTCCACCTAGTAATGCTCCGCCGCGATAGTTTGACAACGGGCCCCTAGGTCTCGAGGCGTTGTTTGACAAGCGTAGTTCAACAGTCATCTGCAAGGGGCGATCGACGCGGCACGTACGCTGCGCGAGCCGAGTCGATGTCGTTCGGTTTGCGGACAGTTCAAGTTAACAGCGTTAGACCGAGCCTGGCAAGCTCTGAGGACTATTAGTCTGTACAGAGCTTCACAACATTCAAAAAGTATGTACCATAGTCGTTATGTGGGTGATCGGTCTGAGGAGGCTGCTGCGGCGCGACGGGCGCGGTCAGAGCGCCCTGGGCCGGGCGGGCTCCTCGTCGGTCGCTGCCCAGGCGGGCAACGCGGCCGCCACGACTCGCGGCGGACCGTAGATGCTCGAATTCGCGATGTTTCCGCCGGAAATCAATTCCGGGCTGATGTATGCGGGGCCCGGCGCGGGGCCGATGACGGCCGCCTCCGCGGCCTGGGACGCGTTGGCGGACGACCTGTACTTGGCGGCAGCCGCCTACGGATATGTGGTCTCAGACCTGACGTCGTCGTGGCTGGGGCCCTCCTCGCTATCAATGGCGACCGCAGCAGCCAGCTTCGTGTCATGGATCACCGCTAGCGCTGCGCAGGCTGAGTTAACCGCAGGCCAGGCCACGGCGGCCGTCGCCGCCTACGAGGCTGCGTTCGGCATGACGGTGCCGCCGCCGGTAATAGCGGCCAACCGCGCGTTGCTGCTCGCGCTGGTCGCCACAAACTTCTTCGGTCAAAACACCCCGGCGATCATGGCCACTGAGGCCGACTACGTCGAGATGTGGGCGCAGGATGCCACGGCGATGTACGGCTACGCCGGCGCGTCATCGGCAGCATCGGCGTTGACGCCATTCACGACTCCGCTGGAAAGCACCAACCCCTCTGGGGTTGCCGGGATGGCCGCTGCGGTGACACAAGCCGCCGGTACCTCGGCCGGCACGGGTGCCCAGACGGTGGCACCATTGAGCTCCGCGGCGGTGCCGGGTGCTCTGCCGGGGTTCGCATCAACGGTGGCTTCGTCTTCGACTTCGACGTCACCTCTCTCCTCCTTGACGACCCTGACGTCGTCGTCCGCATTGACGTCGGGGACGAGCCTGGCCTCTGGCGCGGCATCGTCAGTGTCGATGGCTACCTCGGGCGTCTCGATGCTCGGCTCGGCGGGTTCGCTGATGAATACGTTTGGCCCGGCCACTACCGCATTTTCCAGGGGCTTCCAGATATCCGGATCGGCGACGAGCACGGGCGTCGGTTCGGGAGCAGGTGCGTTGAGCTCACCCGGCATCGGCGGTACATCCGTAACCGCGACCGCGGGCCGGGCGGCGTCGCTCGGCCCGTTGTCCGTTCCCCAGGGCTGGACCTCCGCAGCGCCCGCATTCAGCCAGGTTCCCTCGGCGTTGCCTGGCGGAGCGCGCGTTACAACGCCGGTCGTACCGACCAATCCGGCGGGCCCGATCGGCGTTCCGCCGGCGAGTCCAACGCAGCGCGTGGGCGTCAGTTCACCCTTGGCTGCCCGCTACAACTTCCGCCCCCCCATGGTGCAACGGCCGGTATACGCCGGTTGAGGCACCGAGGAAGCTTGCGATGCTCCCGCGATACCAAAGGTTCATCCAAAGGCTTAACAACATCCCAAAAGTATGTATACTCACCGATATGCTGATGGACGGTTTGAGTCTCCTGTGCGCTCCGGCGGCGACCATCGAGAAGTCCGTGCTGCATTCCGGTTCCGATTACTGGGTGAACTAGCGCAGGCCAGTACCGGGCGACGAAGGAACATCACTATGCGAGCGCTGGTCAGCGGTACCGAGGGCAGTTTGATTTGCCCTCCCGCCCCAACGTTTCTCGGAGGCGGCCTTTTTTCGAAGGGAGGGCTCGAGTGAGGTACATGCCCACTGACGTTGCCGGAGTAACGATCATCGATATCGAACCAGACCGCGATGATCGTGGCTTCCGCTCAAATGTGTTCTGCAGCAACGAATTCGCCGAAAACGGATTGCCTTTCAGCGTCGTGCAGACGAGCGTCTCCTACAACTATGCCAGAGGGACTTTGCGCGGCATCCACCGTCAGGTTGCTCCGAACGCCGTCGCCACGCTGATCCGCTGCACTCGGGGTGCAATCGTCGCCGCTGCCGTCGACGTACGTCCGGAGTCGTCTACCTACGGCAAGCACGTCATGGTTCAGCTGAGTGCCGACAATCGCCGCGCTCTGTTTCTGCCGGCCTACGTTGCGCACGGCTTTCAAACCCTTGCTGACAATACAGAGGTTCTTTTTCAAGTCAGCGAGGTCTGTGAAGCCACCGAAGAGCAGGGATTCCGTTGGAACGAACCAGAATTCGGGATCGAGTGGCCATTGGCGGTCAGCGTAATCTCTGAAAAAGACGCCAACTGGCCGTTGCTCGCATCGATGAGGAGCGTCACGGCGACGATCGGCAAGTTGCCGACCGGACGAAATGTATCCACGGACGGCACCACCGTAATCGGTAAGCGAAGTGCCAGGGCGACCACCAGCCACGACACGCTCGCATCCGACTATTCACGATCGGTGACGTACAACCGAGAGACCAGGCCCGCATGACTGTCACAACCATAAAGACCCGCCCCAGTCGAACCGGCCGACCGATTGAATTGGTTCGTCCGGCTCCCGCCTTCAAAGCTGCCACTGCGCGGCGCTGGCAGCATCAATACTCGCGACGTTTACAAATCACCGATACGCTTATCGTTTGCGCATCGGTAGGGCTCGCCCAGTACATCCGATTCGGCGATTCGCCGCACGATTCGGGTTACCCCGGCGAGGTGGTGACGCTATTTTCTGTTTTGTTCGCGGCTCTGTGGCTGTCGTCGATCGCGACGTTCCGCACCAGGTCGGTTCGTGTCATCGGCGACGGCATCGAGGAATATCGGCGCATCGTCAGCGCATCATTTTGGACGTTCGGAATGATTGCGATCGTGAATCTGCTGGCGAGGATATTCCTGGCCCGTGGGTACTTGGCAGTCGCGTTACCGGTGGGCACGATCGGGTTGCTGGTGAGCCGTGCATTGTGGCGTTACCATATCGGCGGCAAGCGAGCCACCGGCAAATATCAGACAATGGTATTGGCAATTGGAGATCGTAAGGCAGTTGCTCAGCTTGCGCAGGAACTGACCCGCAATCCTCGAGCCGGCTACGTCGTGGTCGGGGCCGGTATACCCGGGTACGGACCGTCACGCGGCAAGACCCTTCTGGTCAACGGCCGGGAGATCCCGATTCTTGGAGACGAGGCGCACGCCGTGGCCGCGCTCGGACATTGCGGCGCCGACACCGTCGCGTTGACGGGCACAGAACGTTTTGGTGCACAGGGGCTTAGACAGTTGATGTGGCAGCTGGAGACGGTGGATGTCGATCTGGTGGTCGCTCCCGGAGTGATGGATGTCGCGGAAGGCCGACTGGCGTTGCGGCCCTTCGCCGGCTTCCCGTTGTTGCATGTGGAAAAACCGCAGTACGAGGGCGCCAAACGATTCCAGAAACGCGCCTTCGATTTTTGCTTCGCGCTGGCCGCCCTGATCGGTACGTCGCCACTACTCATTGCAGCGGCCATCGCTGTCAAAGTGTCGAGCAAAGGCCCGGTCTTTTACCCGTCCGAGCGGATCGGTTTGGATGGAAAACCTTTTACCATGCTCAAATTCCGAACGATGGTCGACGGTGCCGACAGCCAAATTCAGCATTTGTTGTCTCGCAATGAGAGCCAGGGCGGAGTGTTGTTCAAAATTCGCCAAGACCCCCGCGTCACTCCGGTTGGCAGAATTCTCCGCAGACTCAGCATCGATGAGTTACCGCAATTCATCAATGTGCTCAAGCAGGACATGAGTGTGGTCGGGCCAAGACCGCCGCTGAGACGAGAGGTGATGACATACGACGGCGATGTCCAGCGGCGACTTTTGGTCAAGCCGGGGGTTACCGGGTTATGGCAGGTAAATGGCCGTTCAGACCTTCCGTGGGATGAATCGATGCGTCTGGACTTGTCTTACGTCGACAACTGGTCGATGGCGAGCGATTTTCTGCTTATCGCCAAGACCCTCAAGGCTGTCTTGGCCCGCGACGGGGCATATTGAATGGCCTGGGGTGAGTTAGGTCCGGGTGCTGGCCTCCGGGTTGTTGCCGCCTGGGCAGAAAACGGTCTCAATCGTGGCCGGCGCCAACGTCTTTCTACCGATGGCAAGCACGGTGAGATGTCTCGCCAATTGGCCGATAGTGCCCTCGCTGCATCGCCAGCAGCTGATCGCGTAACTCGCGAGTTGGACCGGACCTCCCTGAAACGTCCGGGCCGCGGTGTGCCCCCGCCGCGGTCCGGGCTTCCCCCGCTCGGCGTGACATGAAGGGCGACATCAAGGAAAGCGTGCCGGCGGCAGTTGCTCAGTTGCATTGCCGTTTATGTGATTCGGGTCGACTCCGAAGCGTTTTGGACCTCGGCGCAAGCCCGCCCTGTGACAAGTTCCTCACACCCGGAGAACTTGATTTGGCAGAACCGAATTTCCCGCTGCACTTGCGGGTATGCGATGACTGCCTATTGCTACAGATACCGGCGCTTGTCTGGCCGCATGGAGCCTTCACTGAACACGCGTATTTCTCTTC
>NZ_JBAPRN010000258.1:0-22575 GCF_049281135.1 Mycobacterium sp. | reverse complement strand
CCGCTACGGCGGCGCGCCGCACGATAGCCGCGGCCGAGCAACGTCTGCTGTTGGAGGCGGCGCGACGACCCAACACGGTGTGATCGGTCCGCCATGCAACCCGCCGTCACGCTCAACGAAGCGAAGTTAGACGCTATCGCGTGGGGATTTCTCGGCTCGATCTACGCGAGCCGTTGCTTCACCGAATGGACGATCGACCGTCGCCTAGATGCCTACCTGCGACGCGAAGAACTACGCAGCGTTGCCGACGACGGAACAGTTTCCGCGGCGTTGCTGGATCGGGTGATGGCGAACATTTGCTCTGCTGTGGACAACGGAACACTGGGGCGCGAGACGGACGTTGATCACACTAGAGGTGCCGCCCGATAAACGCGGGTGCTGCCTTACTGCGCGTCCGGCGCCAGCCGGCCACGCTGAGATATCCGATCACTTCGCGCGACGGATTTCCGCGCTGGCGTGACCGAAGAGGCCAGCTGTGCCACCGCTCGCTCGACGCCGGCCGCGAGTTCGTTCACGTCGGACGCCGCATCGTAATCGGCAGTGATTCCAAAGACCAGGTCATCCACGTAGCTCAGGATCGCGACACCGGTTCGGACTTGTAGCGCGATCGGCAGAATCGGCAGCAGCTGCACAACAGCTTGGCCCATGACGGTGAGTCGTCTTTGCGGGCCGGGAACATTCGTCGCTACCGTGACGACGGCCCGTTGCGGCAGGCGCGTCAGTGCTCGCATGGTCCATGCGGTCACTGGGAACGGAATGAGATTCGTCGCTGCGACCGCTAGGCTTCCGGCCTCGCGTTGACCGCTGCGTTTTGCTTTGGCCAACCGACGTTGGATCACGCGTAGCTGCTCAACCGGGTCGGATTCGTCGACCGGAAGGTAGGGCAGCAAGAGCGACACGCGATTGTTGAGTTCGCCCAGTTCATCGGTGGAGCGCACTGATACCGGCACCAATGTGCGCAGTGAGCGGGCTCCCGGCCGTTCACCGCGACGAATCAACGCTGCGCGGTAACTGTCAGTAATCGAAGCCAGCGCAACATCATTGACCGTGACGCCGTAGGCCTTGCAGACTTTCGTGACGTCTTTCATCGGCACCCGAGCGGCAGCGTATCGCCGCATGCCGGTGACGGGCCCGTTCAGACCCGAGGGCTGTGCCGGAAGAGTCAGGGCCCCACCGATTTCGAGAACGCCTTCGACCGCCCGCATGGCCGCGCTGGAGACGGCGACCGACGTGCGCCACATTCGGTCGACCCAGTGGCGAGGATCGAACACGGAGTGCGGCGTGCGGTCACTGTTAGATGGTGCCGGCGCCGGGTGGATTTTGCTCACGAATGTGTCGTTCCGTCCCTCGTCTGAGAGGCGCGCGAGCAGTTGGGTTGTCGCGATCCCGTCCGCGATGCAATGGTGGATCTTCATCAGCAGGGCCCAGTGTCCGCGGTGGAGGCCCTCGATCATCCAGCATTCCCACAGCGGGTGATCTCGGTCCAGTCGCCGCTCCATCAGAGCTGCGGCTAATCGAAACAGGGCTGCGTCGTCACCCGGTGCCAGGACCGCCGCGCGCCGCACGTGGTGACGGAGATCGAAAGCACCGTCCTCGACCCACTCGGGAGAAGCAAGGTCGAGCGGATGCGTGCGCAGTACCTGGTTGAACCGCGGAACTCCGACCAGCCGTTCACCCAGACCCGCGATGAGATGCTCGAATTCGGGTGCAGGGCCCGCAAGAACAGCTAACGCACCCACCGCGAGGCTGATATGCGGATCCGCATCCTCGGCTTGCAGAAACCCTGCATCCAGAGTCGACAGGTGCTCCATGGCAGAAACTCTGCTCCACCGGAGCATCTGCGCGGGAGAGCCAGAAGTCACAACTCCAGGGGCACAGAGGACTTCGGCGAATCTGCGAGATCCTACGAGACCAGTCGCGGCATAGCGGCGATCAACGGCGTGTCCACCCCCACCGGGCCAGGGCGGTGACGCAACGCCGCGGAGTCTCTTAGGGCCTTTGGTTCTCGGATAGAGCAGGACACCGGTACCGGTCACGAGCCCATCACCCGTTCACCGATCACATGGTCGCGGCGCAGGGCGTCGAGCCCATCGCGGGACAACCCGAGGTCGCCGAGAATCTCTTCGTTGTGCTGCCCGAGCGTGGGCGGGGCGAAGCGGTGATGACGGGCCGGTCCGGGGGTGATCCGAAACGGCCACCCGGGATAACGGTGATGGCCGGTGACGGCGTGCTCGAAATCCTGATAGAACCCGCGGGCGTCCAGCCCGGGCAGCTCATACATCCGCTCGGGCCTGGTCACCTCCTCGGCGGGGATGTTGCGTTCCCGAAGGGCGGCAACGACATCGGCGGCCGATTGTGTTCGCGTCCAGGCCGCGACCGCTTCATCGAAGGCCTCGTGATCATCGGCCGTCAGGTCGTGGCAATCCATCAGGTCGATCAGCCGCGACCAGTCGGTGTCGTCGCGCACCGACAGCGCCACCCACGCGTCGTCGCTGTCGGTCGGGTAGACGCCCTGCCGGCAGCCCCGCCGCCGGTTGCCCTCGCGCGGGGGGACGATGCCGTTCATCGAGTACTCGATCACCGGTTCGGCTGTGACGGCGGCGCCGACTTCGATCTGCGCGACCTCGATCAGCTGGCCTTCGCCGGTGCGACGGCGGTGGTCGAGCGCGGCGAGCAACGCCACCCCGGCGTGCACACCGACGATGGGGTCGGCCGGACCCTGCACATTGCACGGCGGACCTTGGGCGTAGCCGGTCACCGCCGACATGCCGGACACCTGTTCGATGTTCAGCGCCCAGCCGACGTAATCGCGCCACGGGCCGTCGAGGCCGAATCCCGGCATGCGAACAGCGATCACGTCAGGGCGCAGCGTGGCCAGCGATTCGTAGTCCAGCCCGAACTGCTCCACCACTCGCGGGGAGAAGTTCTCCACGACGACATCGGCCTGCGCCGCAAGCCGACGGGCGAGGTCGCAGCCGGCCCGTGAGCTCAAATCCAGCGTGATGTCGCGCTTATTCAAGTTGGTGGCCTGCCACAAAGGGCTGCGCTCGTACCAGTCCTCGCCCTCGAACGGTTGGGCGCCCGAATAGCGGAATCCGTCCGGCCGTTGGATCGACTCGAGTTTGACGACGTCGGCGCCGAATGCACCGAGATAGCAGGTGAGGTATCCGCCCGCCCAAAATGTGGTCAGGTCAAGCACTTTCAGGCCCGCGAATGGCAGCGACGGATCCGCTACCGGATCGGCCCCCGGTCGACGCGGTAGGTGATCGCTTCCCGACCTATCTCCCAGGCTCGGTGCGGGACGGGCGGGCACCGTCGGTGTCTTCGAGAGGCGAAACGGCGGGCCCGGTCGTCGAAACGACCAGTCCCTCCCACCGCCGTCGACGAAGAATCCCCGCTTGGTGTACTGCGGATTGTCCAGCGTCCCAGGGCCGTCGGCGACCGGAGCCGCCGGAATGCGCAGTGCCTGACTGAGTTCGACGATGTCGGCGACGGTTCGTTCGTCCAGCCACGGCTGCGCCGCCGCGTAGAACTCGGCACGCTCGGGCCCGCCCATCATGATCGCGAACTGCTGATCGCCGTACTCCGGAAGCCCGAGCATGGCGCACACGTCGAGCCAGTGCTGCCCGGTCAGGCAGTTAATCCCGACCCAGCCATCGGCGGCGCGGACCACACCCAGCATCGGAGACTGGCGCACGTTGGTGGGCAGGCCGAGCGCGCGCATTCGCTCGTACATCAGCATCGGGTACGGCAACGTCGCCAGCAGTGCCTCCAATTCGGAGACGTCGACCTCGGTCACCCGACCGGCCGGGGCGATCCGCAACGCAGTCAGCGCGCCCAGCGCGGCGTAGGCGCCCGCGACGTATTCGGCGATTCGGGCGCCGGCCTGCACCGGCGGTCGGTCCGGGTCGCGCGCGCTGATCCAGCCCGATATCGCCTGCATGGTCAGCGGCGTGGCATCGCGATCCCGAAATGGCCCGTGCTGTCCGAAATGTGAGATCCGCACGATAACCAGCCGCGAATCGTGCGGATCTAACGCCGCCAGGGTTCCGGGAGCCGACGCGTCGATCAGCACATCGGCGTCGGCGATGAGTCCGCGAGCGGCCGCCGCATCCTGGTCGCGGGTGAGGTCCAAGACTGCGCCGCGTTTGCCGGCGTTGAGGTACTCGAACAACCCGGACCGATCGGGGTCGGGTTCGCCACCGGGAAACGGGCCCCACTGCCTCAGCGGATCACCTTCTGGTGATTCGATCTTCGTGACGAGGGCGCCGAGGTCGACGAGGAGCTTGCCGCAGTAGGGGCCTGAGATCTCGTCGGCGATCTCGACCACCCGAAGCCCATCGAGGGACCCCATCAATGGCGCCACTCCTCAACCCCGGCTAACGCCGGCATCTTCGTCATGGACGCACGTCACGCCGGCAGTCCCATGGCCTTCGGCTCCATGTACTGACGAATTCCGACGATCCCGCCGCTCTCCCGGCCGATCCCGCTCTGATTGAACCCGCCGAACGGCGCGCCGCCCGGTCCGAACCCGTTGACCGCGATCTGCCCGGTGCGGACCCGGCGGGCGATCGCGAGCCCACGTTCGACGTCGGTGCCCCACACCGCGCCGGACAGCCCGTACCGCGAGTTGTTCGCGATCCGGACCGCGTCGTCGTCGTCGCGGTAGCGCAGCACCGACAGCACCGGCCCGAATACCTCTTCCTGGGCGATGGTGGCGTCCGGCGTGACCTCGGTGAGGATCGTCGGCTCGAAGTAGTATCCACCGTTCAAACCGGCCGGCCGACCGCCACCGGTCGCCAGCTTGGCGCCGTCATTGAGTGCCTGATCGACGTGTGCCTGAACACGTTCGCACTGTGCGGCGCTGATCAGTGGGCCCATCTGCACGTCCGGATCGGTGGGATCGCCGACCTTAACCGCCCGGGCCATCGCGACCAGTCGATCGACCACCTCGTCGTGGATCGCGTCGGGCAGCAGCATCCGGCTGTGCAGAATGCAGGCCTGCCCGGCATGAAATGAGCAGGATTCGAACAACATTCGCTGCAGGAGTTCGTCATCCAGCGTAACGTCATCGAGCACGATGCTGGCCGACTTACCGCCGCATTCGAGCAGCAGCCGTTTCATCGTCCCGCCGGCCGCGGCCATCACCTCACGACCGACCGCCGAGCTCCCGGTGAAGCTGACCATGTCGATCCGCGGATCGACGGTCAGCAGCTTGCTGGATTCGATGTCGGTCGGAGTCACGACATTGACCACACCCGGTGGAATATCGGTGTGCTCGTCGATGATTCGGGCCAGCGCCAATCCGGCCAACGGCGCCAGCGGCGACGGCTTCAGCACGACGGTGTCACCGGCGGCTAGCGCGGCGCAGACTTTCATCACGTTGAGGGTGTGCGGGAAATTCCACGGCGTCAGGATCGACACCACACCGAGCGGCTCGTAGCGCAGCAGCGTCTTGCCCGCGGCGCCGAAGGCGTCGATCGGCTCCTCGATCGGATGGGTGGCGAGTTCGGCCGCGTTCAGCGCCGCGAACGCGGGCCCTTCGACGTGGATCACTCGCTCATTGGCCGTACAACCCCACTCCTGTTGCGCCAACGCGAAGAAGTCGTCGGCATGCGTCAGCAGCGCCTCGCCGAACTGGTTGAGGAACCCGGCCCGCTGCTCGGGTCCGGCGCTGGCCCACGGCCCCGAGTCGAAGGCGTCCCTGGCCGCCGCGATCGCACTGTCGACTTGGGCCTGGCTGGGATCGGGTGCCGACGCCATCACCGCCTCGGTGGCCGGACAGACGTCGTCGTAGCGGCCGTTCTCCGGGTCGACCCACTGGCCATCGATATAGACCGAGTAGGTGTCGATCAATGAGCGTGGGTCAGCCATATCCATTCCTTTAGGGGTCCGGGGCCTTTGGACGGTCCGGCGGCTCAACGTTTGGTCTACACCTGTCGGGCCGCTGTCGTCAATGCTCGACCTGGCCTGGTTACGTTCGGCGCTGCTAGTTCAGTTCAACAGCAAGCATATTGACATCGTCAGTGCCGTCAGAGTAAACAGGGTGCACCGGACAGTTCATAGGCAAATGTACGATCGCGCGCGTCGAGGAGGCCTGGGTGCACACGGAATCCAGCTCGACCGTGCCGCTGCATTCGCCGGACTTCTACGCCGGCGACCCCTATCCCGCGTACCGGGAACTGCGCGCGACGGCGCCGGTGTGCTGGAACGACGTCACCAATTTCTGGGCCCTGCTGAAGTACGAGGACGTCCGGTTCGTCTCCAGCAGCCCAGCCGCATTCACCTCGACCCAGGGCATCACCATCCCGGACCCGGCGATGCCGAGCCCGGTGCAACCTGGGAGCCTGATCTTCACCGACCCGCCTCGCCACCGGCAGATGCGCAAGCTGATCAACTCCGGCTTCACCAGGCGCCGGGTTTCCGTACTCGAGCCGAAAATCCGCGAGATCGTCCGCGGCATCCTCGACGGCGTGGCAGTGGATTCGGTGCACGAGTTCGCCGAGGAGATCGCCGCTCCGCTGCCTACCCGACTGATCGCCGAGTTGATCGGTGCACCGCCCGACGATTGGGAGCAGTTCCGGGCCTGGTCGGACGCGGCCACCGGAAACGCCGACCCGGAGATCGAACTTGACCCGTTAGAGGCTGCCGGCCAGTTGTTCGAGTATTTCCAAAAGCTCATCGGCGCAAGGCGAGTCGAGCCGCGCGACGATTTGCTCTCGGTGCTGGCCGGTGCAGAAATCGACGGCGACCGGCTCACTGACGAAGACCTGCTGAATTTTGCGTTCCTGTTGCTGGTGGCCGGAAACGAAACCACCCGCAATCTGATCGCGCTCGGCACGCTGGCGTTGATCGCTCATCCCGATCAGCACCGCCTGCTGATCGACGATTTCTCGCTGATCCCCAGCGCTGTCGAGGAGATGCTGCGGTGGAACAGCCCGGTGGTGCACATGGCCCGGACGGCAACCGCCGACGTCGAGATCCGCGGCCAGCGCATCGCCGAAGGCGACGTGGTGGTCATGCTGTACGGATCGGCCAACCGCGACGAAGATGTCTTCGGCGCCGACTCTGAAGAATTCAAGGTGACCCGCCACCCCAACCCGCACATCGCGTTCGGGTGCGGCGAACATTCTTGTATCGGAGCACAATTGGCGCGCCTGGAGGCCACGGTGATGTTCGAGGAATTGCTGGGCCGCTTCCCCCGGCTCGAGCTGGTCGGTGACGTCGACCGGATGCGGGCAACCATGGTGCCCGGGGTCAAACGGATGCCGGTACGGCTGGGGGACTGACGGTGCGACTCGACTACACAGCCGAACAAGAGCAGCTGCGCGACGAGATTCGCGCCACCATGGCAGAGGTGATGACGCCGGAACGGCAGGCTGCCGTCAGCGAGCGGATGGAGGGCGGCCCCGCGGTACGCGACTGCGTGCGCGCGCTGGCAGCCGCCGACCTGCTCGGTGTCGGTTGGCCCAAAGAGTTTGGCGGGCGGGGCTTCTCGGCGATCGAGCAGTTCATCTTCGCCGAGGAGGCCAGACGGGTCAACGCGCCGATCCCGCTGGTGACGCTCAACACCGTCGGGCCCACCCTGATGCATTACGGCACCGACGAGCAGAAGCAGACGTTCCTGCCGGCGATCCTGGAAGGCAGCGTCGAGTTCGCCATCGGCTACTCCGAGCCGGGCGCCGGCAGCGACCTGGCGTCGCTGCGCACCAACGCGGTCCGGGTAAGCGACGACTTGGGGGAAGGATGGGTGATCAACGGCCAGAAGATGTTCACCAGCGGCGCGGCGTACGCCGACTACATCTGGCTGGCCGCCCGCACCGACCCGAACGTCAAGAAGCACAAGGGCATTTCGATCTTCATCGTGCCGACCTCGTCGCCCGGATTCTCCTGGCAGCCACTGCACACCATGCCCGGCGTCTCCACCTTCTACACCTTCTACGACAACGTCCGGGTGCCGGCCAGCGCGATCGTCGCAGGTGAAAATCAGGGCTGGCAGCTGATCACCACCCAGTTGAACTTCGAACGCGCCGCCCTTGGCAACCTCGGTGCCCTCGAGCCGTTGTTCGAAAAGACGCTGCAGTGGGCGCGCGACACCGAACTCGACGGTGGTCGAGTCATCGACAAGCCTTGGGTGCAACAGGCGCTGGCCCGAGTCGAGGCGGAAGTCGCGGCCTACAAGCTGATCAACCTGCGGGTGAACGCCGCGATGACCAAAGGCGTGAAGAATATCGGGCCTGAGATGGGAGCAGCGTCGGCGGCGAAGGTCTTCGGCACCGAGCTGGCGCCGCTGGTCGCCCGCCAGCTGCTGGAAGTGCTGGACCACAACGGGTTACGCCGCGGCGCCGACGCCCCGCTGCGCGGCGCGCTGGAATCCGCCTACCGGGTCGCAGTCATCAGCACCTTCGGCGGCGGTGCCAACGAGATTCAACGGGACATCATTGCGATGGCCGGATTGGGCATGCCGCGGGCACCCCGCGACCTTCGCCCAACGGCCCCGTGCGCAACCGACAAATCAGGAGGATCAACTCAGTGACCGACACTGACTTGCACAGCAAGCTGAGGGCCCTCGTCGGCCAGCCGACCGGCGGCAGCGCCAAGCCTTCGGTGGCACCGGATCCGGTGAATCAGCCGATGATCCGGCACTGGGCGTACGCGCTCGACGACCTGAACCCGGTGTACCTCGATCCGGAATTCGCGGCGAAGTCGCGGTTCGGCGGTATCGTGTCGCCGCCGGTGATGCTGCAGACCTGGGCCATGCCGGCGCCAAAGCTCGAAGGCATCGGCGAGCGGGGCGGCTCCCCCGTCGAAATCACCAATAACCCCACCGCGTTTCTCGACGAAGCCGGATACACCAGCATCGTCGCGACCAACTCGGAGTTCGAGATCAACCGCTACCCCAAATTGGGTGACGAGATCAGCGCGACGTCGGTGTACGAGGAAGTGTCCGACGAAAAGACTACGGCGCTGGGCACCGGGTTCTTCGTGACCTGGGTGCTCACCTACAGCGACCAGCACGGAGAAGTGCTGGGGCGCCAGCGCTTCCGGGTCCTACGATTCAAGCCGGCAAACTGATGGCGACCCGACTGGCACCGACCATCAGCCCGGACACCGAGTTCTTCTGGAACGGGCTGCGCGAGCACAAGCTGTTGATTCAGCGCTGCAACGGATGTCAGACCGTGCGCAATCCACCGCAGCCGATGTGCCCGAAATGCCGTTCGCTGGACTGGGAAGCGATCGAGTCGTCGGGTCGCGGCAGCGTCTACAGCTACGTGATGCCGCACCAGCCGCAGTTCCCGTTCTTCGACTATCCCTACATCGTCGCGCTGATACAGCTCGACGAAGGCGTCCGGATCGTGTCGAACCTGACCGACATCGCGCCGGCCGACGTCCAGGTGGGCATGCCGGTCGAGGTGTACTTCCGGAGGTTCAATGGAGCCGGCGAAAAAGACCTTGTGCTGCACCAGTTCCGGCCGGTTGGGTGACATGGACTTCACCTTCACCGACGAACAAGAGACCATCAAAGAGCTGGCTCGCGATGTACTGGAACGTCGTGCCACCCCTGAGCGGCTGACCGAACTCGAAGCCGGTGAATGCCGCTACGACGCCGCGCTGTGGAAGGAGCTGGCGGGTGTCGATCTGCTGGGTACCGCGTTGCCGGAGTCGTTGGGCGGCAACGGCGGTGGCTTCGTCGAACTCGGCGTCCTGCTGGCCGAAGTCGGATCGACCGTCGCTCCGGTGCCGGCCTATGCGACGCTGCTGTTGGGCGCCGACCCGATCGCCCGGCACGGCAGTCCCGAGCAACAGCAGCGCTTCCTGCCCGGTATCATCGACGGCAGCCGGATCCTGTCCGCGGGGCTGCACGAGCCCGGGTGCTCCGACCCGACGCGCCCAGCCACTAAGGCCCGCCGCGACGGCGCGACGTGGCGGCTGGACGGCATCAAAGAGTTGGTCTCATTCGGCCAACTCGCCGACACCCTGCTGATTCCCGCGACGATCGACGACGGTGAGACGGGTCTATTCCTGCTGCCGACGGACTCTTCGGGCGTCGAGATCCGGCCGGTGACGACCACCAACCGCGAACCGTGCGCCGATGTATTCCTCAACGGCGCCAGAGTTGCCGCAGCGGACATGCTCGACGGCGACCTGCTGGTCGAGTCGCTGTACACCCGCGCCTTGATCGGCCTGTGCGCGGTCCAGGTTGGCGTATCAGATCGCGCCTTGCGAATGGCCGCCGAATACACCTCGGGCCGTGAACAATTCGGCCGCCCGATCGGCAGCTTCCAGGCGGTGCAGCAACGGATGGCTGATGGTTTCATCGACCTGGAAGCGATCCGCTGGACCACCTGGCACGCGGCCTGGCTGATCGCCGAGGGACGGCCCGCAGACCGTGCGGCACGCGTCGCGAAGTTCTGGGCCGCCGAAGCGGGCGCTCGAATCGCCGCCACCGCTCAGCACGTGCACGGCGGGATCGGGATCGACACCACGTATCCCCTGCACCGCTATTTCTTGTGGGCCAAACACAACGAACTCACCTTGGGGTCAGCCACTCAGCAGTTGGTTCACCTCGGCAGCACATACCCGGAAGGACGGCTATGACGACGGCCAAATCCCGCACCGACACCTTGCGTTGGAGCGACATCGATGTGGGCGACGAGGTCACTCCACTGGAGATCCCAGTCACTACCACGATGATCGTGGCCGGCGCGATCGCGTCGCGCGACTTCATGCCGGTGCACCACGACCGCGACTACGCCAACAAGCAGGGCTCACCCAATCTGTTCATGAACATCCTGACCTCCAACGGCTACTGCGTGCGCTTCCTGACCGACTGGGCCGGGCCCGAGGCAATGATCACCAAGCTGGCGATTCGCCTTGGCGTCCCGTCGTTTCCGGACGACCCGCTGCGTTTCACCGGCAGCGTCACCGGCAAGACCGAGGGATCCGGCGGCGAGAACTTCATCGAGGTGACCTTCCAGGCGGCCAACGGCCTCGGCAATCACGTCTCCGGCACCGCCGTCGTGAGCCTGCTCGACGAAGCCCGGGCATGACTACATCGCCGTCGAAGCTGGCCGGGAACACCGCCATCGCCGGCATCGGCCAGACCGAGTTCTCCAAGGAATCCGGCCGCAGCGAGCTGCAATTGGCGTGCGAATCGGTCAGCGCCGCACTCGACGACGCCGGCCTGTCGCCCAGTGACGTCGACGGCATGGTGACGTTCACCATGGATTCCAGCGATGAGATCGACGTCGCTCGCAACGTCGGCATCGGCGATCTGAATTTCTTCTCCCGCGTCCCGCACGGTGGCGGTGCGGCAGCCGGAACGGTCGCGCATGCCGCCATGGCGGTCGCCGCCGGAGTCGCCGATGTTGTGGTGTGCTGGCGCGCCTTCAACGAACGGTCGGGCTTCCGCTTCGGCGGCAGCGGACGCACCAGCGCGGAGACCCCGCTGTTCATGGCGCACTACGCCCCGTTCGGATTGCTCACTCCCGCAGCGTGGGTCGCGCTGCACGCTCAGCGTTACATGTCGACGTACGGGGTGACCAACGAGGACTTCGGCCGGATCGCCGTGGTCGACCGGGCCCACGCGGCCACCAACCCCGACGCGTGGTTCTACGAGCGACCGATCACGCTGGAAGACCACCAGAATTCACGGTGGATCATCGAACCGGTTCTGCGACTACTGGATTGCTGCCAGGAGAGCGACGGCGGGGTTGCGCTGGTCGTCACCAGCGCCGAGCGCGCCCGCGACTTGCGTCAGCCGCCGGCCGTCATCTCCGCGGCCGCGCAGGGCGCAGCTTACAACGGCGAGATGATGACCAGCTACTACCGCGAGGACATCACCGGGCTGCCCGAGATGGGCGTGGTCGCCGAGAAGCTCTGGCGCGATTCCGGCCTCAAGCCGCAAGACATCCAAACCGCGTTCATCTACGACCATTTCACGCCGTTCGTGTTCACCCAATTCGAGGAACTCGGATTCTGCGGGCGTGGCGATGCCAAAGAATTCGCCACCGTGGAGCGGTTGTCGCTGGGTGGCGAGCTGCCGATCAACACCAACGGCGGGCTACTCGGCGAGGCCTACATCCACGGGATGAACGGCATCACCGAGGGTGTGCGGCAAGTCCGCGGAACCTCGCACAACCAGGTCGACAACGTCGAGCACGTCCTGGTCACCTCGGGTACCGGCGTGCCGACCAGCGGACTGATCCTGGCCAGCGGTTAGGGAACGCGTTTATGACCCAAGCCACTTCAGCCGATACCCGCGAACTGATCGTCGAGTCCGCGTATGCCTGCTTCCGCAAGCAAGGAATGCAAAAAGCAACGATCGTGGATATCGCCAAGGCGGCGGGCGTCTCCCGCAGCACCATCTACGAGTACTTCCGCGACAAAGCAGCCATCGTCGAAGCGTGCGCCGAACACACCTCCGAGCAGTTCTATCGGCAGATGTCCCTGGCCATGGACCGGGGTGGCTCGTTGGAGGACAAGCTCAGCCGCGCAGCGGTATTCGTGACCCAGGCCCGACGGGTGATCGCCTCCGAGAAGTACTTCGACGAAGAAGCAGTCAGCCTGCTGCTCACCAAGGACGCCGCGGTTTTGCTGCGCGAATGCGTCGACTTCCTCGCTCCGCATCTTGCTGCGGCCAAGATCACCGGCGAGGTACGCAAAGACCTCGACATCCAGTCGGCGGGCGAATGGTTCGCCCGAATCCTGTTCTCGCTGTTCAGCACACCGTCGTCGACACTGGACATGGACGACCCGGAGGTGGTCGCCGGTTTCGTGCGTGCGCACGTCGTTCAGGGGTTCGCCAACGACCGTTCACCGTCACGACGCACAACCGACGCCCGCTGACGCCGGGCGAACGTCGACGCTGCATTAGCGTTCTCCTCGACGGAAGGAGATCAAAATGGTCTCGACAACGAAGCGTTACGGAATCATCGTCGGCATCGACGGATCGCCGGAATCAGATGCCGCCGTTAGTTGGGCCGCGCACGATGCGGCCATCCGCGGCTTACCGCTCACCGTTGTGCACGTGGAGAGTCCCGCCGCCGCGACATGGTCGCAGGCCCCCGTCCTCGAAGAATCGCCGGGAGAGCAACAAGCCGAGGGCCGCGACCTGCTCGCACACGCGTCGACGATCGCCCGTGACGCGATCGCTGACACTGCGCAGGTACACATCACTGGCGAATTGCTGTCTTCTTCTACCCCCGTGCCGACCCTCGTCGAGCAATCCAAAGACACCGAACTCATCGTCGTCGGCTCTCGCGGGCGCGGGGCACTGTCTCGCAGTATTCTCGGCTCAGTCAGCGCTGGACTCATTCGGCATGCACATTGTCCCGTCGCGCTGATCCGCGATGCGGATCCGCAGATGCCGCATCCCGCACAGGCTCCCGTACTCGTCGGAATCGACGGCTCAACCTCAGACCTCGCTACGGCAATCGCGTTCGAGGAAGCGTCCCTTCGAAACGCCGACTTGATAGCGCTGCACGCGTGGAATGACATCGATATGAACGCAATTCCCGGTTACGACTGGTCACCGACAACGGCGAAAGAAGGTCACCTTCTGACCGAGGCTCTGGTGGGTTGGCAAGAACGCTATCCTGACGTCTCTGTGCACAAGCAACTCGTGTCTGACCGAGCAGCACGTGCGCTCGTCGACGCGTCGGAATCCGCCCAGCTTGTCGTCGTCGGGAGTCACGGAAGTGGTGCTCTCGCCGGCATGCTTTTGGGTTCGGTCAGCAACGCAGTCGTTCAAGCCGTTCACCGGCCGGTGATCGTGGCAAGGCCGCAGAGCGCGCCCCCGGTCGATGACGGCCGACCCGAGCGGAACGGGGCCTAACAGCGCCTGGATCGGGGACCAATGGCCCTGCAGGTGTCGGCTGCATCGGACGAGTCTGAGGGGGCGACGGTCTGGAGGTCAAAGAACCTCAGGTCCTGGTCCGGGTAGGCGTGGCTCAGGTCACCGAATCGGCACCGGAGCCAACGCCACGGCAGGCCTGGCCAAAGTCCGACGGGTGAAGAGTTAGAAGGGAAAACCGATGCGAGAGTCCAACACACCGCACCCCGCTGTCGTCGTCGGCATCGACGGTTCTCAAGCCGCGATCCAAGCAGCGGAGTGGGCAGTCGATGAAGCGGCAAGTCGCGAGATCCCGCTTCGGCTACTTCACGTCATCCCCGACAATGTCGAGCCTGCCCCGTTTGCTGCAGTCGGCAACGTGCAGATGGAAATCGAATATGGCGAGACCGCTCTGAGGATCGTCAGCGCCGCAGTGGAAGCGACCGGCAAACCTGTCAAAGCCGAAACTGAGCTACTTCGGGGCAATCCAGCGAAGATACTCATCGCTGAATCTCGTTCTGCAGCAATGATATGCATCGGTTCGGTCGGGATCGGACGCTTCGCGCGGGCATTGCTGGGTTCCACGGCCGCTGAACTCGCCGAAGCGGCCCACTGCCCGGTCGCCATCATCCGCACTCGGCAGAGCCGGCCGAAGCCAGGCAGCCCGTTGATCGTGGCGGCAGTCAGCGAAGCACCGGACGGCGAGCAAGTGGTCGAGTTGGCCATTCACGAGGCGCAGATACGCCACGCGCCGGTTCTCGCGGTCGATGTCTTGCGAGCAGACACCGGTCACACACCCAATGACGAGCTGGACGGACGGGTCAAGGACTGGGGTCGGCGCCACCCTGGCGTTGAGATTTACGCCGGAGCAACCCGAAACGGGATCGCGGACTTCCTCGCCATGATGGACAAAACGATACAGCTTGCGGTGATCGGCAGCAGTGACGCTAACCAGGTGGCGAGTCTCATTGGGCCACAACGCCGCCCCGTCATCGGGCATGCGGAATGCTCGGTATTGATTGCCCGGTCCTGATATCCTCTCTCCACGCGAACTACTTAGGCGACGTGGCCAATGGCGATCAGCGGAGGCGTGGACGGTGTGTACACAGCCACCCTTCGGGATGGCGCGACTTTGTCATTGCGACAGCTCGGATCGTCGGATATCGACGCGGTCGCCGCGTTGCACGGCACGCTCAGCGAGCGCGAACTCTACTTGAGATTTTTCACGACGCATCCGGTGTCTTTCAACGTTCTGGCTGACAAGCTGACCGAGCACGACGGCAGACACTACGCGCTGGGTGCCTTCGAGTCCGGGAAATTGATCGGCATAGCGAACTACGCAAAATGCGGCAAACCGGCAACCGCGGATGTCGCGGCGGTCGTCGCTCACAAAGATCACCTGCGTGGAGTGGGAACCGTGCTGCTTCGGCGGCTTGCACACATTGCCCGTAACAACGGAATTCGGCATTTGGTCGCAGACATCCTGGCCACCAACTCTGCAATGTTCTCAGTGCTCCACGATGCCGGCCTGCATCCGCAACACAAGAACTACGCGTGCGGTGTCGTGCATCTCGACATCGACCTGAACGAACCCTCATCCGATTGATAGACAGCGCGTCGACATTTCAGCCGAAAGCTGATCCATCCAAATACTCGACGACATCGCTGAGCGGGCGTCGCGGGGTCGGCGGCACGGCGTCACTTCTTCTGACAGGTCCTATGGCCGTCGCACAAGTGACAATGGCCTCTCAACACGCGCGTCGATCTCCCATAACGTCAGCAGCAGCTGTGGGACCTGGCTCTTTGGGAGGCACTATGTCGTCACGTAACACGCACTTGGGAATAGTCGTCGGCGTGGACGACTCCCCGGCCGCCACGGCGGCCGTGGAGTGGGCCGCGCACGATGCCGAATTGCGCAGGATTCCGCTGACACTCGTACACGCGATTTCACCGAATCTCACCTCGTGGCGGGACAACCCTTTACCGCCAGGATTGGCGCAATGGCAGAAGGAGCACGGACACCGATTGCTCGAGGACGCGGCGAAGATCATCGAAAAGACCTGCCAGCGCGGCGGTCCCACCGAGATCCATTCGCAGGTCATGTCGTCAGCGGCTGTTCCAACGATGATTGACCTGTCCAAGGATGCCGAGATGGTGGTGGCCGGCTGCTACGGTGACGGCAGGTCGTCAAGCCGTCGCCTCGGATCGGTGAGCTCCGGACTGTTGCGTCACGCGTCGTGCCCCGTCGCGATCATTCACACCGGGGAGACCGTGGCGCCGCGTGGGGATGGGATACCGGTGGTGGTCGGCATCGATGGCTCGCCGGCATCAGAATCGGCGGCTGCGATTGCGTTCGATGAGGCCTCTCGCCGCACGGTGGGGTTGGTCGTTCTGCACGCATGGAGCGATGTCGACGTATCGGAGTGGCCCGACCTCGATTGGCCGGCAGCGCAGTCGATGTCCGAACAAATGCTCGACGATCGCTTAGTCCGCTGGCAAGAGCGGTACCCCGACGTGAACGTGCGCCGGATCATCACCCGTGATCAGCCGACGCGTCGACTCATCGCTCACTCAGCGGAAGCGCAGCTGCTCGTGGTTGGTAGCCGCGGTCGCGGCGGATTCGAAGAACTGCAGGTGGGTTCGGTCAGCGAAGCCGTCGCCCTGTTGGCAAAGACGCCGGTGATCGTGACTCGGCAATCGCGCACCTAGCCTCCGCGATATTGCATTGATGGCCAGTGCATCTGGCGGCCTTTCCGTATGCTGCGCTCTATGACCGGGTCACGGGCCATCGGGCTAACGTACGCCGAAGTTGCCCAACGAGTTGCCGACGGCAGAATCAACGAAGTTCCAAGCCGGGCGACTCGCAGCGTCGCCGAGATCGTGCGCGCAAATGTTTTCACTCGGATCAATGCGATTCTGGCCGTGCTGTTCGCGATCGTGCTGGCGACCGGTTCTCTGGTCAACGGGCTCTTCGGACTATTGATCATTCTCAACAGCGTCATCGGTATCATCCAGGAGCTGCGGGCCAAGCTGACGCTGGACCGACTGTCCATCGTCGGGCAGGTCAAACCGCTGGTCCGCCGGGCGGACGGGACACGGCCATTGTCGCCCAGCGACGTGGTCTCCGACGACGTCATCGAGCTCGGCCCTGGTGATCAGGTCGTGGTGGACGGCCTGACTGTCGAGGAGTCCGGGCTGGAGATCGACGAGTCGCTACTGACCGGTGAAGCCGACCCCGTCCTGAAAAGCGTTGGTGAGACTGTGATGTCCGGCAGCTTCGTGGCTGCCGGAACAGGTGCGTACCGGGCCACGAAAGTGGGACGTGACGCCTACGCGGCCAGGCTGACCGCCGAGGCCAGCAAGCTCAGCCTGGTGCGATCGGAGCTACAGGCCGGCATCAACCAGATTCTCAAGTTGGTGACGTATTTGCTGATCCCGGCCGGGCTGCTGGTCATCTATACGCAGTTGTTCACCACCCGTGTCGGCTGGCAGCAGGCAGTGCTGCGTACGGTCGGTGCACTGGTCCCGATGGTCCCCGAAGGCCTGGTCTTGATGACCTCAATCGCGTTCGCCGTAGGCGTCGTTCGCCTGGGACGACGCCAGTGCCTGGTTCAGGAGCTGCCCGCCATCGAGGGTCTGGCCCGGGTCGATGTGGTGTGCGCCGACAAGACCGGCACGCTGACCGAGAACCGGATGCAGGTCGCCGAGCTGCGTCTGCTCGATCCCACGAACGCTATGAACACCGTCATCGATGTGCTGGGGTCTATGGCCGCCAAGGACGCTCGCCCCAACGCCAGCATCCAGGCGATCGCCGCGGCCTACCCCAACTCGCCGGACTGGGCTGTCACCGCGAACACGCCGTTCACGTCGGCGACGAAGTGGAGTGGTACATCTTTTGCCGCGCACGGTAACTGGGTTCTGGGCGCACCGGACGTGCTGCAGGACCCCTCCTCGCCGGCTGCTGCGCAAGCCGAAGCGGCGGGTGCGCAAGGGTTGCGTGTGCTGCTCCTCGGGTCGACCGACCTGGCGGTCGACCATCCTAACTCACCAGGTCATATCACTCCGGCCGCTCTGATCATGCTGCGGCAGGCGGTGCGTCCGGACGCCGCTGATACCGTGAAATACTTCGCTGAACAACATGTCTCGGTGAAAGTGATCTCCGGCGACAACGCCGCATCGGTGGGCGCGATAGCGTCGATACTGGGCCTCGACGGCAAAACGCTCGACGCGCGAATGCTGCCTGCCGACGCCGACGAATTTGCCGAAGCAGTCGAGAAATGCACCACTTTCGGACGGGTGCGCCCCGACCAGAAGCGCACCTTGATACGAGCCTTACAACACCGCGGTCACATTGTCGCGATGACCGGCGACGGTGTGAACGACGTGCTGGCACTGAAAGACGCGGACATCGGCGTAGCGATGGGCTCGGGCAGTCCGGCTTCTCGGGCTGTCGCTCAGATCATCCTGCTGGACAACAGGTTCGCCACACTGCCCTATGTCGTCGGCGAAGGCCGCCGAGTGATCGGCAACATCGAGCGGGTATCCAACCTATTCTTGACCAAGACTGTGTACTCGGTGCTGCTGGCACTGCTGATCGGTATCACCGGACTCGCCGGTACATCGTTGGGCATCAGGTCGTTGATGTTTCCATTCGAGCCAATTCATGTGACTGTTGCGGGCTGGTTCACGATCGGTATTCCGGCATTCATCCTGTCGTTGGCGCCCAACACCGAACGCGCGCAACCGCATTTCGTCCGCCGGGTTGTGACGGCCGCGGTACCGAATGGCACAGTCGTCGGGATCGCGACATTCATGTGCTATCTGCTTGCGTTTCGCGGGCATGCGAAGACGGCAGCCCAACAAACGCAAGCGTCGACGTCAGCATTGATCACCCTTCTTGTGATCGCGGTATGGGTGCTGGCGGTCGTCGCCAGGCCCTACACCTGGTGGCGGGTAATCCTGGTCGCGTTGTCCGGCGGCGCGTATGTCGCGATTTTCAGCATCCCGCTCGCCTGCGAACGGTTCATGCTCGACCCCTCGAACGTCGCGTTAACTGCCACCGCACTGTCAATCGGTGCGTTCGGTGCGGCGATCGTCGAAGCACTGTGGTGGTTACAAGGATCGGCGGGCGCGGCAACGCCCCGACTGTGGCGCCGGCCTGAGAGCTGAACTGTAGACGGCGCAGATCAAGCAAACGTCGACTCGCGCTCCGGTTCCGGGCCAAACCAAAACCGGCGGCCGGTGATCGAAACCGGTTGAATGCGTACGTAATGCTGCTTCAGCGTCGCGGTCCACGGCAGCAACTGAGCCCGCTCAGCCTTTGCCAGCTCTTCGCTGGTCCGAAGCGTGCGGGCAACGCCTTTCAGGATGACGCTCCAGCCTTCGGCTACGGTGTGATCGTCGGCCTCGAAAAGGACGTGACTGTTGATTGCTGCGCTCACCAACTTGGTGCCCTCAGCTGTGCGGAAAAGCACGGTGCGGTCCTGGACGACGAAATTGACCGGGAAAATCTCGGGTTGACCGTCGACGCTTGTGACGAGTCGCCCGAAAGCGACGCTGGCAAGCAGATCCCAGCTTTCGCTGGCCGACAGAACGGTTACGGGCTGACCGGTCTCCGATATCGTGGCACCCCCCGACTTCGAGCCGATGGTAGCCGCATGTTCGCTCACATATCCGACGCTACAGCGGCTCTCAGCAGCCCTGAAGCGTCTTTCGTCCCCAACGTCGAGGACTTCCGGCCCTGCCCAGCAGACATGCCATCGCCGCGCCGCACGCCGTAGAGCCATTGGTCGCGATGGCGCAGAGAGTCCTACGACCACTAGGGCCGAAGGTCACTGACAAACGGTCGATCATGGCCGCGCCCGGCGACGATTGCCCCAGTGGCGCAACAGGTACCGGCGAAGTTCGTCGGCGCCCCACACAATCAATGGAAACGGCAGCAAAAGCAGCAGATCCGAGAGCGGCAGCGGCTCGGTGCCGAGAAGCGATTGAAACAGCGGAAGGTAAACGAATCCGGCCGCAAGAGCGATCTCGGCGGCGATACCTGCGAGCAGATACCGGTTGCTGAAGACCCCCACCGACCACAGCGAAGCCCGTTGGGTGCGCACCGCGAAGGCTGTACCGATTTGACCGGTGATCATGCCCAGCAGCGTCATAGTGGTCGCCTGCCGGTAGGCGTGATGCAGCGGACTGCCAGCCTCGACCGAGATCCCGGGCCGCCACCCCGCTCTGAGCAGTACCCAGAAATAGCCGCCCGCTGCCAGAACCGCGACCAAGAGACCGAGAAAAAGCCACGCGCGCAACAGCATTGGGAATCGAATAACTCCTTGATCTCGGGGGCGCGGTGCGCGCTCCATAATGCCCGGCTCTGCCGGGTCGCGGCTAAGCGCTAGTGCTGGAAGCGTCTCACTTCCGACATCGAACGCCAAAAGCTGCAGAATCGTGAGAGGCATCGGTATAGCGCCACCACTGAGCGCAAAGAGCAGGAACGGAACTACTTCAGGCACGGCATGGGCAAAGATGTAGACAATAAATTTGCGAACATTGTCGTATATGCGGCGGCCGGCCTCGATTGCCGTGACGATCGAACCGAAGTCATCGTCGGTGAGGACCATCGTCGCGGCCTCCCGTGCGACGTCGGTGCCGGCGCGCCCCATGGCAACACCGATGTCGGCACGGCGCAACGCCGGAGCGTCGTTCACGCCGTCACCGGTCATCGCAATGACATGGTCGTCGCGGCGCAGCGCCTGGGCGATGTGCAGCTTGGCCTCCGGCGACGCACGAGCGAAGATTATCTCCGGGTACGCTCGGATTAGTTCGGTAAGTGTGCTTTCACCGAGTTGCTCGAAGTCCTCGGCGGCAACGATTTTCGGGTGCGGGCCGGTGATGCCGATGCGCTCTGCGGTGGCGGCGGCGGTCAGCGGGTGATCTCCGGTGATCATGATGATGCGGATGCCCGCGGACCGGCATTTCGCGACGGCCTCGGCAACGCCTGCTCTCGGCGGATCGAGCATGGCGATCAGTCCCACAAAGCACAGATCCTGCTCAGCGGTAGCCCGACGGTGCGGCGGGCGCTTGCTGGGCGGTAGCAGCCGCTGCGCGAAGCCGAGCACGCGTAAACCGTGGGCGGCAAAGTCGTCGACTACTTGTTCGACTCGGCGTCGTTCGAAGGCATCGAGCGGTAACAATTGACCATCGGCGTCCAGGATGTGGCGGCACCGCATCAGCAGCGCTTCCGGAGCGCCTTTGGTGTGCACCACGGGCAACCCGTCATCGGACCTGTCGATGGTCGACATCAGCTTCAGCTCGGGGTCGAAATGAAACTGCCAGCGCCGGTTAGCTTCCCGTGTTGCCGGATCAGTCTCGGCCCCGAGAATCCGGGCGGCCGCGAGCACCGCGACTTCAGTGGGATCACCGATCGCGCCTGCGGAGTCGTCCAACCGGGCGTTGTTGCACCGGGCTGCGATGCGGCCCAGCGGCCCAAGGGGTGACGGCAATTGCAAAGTATCCGCGAGGCTGTCGGGATGCTCGGGATCGAGGTCAATGTGGCCGGCCGTGGTCCACCCGGCGACGGGTGTCATCCGGTTTTGGGTGAGCGTGCCGGTTTTGTCGGTGCAGATCACGTCGGTGGAACCAAGGGTTTCGACCGCGGACAGCCGTTTTACGAGCGCGCCGCGACCCGCCAAGTCCCGCACCGCGACCGCCAACGCAAGGGTGATCACCGGCAGCAATCCCTCTGGAACCATGCCGGCCAGCAGTCCCGCCGCGAAGATCAACGAGTTGATCAGGGTCAGGTGCGCCACCAGGGTAGCCAGCGGGATGAACGATAATCCCAGCATCACCGAGACGGCTGCAATCAGCCAGGCCGCCCGCCTGACCTGTCGCTCCAACGGGCTGGGATCAGGTTTGACGCGCTCGGATAGCGCCGCGATCCGGCCGATTTCGGTACCCATGCCGGTGGCGAACGCGAGTCCGCTGGCATGCCCACCTGTACAACTGGTGCCGCTGAACACCAGATCGTGCGCAGTCAGTAACGGCACATTCACGTCCATCATCGCCGCCGAGCGCAGCGCAGGCACCGATTCGCCGGTCAGTGCCGACATGTCCACTTCGACGGCACCGACCAGCAGCCGGATGTCCGCGGGGACCCGGTCTCCCTCCTCGATGACGACGACGTCGCCGGGCACTGTGTGCGAAGCGTCGATTTCGGTGATGACGCCGTCACGCTCGACTTTCGCCTTTTGCGGCAAGTATTTGGCCAGCGCTTCCACCGCCCGCTCCGCCTGCAGTTCCTGCACGAAGGAGAACGCGGCGTTCAGCATGATGATCAACACCACCGCTGTCGCCACCACGTGCGATCCGACAAGCACCAACAGCCCCTCTGCCAGCCAAAGCAGTAGCGCCAGTGGATGAGTTAGCTGACGGGCCAATGCCTTCGGCCACTGCGGGCCGGTCCGGCGCAGCAACTCATTTGGCCCGTATTGCAGGAGGCGCCGTTCCGCTTCAATCCCGGACAGGCCTTCGCGGTCGCTGCGCAAATCACGCAACAGCCGATCGGCGGCCTCCTCGGGGTCGAGCGCGGGCGGCACGACCCAATCGCGGTGTTGGCTTCGCATCCTGCCATCGTGGCGACGGATGCGCTGAGCTGACAGAAGCCGACGGACGCAATGTCGAGTGACTTTCGGCCCTTATCGGTGCACTTTTAAAACGGACGGCTGCGCTGACGCGACCCGCGGCCCACC
>NZ_JBAPRN010000257.1:0-2271 GCF_049281135.1 Mycobacterium sp. | reverse complement strand
GATTGCCGGTGGACTCAACGCCCTTGGAACAGGCCACGGTGACCGGATTGGTATCTACGCGTCGAACTCCCTCGCATGGTGCGAACTGGCCCTCGCCGCGCTGCGCATCGGCGCGATCGTCGTCCCGCTCAACTTGCGGTTCACCAGCAGCGAGTTGCTGCCCGTTGTCGATGACGCCCAACTCAGCTGCATTGCTTACGATTCCGCGCGCGCCCAACGCTACGCGCCGCTGGCCGCCGACCAACCGGACATCGTCCCCATTTCCCTGGATAGCACTGCGCCACCAGAACTCTCGGTCGACACGTTGGCAACATCACCGCGGGCGGGGACCCCAGGCCAAGTCACAGCGGACGACGTAGCCATCATCAGCTTCACCTCGGGCACCACCGGAAAACCCAAGGGGGCGATGCTCACTCACGGCAACATCCTGGCTCACGTCACCCAATGGTCGCGGGCCAATGATTGGACGACCTCGACCGCACTGCTGTGCTGTCTGCCGCTCGCCTTCACGGGCGGGATCGTGAACAACTTTCTCGGCGCTTACGGGGTCGGCGGGACCTTGGTTCTCGAAGACGCCTTTGAGCCGGCTCGGGCACTGGAATTGATGACGTCGGTGCCCGTCACCGCGATGACCGGCGTTCCAGTGATGTTTGAGCAAATCGCCTCAGCCCCGGGCTTTGATGAGGCCGACCTGTCACACCTGACCACGGCTGTCACCGGGGGAGCGACCGTATCAGAAGCGCTGTTGCGCGCATACCAGGCCAAGGGTGTGATGATCCGACAGGCCTACGCGCTGACCGAGGCATCGGGCAGCGTATGCATGCTTCCGAGGGAGCTGGCAATTCAGCGACCGGACTCGGCCGGTCTTCCCAATGTGCATACCGCGGTGCGCATCGCCGACGACCACGGTGTGGAACTACCCGCCGGGGAAATCGGTGAGATCCAGGTCAAGGGCCCTCAGGTCTGCGTTGGGTACTGGCGCGACCCGGACGCAACCGCAGCATCGCGGGTGGAGGGATGGTTGCGTACCGGAGACATCGGCTACAAAGGCCACGACGGCCTGCTGCAAGTCGTCGATCGAAAAAACGACAAGATCATTTCGGGCGGGCTGAACCTCTATCCGGCCGAGATCGAAAAAGTGATCGCCGGCTATCCAGGTGTTGCCGAGATTGCCGCCTTCGGGGTACCCCATGAGCGGTGGGGCGAGACCGTCGCGGTCGTTGTCGGAGGTAGCAAAGTCGAGTTCGACGGCCTGCTGTCCTACTGTCGAACGGTCCTCGCCGACTACAAGCGGCCACGGTATATCCAGATCCGATCGGAGCCACTGCCGCGGAGCGGGAATGGAAAAATCCTCCGGCGAACGTTGCGCGAAGAATTCGATGCTGCGGAGTACATGCGCACCAACTCAACGTGAGACTTACCGAAATGTCAGCCTAAGCCTAGAAATCTCTTGCAACTGGGAGTGGTGAACCATGACCGTTCATGAAACTGAGAGAACCGAATTCGATCCCGCCGAGTTCGATCATTTCAGCCAAGAGCATGCCGACGATCCCGACCCCGTATGGCATGCATTGCGACGGATCCGCGGACTCGCTCGCAGCGAAAAATACGGCGGATTTCGCATCGTCTCCCGCTATAACGACATCTGCGAGGCGGCGCGAACGCCAGAACTCTTCTGCTCTGGTGAGGGTAATTCGTTACCCCGCCACGATTTTCCCAACTTGATCCCATCAGATGTCGACCCACCGCTGCATCATCAGTACCGCAAGATCCTCAACGTGTCGATGGCGCCGCAGGCTGTCAAGGAGCGTGAAGCCGAGATCCGCGAACTGGCCGACGAGCTTCTCGCTCCGCACGCCGGTTCCAGTGGCGAGATCGACTTCTGCGAAGTGCTCGCCACCCCGTTCCCCCAGTCCGTTGCGTTGCGCACCATTGGATTTCCGGATTCGGATCGCGCGACGTTGGGCCCGTGGATGCACACACTTACCCATCTGCGCGGAATCGACGACACCGCCGTTGCCGAAGCGGCCGTCAACGTCTTCGCCCGGTTGACCGAGCATCTCGCACAGCGTCGAGCCGAGCCTCGCAGAGACGACCTATTCAGCCTGTTGCTCGACGCTGACATCGACGGCCGCCCGATGAGCGACGAAGAGATCATCATCTACACCCTGCTGCTGTTATTCGGTGGCCTGGACACCACGTCGAGCGCGATCGCGGGATCGATCTACTACCTCGCTCAGCACCCCGAGGTTCGCCAGGCTCTGTTGGACG
>NZ_JBAPRN010000256.1:0-16886 GCF_049281135.1 Mycobacterium sp. | reverse complement strand
CTCACGCATCTCGTCGGGTAGGTCATCGAAACCGTCCAGAGCGACTGCAGCCGATTTCACCATGACACTAGGAGCGCTCACCGCGGCGGTGGCCAGCATGGAGCCATCGAACACCGCGACCTTCGCGTCAGCCCGATCGTGGCCGCGCAGCGAAACCTTGGCGAAGTGCAACGCGATAGGTGTATCGCGTAAGTCGTCGAAACTGGCGCTGACACCAATGCGACGGGTGGCCATGCCCGTCAACAACGAGATCAGGTTTTCGCGATGGCGCTCGGAGGCGACGTGGGCGACCCCCACCTGAAGATCGGGTAGCAGCCGCCACGCCGAGAACACATCGAGGCTGCGTAGCTTCGACTCAATATCGGGCAGTACCTCGTTTCCCACGCTGTCCAGTTCAGCGGCAATGACCGTGAACGGTCCTTCGGTGGGCAGCCGCAGAAAGTTGGCGATCTCCCATAGCCTCCAGCGGTCGTGAGTGTGGCCGTGCAGCAGGGTGTCCATCATCAACGATCCCCGCGACATCTCCTCGATCACCTGCCGTTGAAGCTGGTCACGATAACCGGTGAACATCGCGGCAGTGAACAACTCCTCGGTCACCTGCAGATTCGCCGTCATTTCTTGCACAGTTTGCGCATCGACATTGGGATGTCGGGCCGCCTCGTCGACCAACACCTGCCACAGGCGACGGAAGGCAATGTGATTGCCTTCCATCACCGATGACACCGCCATCCTTTGCCGGGCGCGGTCGGCTCCCCTAACGATTGCCGGTTGCGGATCGAACTGCGAGGGCGTCGTCATTCCAGCCAAAAGCGACCGCACGTTCGCCAGACACGTCGCTCGCCCCTCGACGGGGGGCGGAATCCAGTCCGACTCGGATGCCTTGGGGGCAGCCGCAACGGTCTGTAGCAGGTCATCCACCAGCGCCTCAGCGCGTTCGTACAACGCCGTCACCAGACCGGCGCTGTGCTGCGACGGCACGCGGGCGACAGGCAACTGGGTCATCGTGCAGCTATTCGGGGTTGACCAGCCGCGATGCGCTGAGGCACTGGCCCTAACCGCCCGAGTTCGGAGTGGTCAAGCGCGTCGGGACAGCTCCGGACATCAAACCGCTGGAGGGCATCGGGGCTCCTTTGTGGCGCTGCGAACTCGCGTAAATCAGGAAACCCGCCGCGCGTGTATACCGTATCCTAACCGGCAGCTATCGGGTGTGCCACCCAGCAGCCGATGCATCGGACATCTGAGACCACGAGCAGCCGGTCGGGGTTTTGCCAAGTGTGGGCTACTCCCGTTGTTCAGACAGTGCTCCAGCCACCGTCCGTCGGCAAGATCACGCCATTGACATTCGCCGAGTCGTCGGACAACAGCCAGAGCAATGCTCGCGTCACCACCTCGGGTTCCACGATCGGGGTCGCCGTGGCAAGAGCGGCGGCGGTGCGTTCTTGGGCGTATTCGGACCGGAATGCGACTTCCATCCCCGTATGAACGCCGCCCGGAGCGACCGCGTTGGCCCGCACGCCAAGCGGGCCATAATAAAAAGCCACCGACTTGACGAACCCGTTGAGAGCGTGTTTTGAGGTGGTGTAGGCGGCGCCGGACATTGATGCACGCAGCCCAGCCTCCGATGACACGTAAGCCAGCGCGCCGCCACCGCCGCCGATCATCGCCGGCAACACCGCGCGCGTCAGTCGCATCGGCACCGTGACGTTCAGATCGAGCACGGTGTGCCAAGTCGTGTCATCTGTCTCGGCGGCCGGCAGCCAGCCGTCGTAAATGCCGGCAACGCTTGCCAGCGCGTCCACCCGGGCACCCGCGGCGGCTACGACGCGATCCACCACCGCCTGATCGGTGAGATCCCCGGCAACGGCGAATAGCCGCTCGGTGTTGGCCTGTTCGCTTAGTGACTGCAGGCGCTCGGGTGCCAGGTCGGCGGCGATGACCGTGGCGTCTTCTGCGAGCAGGCCCAAAACGGTCGCCCGACCGATGCCGGCGCCCGCCCCTGTCACCACGATCGTGCGTCCCGCGAAGCGGGCATCGGAGGTCGACGGCTGCGGGCTCTCGATGTTGGGCTTGCTGCCGAATTGCATTGAACTATCTGTCTTTCGGGTTTCCGGTGATGGCCAGTAGCCCCGGCGCTTGTAATCCGCGTCGCGTCATGGCACTGTATACAGTATATGGAATACACGCAAGACTCGCGTCGAACCCGGGAGCGTGATCAGCCTTGTCATCCGTGACGAATGCGTCGACAGTCTCGGGCGCCCGCATCCACCTTGGCGAGTCCCATTTCCACACCTTTGATGCCCTTGCTGCATTCGCGGAGTTGCGTCGCACCGATCCGGTGCACCTGTACCGGCCGCTGGACACTTGGATCTTGACGAAATATCACGACATCCGTGCCGTCTCACGCGATTCCACGCGGTTCTCGGCGGCCCGGGGAATTGACGTGAACAGCATCCGCCTCGGCGAGCTCAGCTCGGCGGAGATGTTCGGCGCGCGCGGCGATGAGTTTCTTGCCACGGTCGATCCCCCGCGCCACACCGAGTTGCGTAAAGCCCTTGCCCCTGCTTTCACCGCGCGTGCGGTCAATGCTCGCGAAGCGCGCATTGACGCGTTTGCCGCATCCCTCGTCGATCAACTGCGCGACGGTGAAGTGGTGGACTGGGTGACCGTCGCCCAGCGACTACCCATCATGGTCGGCCTCGATTTGCTAGGACTCCCGCTATCCGACGTCGATCAGGTGCGGATCTGGAGCGAGGCGATGGAGCAACTGTCGTACCCGCTGAACGCCGAAGAGTTGCTTGAGGTGTACGCCGCCTTCGCGCCGCTGGGCGCCTACCTGGCGGAGCATGTTGAGCGCAAACGCTGCCATCCCGCCGATGACCTGATGACCCACTTGATCGCCGCGAGTTCCGACTCGACTGCCATCACGCCTGACAACGTGCTGATGCTCTTGATCACCGTGTTGGGGGCGGGCAATGACACGATGCGGTCACTGCTGACCGGCATGGTTTTGACGCTTGCCGAGCATCCTGATCAGCTCCGTCGCCTCGCGGCCGAGCCGAAGCTGGCCGGTGTCGCGGTCGAGGAATGCCTGCGCTGGATCACGCCGGCTCGAGGGTTCTTCCGAACGGTCGTATCGGCGACAGCCCTGCGCGGTCGGGCGCTGCATCCCGGGCAGCGGGTCTACCTCGCTTACGAATCGGCCAACCGCGACGAAGAAGTATTCGACCGGGCCGACGTCTTCGACATCACTGCGATGCGCGGGCAGCAGTCGTCGTTCGGGTTCGGCACCCATGTTTGCATTGGCGCCGCCTTCGCGCGTCTCGAGGCGACCTCACTGCTGCGCGAACTCGTGGCGCGCTTCCCCCGCTTCGAGCAGGCCGCCCCGGCAACACCGATGGTCAGCGTCCTGCGCACCGGGTGGCACCACGCCCCGATGATCTTTCATGCCGCCAACTAAGCCATGGAGCTGCCGAGGCGGCACCCGGTTTGGCACAAGTGCCATGTCTCAGCCGCGGCGCGAGGGCACCGCGGATACCGAAAGCAGCTGAGGAACAACATCGTTCATCACTTCACACCATGCCAGTCCCCGCAGACCGTACGCCATCCAAATCAGGAGTCTTCTATGGCCACCGCGATCACCGACGTGTTCGGCAGACACGCGAGCACCCAGGATGTCATTGCGGGCACCGGCCCGGCCCCCAGACCACCTCAAGCGGTGGCTGTTGGCACCGCGTCCTGGCTGTCAGCTCTGCCGAAAGACGGGCAAACCTCGTACTTCTCACCGCCATCGCCGCAGCCCTGCGGGTCGAATTCTTTGCACAGAGGACTTTCATGACAAGTGCTGCCCGAGACGAGCGGCGCCGACATCGCATCGCCGAAATGTATTCCAGTGATCAGCAATTCATTGCAGCCCGGCCGAGCACCGCGGTCGCGGCAGCAATCAACAAGCCGGACTTGCCGTTGCATCAGATCGTGCGGGCGACCATGGAGGGCTACGCGGATCGTCCGGCGCTAGGGCAGCGCGCAGTCGAGTTCGTCTGCGACCCGCTCACCGGACGTACCGTTGTGGGGCTGCTGCCGCGATTCGACACCATCACCTACGGCGAACTGTGGAAGCGCGCTGGCGCTGTCGCCGCCGCACTATCGAACACGGTCCCCCGCCAGGTGCGTTTAGCAGACCGCGTCTGCATGTTGGGTTTTGCCAGCATCGACTACGCCACCATCGATATCGCGTTGACCCAACTCGGCGCGGTGGCTGTGCCTCTGCAGGCCGGCACCCCTGCGCATCAGTTGCGACCGATTGTCGCCGAGTGCGAGCCGACCGTCATCGCGTGCAGCGCGGACTATCTCGACGTTGGCGTGGAGCTGGTGTCCAGCTTGCCGGTGCCCGCCCATCTTGTGGTGTTCGACTACCACCCCGAAGTCGACCACCATCGCGATGATTTCGGCGCCGCGGTTGCGACGCTGGGCAATTCGGTGACGGTGCAGACGCTGGTAGGGATGTGCGAACGCGGCGAGGGTCCCCGAAACGACGCGTCGATCCCGCCCTGCGATGGCGATCGGTTGGCGTTGCTGATCTACACCTCGGGCAGCACCGGAGCCCCGAAAGGGGCGATGTACCCCGCCCAGACGGTAGCCAACCTCTGGCGTCCCTCGGGCTTTTTCGCCAAAGAGGCAGTCCCTTCGATAACGCTGAACTTCATGCCGATGAGCCACGGCGCAGCACGCGGGGTCCTTTATGCAACCCTTGGCAACGGCGGCACGGCGTATTTCGTCGCGAAAAGCGATCTATCCACCTTGCTCGACGATCTGGCCTTGGTGCGCCCGACTCAACTGAACTTCGTGCCGCGAATCTGGGACATGCTGTTCGATACGTTCCGCGCTGCGCTGGACCGACGACATAGCAAGGACGCAGACCCCGTAGCTGTGCGAGCCGAGGTGATCGACGAACTTCGACAGCTCCAGCTCGGCGGGCGGGTGCTGTCGGCGATGACAGGCTCGGCCCCCATCTCGGGCGAACTCAGAGAATTTGTCGAATCGCTTCTCGACATTGATCTCATCGACGGCTACGGCGCGACCGAGTGCGGCTTGCTGTTTGTCGACGGCCGCGCGTTACGTCCACAGGTCATTGACTACAAACTCATCGACGTTCCCGAATTGGGCTACTTCCACACCGATCTCCCCCACCCGCGCGGTGAGCTCTTGGTGAAGACGCGGGCCATGTTTCCCGGTTACTACCGGCGCCCCGATGTGACCGCTGAGGTGTTCGATTCCGATGGCTACTATCGGACCGGAGACATTGTCGCCGAGACAGGGCCCGACCAGATCAGCTACGTTGACCGGCGAAACAACGTGCTCAAGCTGTCCCAGGGCGAGTTTGTGACCGTCTCCAAACTGGAGGCCGCGTTTAGCAACAGCGCATGGGTGCGCCAGATTTACGTTTACGGAAACAGCGGCCGCCCTTACCTTCTGGCGGTGATCGTGCCCACCGAGACCGCACTGCAGCGATTTGACGGCGTCTCGCTGAAGCAGCAGATCAGCCGGTCACTGCAAGAGGTTGCCAAGGTGGCGGGCCTGCAATCCTATGAGATTCCGCGCGACTTCATCATCGAACAGCACCCCTTCACACTGGAAAACCGTCTGCTCACCGGATTGCGAAAGTTGGCGCGGCCCAAGCTGCGTGAGCGCTACGGCCAGGACTTGGAGGGGCTCTACGCCGAGCTGGCTGCCGCCCAGGCCGGTGAGCTGCGCGAGCTGCGGCACGCTGTCGCCGACCGTCCCGTCATCGACACCATCACTCGGGCGGCAGCAGCACTGCTTGGCACCGCCACCGCCGAGTTGGGGCCCGACGCGCACTTTACCGACATCGGAGGAGATTCGTTGTCGGCGTTGGCATTCGCCAAACTGCTCAACGACATCTTCGATGTTGATGTCCCGGTCAGCGTGCTAGTCAGCCCGATCAGCGACCTGCGAGCACTGGCCGACTACGTCGAGGACCAGCGGGCCTCGGGCGACAAACGTCCCGGCTTCGGCTCGGTGCACATTGGCAGTGCGGCCGAGGTGGCGGCCGCCGATCTTCGCCTGGAGAAGTTCATCGAGCCCGCGGTGCTGACCGCAGCGCCGTCGCAGCCTCGTCCTCATGGTCACGTGCGGACCGTGCTGCTTACCGGCGCGACCGGCTTTCTCGGCCGGTTCCTGGCCTTGGCCTGGCTGCAACGACTCGCCGCAGTCGACGGCACACTGATCTGCCTGGTGCGCGGTAAGGACCATGCCGGCGCCCGCGCCCGCCTCAACAACACCTTCGACAGCGGCGATCCAGAGTTGCTGGCCCACTACCAACGCCTAGCCGGGCACCTGGAGGTCGTCGCAGGGGACAAAGCACAAGCCAACCTGGGCCTTGATCCACCGACCTGGCAACGGTTGTGCGACACCGTTGATCTCATCGTCGACCCCGCGGCCCTGGTAAACCACGTGCTGCCCTACAGCCAGTTATTCGGGCCTAACGTGGTGGGCACCGCCGAGCTGATCCGGCTCGCGCTCACCACCAGAATCAAGCCCTACAGCTATGTGTCAACGGGCGGCCTCGCCGATCAGATCGGGACATCGGCGTTTGTCGAGGACGCCGACATCCGCCAGATCTGCCCGACTCGCAAGCTTGATGACAGCTACGCCAACGGCTATGGGACCAGCAAGTGGGCCGGCGAAGTCCTGCTGCGCGAGGCACACGACGCGTTCGGGCTGCCAGTCGCGGTGTTTCGCTGCGACATGATCCTCGCCGACACGCAATACTACGGCCAGCTGAATCTGCCGGATATGTTCACCCGTTTGATGCTCAGTCTCGTCGCCACCGGGTTGGCGCCTGCGTCGTTCTACGAACTCGACTCGAGCGGTCAGCGCCAAAATGCCCACTACGACGGATTGCCGGTGGATTTCATCGCCGAGGCAATCTGCGTCCTTGGCGGACAATTGGTGAAAGGCCACGAGACCTATCACGTCATGAATCCCCATGACGACGGCATCGGACTCGACGAGTATGTCGATTGGCTTATCGACGCCGGATATGAAATCCGTCGGGTCGCCGACTTCGACCAATGGCGCGAGCGTTTCCAGCGCGCGTTGCATGCCCTGCCAGATCGCCAGCGCGACAACTCATTATTGCCGCTGATGCACGCCTACCGGCAGCCGCAGAAGCCCATTCGAGGCTCAGTCGCTCCAGTGGCCCGGTTTCGTGCGGCGGTCGATGCCGCCCAGATCGGCTCTTTCGGCGGCATTCCGCACGTCACCGCGCCGATCGTCGAGAAGTACATCACCAACCTTGAGCTTCTCGGGCTGCTGTGACACATGTGGGGTGCCGGACCGCCCTGGATGACCAAGGTCCACCGGCCTGGACACTTGCTCGTACACGGTATCCCGTATACAGTTACCGTGGTCCGTGAGGTGATCGTGGCGAAGAGGCAGTCGGTCGTCTCACGGACACCATCACATCGACAGGTCACGGCGCACCGCGCCGCCACTGGTGCAGGCCGCCGGCAACGGTGTGCGGAGGTGGGCGTGGTCCGGTGTCCCGACGACGAAGAGGTCGATTTTCAACAATGCCGACACCCAAAGGCCACCAACACGACGTCGCACTCGACGAACTGGACTGCACATCGGGTCAGGCTTACCTCACCGGCACGGACATCCTGGCCAGACTGCCGGCCATTCAGCGCAAGATCGACGCCGCCGCAGGTCACAACACCGCCGGTTACGTTACGGGTTATCCGGGCTCTCCCCTGAGCGGACTGGATTCGCTGCTTCGCCGCGAGCGGTCACGGTTCGCGGAGTTGGGCGTGCAGTTCAACCCGGGGATCAACGAAGACCTCGCCGCGACAGCGATCTGGGGTGCACAAAACCTCAATACCGGCGGGGTGACCACAGACTTCGACGGTGTCTTCGGCCTGTGGTACGGCAAGGGACCCGGGGTCGAACGCTCCACCGACGCGATGCGCACCGCCAACTACTTCGGTACCGCGCGCTTGGGCGGTGTGCTGGCACTGGCGGGCGACGACCACGAGGCTCGCAGCACCGTGACCGCGCAGCAAAGCGAAACGCTGTTTGTACACATGGGTATGCCCATCCTGAGCCCGGCGACGTTGCAGGAATTCCTCACCTTCGGCTTGGCGGGGTGGGCGTTGTCGCGCTACAGCAAACTGTGGGTCGGCATGATCTGCCTCAACGACCTGGTCGACGCCGCGGCCACCATCGACCTCGGCCGTCTGCCGACGCTGGTCGTCCCCGAGGGCGACGAACCGCCCCCCATCCAGCTCGGCAAAGGCCTGCTGGAAATCGAAGAAGATATCCGGCGTCGGCGCATTCCCGCGGTCGCTCGCTTCGCGCGGGCCAACGCCCTTAACCGGATCGCGATCGGTGGACCTGAACGTCGTATCGGGATCGCCGTCGCCGGCAAGGCGTTTCTCGACGTGATCGACGCCCTGCAGCGGCTCGGACTGACCGAAAGCGCTGCGGCGGCAGCCGGTATCACCGTGTACAAGCTCGGCCTGGTGTGGCCGCTCGAAGAGCAGGGCGCTCTGGACTTCATGCGGGGCCTCGACGAGGTCATCGTCGTCGAGGCCAAACACCCGCTGATCGAGGATCAACTCAACCGATTGTCAAACCGGCTGCCGGCATCGGACCGACCGCTAATCGTCGGCAAGTGCGATGAGCGTGGCGCGCCGCTGGTGCCCGAGGTCAGCGGGATGAACGCCCAGATCGTCGCCGAGGTGTTGCGGAATCGGTTGGGGCGCTTCGGCATCGAGCTTCAAGACGCGGTCCCGGAGTCGCTGAACTTGCGCAACTTGCCCCTCACTCCCACCGGTGGCGGGCTGGTCCGAGCGGCGGGCTTTTGCTCGGGCTGCCCGCACAGCACCTCGATGCGGGTTCCTGAAGGGCACATGAATCTCGGCGGCACCGGCTGCCACGCGATGGCCACCATGCGCGAAATGCAAGGCCGCCAAACAGAAATCCTGCACCACATGGGCGGCGAGGGCGCGATGTGGGTCGGGATGTCACCGTTCGCTGACAGCACACACATGTTCCAAAACGTCGGCGACGGCACCTTTTCGCATTCCGGTTCGTTGGGGCTGCGCGCTGCGGCCGCCGCCGGCGTCAATATCACGTTCAAAATCCTCGCGAACGGCTTCATCGCGATGACGGGCGGCCAGGACATTCCGGGCGACCTCGACACTCCCGCGATCTGCCGCATCGCCCTTGCCGAGGGCGCCGCCAAAGTCGTGGTGGTCACCGAGGACCCTCGTCGAGTGCGCCGCCGTGGCGCCCTGCCACGCGGAGTCAAGGTGGTACACCGCAAGAAGCTTCTCCAGGTCGAAGCCCAGCTGGCCACGGTGCCTGGGCTGACCGTGTTGATCTACGACCAGGAATGCGCGGCCGAGCTACGCCGGCACCGCAAGCGCGGCCGGGCCGTCGACCCCGACAAACGGGCATACATCCACCCCGAGGTGTGCGAGGGCTGCGGTGACTGCAATGCGACGTCAAACTGCATCTCGGTCGAACCGCTCGAAACGTCGTTGGGGCGAAAACGCCGGATCGACCAGTCGTCCTGCAACAAGGACTTCAGCTGCGTCGACGGCTACTGCCCCAGCTTCGTGACCTTGTACGGGGCCACACCGCGAGTCCGCCAGGTGGCAGGCATCGAATCGCTGGGCGCAGAGCCGCCTCTACCCGAACCGGTCCTGGCCGGCGAGAACCAGCCGACCTACGACATCGTGGTGGGCGGCATCGGCGGCAGCGGCGTCCTCACGATCGGCGCGATCATCGGCAGGGCCGCGTTCATCGAGGGCCGATTTGTCTCGGTGCTCAACGAGACCGGGATGGCGCAGAAAAACGGCAGCGTCCAAAGCCACGTGCGGATCAGCGCGCTCTCGGAAGCCCAGCTGTCACCGCGTGTCGCACCCGGCGCGGCCGACCTGGTCATCGGCGGGGACATCGTGGTCGCCTCCGCCTCGGCGACCCTGGCGCTCTACAACTCGGACCGCACCAGCCTGGTGGTCAACCGGGACGTCAAGCCCACCGTCGCCTTCGCCGACAATCCAGACCTCAACCTCGCCGACCAACACATGCTCGACACCTTGCGCAGCGCCACAAACGGACGCTTCGAGGTCGTCGACGCCAACGACCTGGCGGTGGCCGCACTCGGTGATGAGATCTTCTCCAACGTGCTGCTGATCGGCGTCGCCGCCCAGAAAGGACTGCTGCCCATCAGCGTCAAGGCGATCGAAGAAGCGATCAAACTCAACGGCGTCAGTGTCGAAAAGAATTTGCGTGCGCTGCGACTGGGACGCCTGCTTGTTGTCGGCGACGGCTCGCTCGAGGCGGTGCTGACCGCCGTCGCCGCGCATCAGCCCAACGCAGGGCCACCGTCGGTGGACGAGATCGTCACCGACCGCGCTGACAGGCTGGTGAGCTACCAAAGCCGGGCATACGCCCAGCGCTACCGCGGCGTGGTCGATCAGGTCCGCGCCGCCGAGCAGCACATCGTGCATCACGACGGCGAGCTGACCAGGGCGGTCGCAACCTACCTATTCAAGCTGATGGCCTACAAAGACGAATACGAAGTGGCCCGGCTGTATAAGGATGCCTCGTTCAAGCAGCGGCTGCGCGAGGAGTTCGACGGCGATTTCCGCATCAAGGTCAACCTGGCGCCCCAGCTGCTCAACCCCCGCGACCCCATGTCGGGCCGCGCGCGCAAGTTCGAGTTGCCGTTCGGTGTCGTCGAGCCGGCATTCACCGTGCTTGCGGCCCTTCGCAAACTACGTGGCACCCGGCTGGACGTCTTCGGGAAGACCGCACACCGGCGCGCGGAACGGCAGCGCATCGACGACTACGAGCGCCAAATCATCGATCTGCTGGCCGATCTCAACGAACACAACTACGACGCAGCAGTCCAGATCGCGTCGGTGCCGGAGATGATCCGCGGCTACGACTCGGTCAAGGACCAATCGGCACAACAGGCGATGGCCGCACAGCAGCGCTACCTCGACGAGTTCGCGAACGCGTCGACCCAGTGAGCAAACCCCCGCCGCCACACTGCCGAAAGGAGCGACGGCCATCCCAAACCCAGTGACGATAGCCGACTTCCGGCAGATCGCCCGACGTCGGCTACCCAGATTCGTGTTTGACTACGCCGACGGTGCGGCCGGCGATGAGACGACCATGCACCACAACCGGGCTGCCTTCGCAGATCTGCGACTGTATCCCCGCCAGCAGGTCGACGTCAGCAAGCGCTCGACGGAGACCACGGTGCTGGGACGGCCGCTACCGATGCCGCTGCTGCTGGGGCCCACCGGGCTGCAGCGCCTGGTGCACCGGCGCGCCGATCTCGAGGTGGCCCAGGCCGCCGGAGCTGCCGGCATCCCCTTCGTGGTAAGCGCGTCAACGGCATTCACCGTGGAGCAGATCGCCGAAGCCGGCAGCGGAGATCTCTGGTTGCAGGTCTACCCATGGAAGGACCGCAGAGCCCTTGAGCATGTGATCGCCCGGGCCCAAGCGGCCGGATACTCGACCCTGGTGGTCACCGTCGATGTACCGCTGCTGGGCCGCCGCGAGCGCGACATCCGCAACGGGATGAGCATTCCTCCCCGAATCACCCCGGCCAATCTCTATCAAGGCGCACGTCATCCGCGCTGGGCAACTCATTTGCTACGCGGACCGGAGATCACCTTCGTCAACTTCAAGACGCTCGCACCCAGCGCCAGGGGCATGGCGCTGATGAAATGGGTTAACGACGAGCTGACCAACCCCGCGGCCCAGTGGAGCGAACTGCGGTGGCTGCGGGATCAGTGGGATGGGCCGATGGTGGTCAAAGGCATCCTGACCGTCGAGGACGCCAACGCGGCAATCAACGAGGGAGCCGACGCTATCGTGGTGTCCAATCACGGTGGGCGACAACTCGATGACACCCCCGCCACAGCCGACGTATTACCGCGGGTGGTTGACGCCGTCGGCGACCGCGCCGAGGTGCTCGTCGATGGCGGGATACGCCGGGGCGCCGACATCCTCAAGGCACTGGCCCTCGGCGCCCGCGCGGTGCTGGTGGCCCGGCCCTATTGGTGGGGTCTAGCCGCCGACGGCGCTCGCGGCGTCAGCGCCATCATCGACGTGCTCCGCACCGAATTCGATATGGCGATGGCCTTGGCGGGTCGGCCGACAATTGAGTCCATCGACCGTAGCCTGGTGTTTGCCGACTTGTGACCACGCAGGGGCACTGCGCCCTGCGGGCATACCGCGTCCAAGCCCAGCCTGGGTGCCGCGACACACTATTCTTGGTTGACTGTCTCATACCCCAAAGCGCAATGTGGTGTAGCACACATCGCGAGGGCCATGAGCGCAAGACATCGGAGGTCGCAGTGGCGAAACCGGGCGCCGAGCTGGCGAAATTTCTGCGGATGAAGCGTCAATTACTGCAACCGGAGATGATCCTGCTCGACAGCCAGCAACGGGCCACCGCGGACTTACTGCTGCGCGCCGATGTCGCCACGGCGCTCGGGGTGCCCCTAGCCGAGTACGAGCTCCTTGAAAACGGAGCCGACACCCCCCCGTCCGAGCAGGTGCTGCGCGGGCTGATCGAGGTCCTCGACCTCACTGACGACGAGGCCGCTGAGCTGGGCAGAATGATCGCCAGCATGGGGGCCAGCACCGGAGCAACGGTGTACCCGCAACTCATGGCCCTGTTGGACAGCTGGGAGATGACCCCGGCCTTTGTCTGCGATAACCGTCTCACCGTACTGTCCTCAAACCCCATCGCCCGGGTGCTTTCCCCGATGTTCGACGGTGGCGCCAACATCCTGCGCGCGACGTATCTCGACGCCAATACCTACCGCATGATTCGCAACGCCGCCCACGTCGAAGGCGTCGTAGCGGCGTGGGCCAAAAAGCTGACCACCGAGGATCCCCCCGATGCGTCGTGGACTCGGACTATCCGCGAGATCTCGCGGCAGCGACCGCAGTTCCGCGACGTGTGGGAAAGTGATGTGGACCCCGCGGGCAAAGGTGATCTTCTGCTCGACCATCCCGCCGCGGGCAAGCTGGACCTGTACTACTCCCGGTTCCGCATCGAGGGCTGCGACGATCAATTTCTCGTGACGATGCAGGCTGACGGATTGCCCACCCAATGCGGCCTACGCCTGCTTAAGGACTTCGCGTCCAGGCATAACTCGTCACCCCCGTGATGAATCCACCGCGAAACCGGCGGCCTCGCGGCCGGGGCCACCGGACGGCTCGGCGCAGGATGGGTCGGGTGCGCAGGGGGGCCGTCATGAATGGGGGTGGGCGCCAACCGGTGTGGCGGCGGCCGGCGCGGACGTGACGCGCCGATCGCGCAGAAACAACCTGTCAGGGTCGTAGGCGCGCAGAACACCAAGTTCGGCGGGGGTGGGCGTCGGCTCGAGGATCAGCCGTGGTGCCACCGTGTAGCCGAACCCGGTACGGCGTTGAATTTCGCCCAGCGCGGCTTGCGGATCATGACCCGCCGCCGGTAACAGCGTCGTCAGTTCGAACGGTGAGTGGCCTTCGGCGCGCTCGAACACGCACAGGTCGGTCACGATGGCGCGCACCCGTTGTCCCGGCGAGGTTACGTAGGGCACCGCCTCGACCAGCCGTTCGCGTTGGTGTGACACGGTGACGATGACCTCGTCGGCCGCACTGAGCACGTCATTGGCGCCCCCGGAGCCGACGATGAACTTACCGTCGTCGGCGTAGGTCGAGTTGATCGCCCCGGTGCCGTCGATCTGGCCGGCTCCGACCAGCCCGATGCACTTTGTCGCCGGACCCGACACATAGGTGCCCAACACGCTCATCACGTCGGTGAGCAGTTTGTTGCTGGGAACGTTTTGCCCGGCGAAGATGAACGGCTCCCCGGGGCCGGGGGTGTAGCCGAACAAGCCGATCTCGGCCATCAGCTCAATGTCCACACCTGCCTCGTGCAACCGGCGCGCGCCCAGCCAGGCGGCCAGATTGGCCAGACCGACGCCGGCGAGAATGGCATGGTGTCCACGCACACGCACAGCTTGTTCGAGCCGTCGCGCGGTGACGACGACCTGGGTCTCGGCAGCGCTCGCGGTGCTATCGGTCGGCACCCGGGCGACGGCCTGCCCGCCCGGGGTGCTGCGGCGTAAGGCCGCGAGTCGTTGAGCACCCAGTTTGGCCAGGTACCGCTCGTGGCCACCCAGCGCCAATATCCACTCGCTGATGTAGTCGCGAAACGACTCCGGGGTTTTGGCGGCCTTGAGCGTCGCGGCCATGAAGTCGGCATCCTCGGTGTAGCTGTCGATGCCCGCGATGCCTGGATTGTTGAACCCGTACGGATGGGCGCCGTAGGGCGCTTCGCAGACCGCGCGCACGACGTGGCCGGGGATGCGGGTCAGGGTGTTATGTGCGCGAATCTCCTCGGTGGACACCACCTTTTCCACGGTCGCGATGACACCGCCGCTGGCCGCGAGCGCTCCGACCTGCCCTTCGCCATAGGGCGCGGCGAGCACGATGTTGCCGAATTCATCGGCGGCAGCGCCGTGCACGAGCACCACATCGGGGCGCAATGCGCTGACCAGACACGTCGAACCACCCGCATCGCCGGGGACCTCGATGAGTTCGCCCCGGCGCGCCGCCTCATCGCCCATCGAGCTGCCCCGCATCGATTGCACAGGGAAATGCGAGACACCCAACGCGGCGGCGGTGAGCCGCGCGATCAACGCCCACAGCGACCAGTGCTCGATCTCGACACGGCCCTCGGCGATGGCGCGCACCAGTGCCGGGTTGGGCCGGGCCACCGGGTAATTCTCCCCGGCGAAGGAGACGATGAGTTTGCGCACCAGCCCCAGCTCGATCAAGGCATGCTGAAGATTGACCAAACCCGCTGACACAATGGTGAATTCGGGATTGCGGCCGGCGAAGCGGCGAGTCAGCTCCTGCAGTGCGGCGTTGGGCCGCGCGTCGGAATAGCCGATGTGCAGGGTCGCACCGGGGTGCACGAAACGCTCGATTGCTTCACCCAGATCCAGTAGCTTCGACGTTCCTTCGTTGACCGGCAGATCGAAATGAACCTCGCGGCTGCCGCCGTGCGCAGTCACGACGTCATCGTCAATCCGCCACTGACACTGAGGGTCTGGCCGGTGATGTAGCTGGCGGCGTCGGATGCCAAAAACACGATGGGCCCGGCCTGCTCGGCCGCCGTGCCCATCCGCTTCAGCGGCACCGCCTTGATCATCTTTGCGATGACGTGCTGATCTGACTGCGCGCGAAGCAGCGGCGTGTCGGTGGGTCCGGGCGAGATCGCATTGATGCGGATACCGTCGCGGGCGATCTCGCGCGCCAGCGACTTAACGAAACCGATCACACCGGCCTTGGCCGCAGCGTAGACGGTCTCCCCCATGGTGCCGACCTTGCCTGCGTCGGAGCTGGTGAGCACAATCGACCCGGATTTTTGCTCGCTGAACACGCGTAAGGCGGCTCGGGACAAAAAGATTGAGCCCATCAGGTTGATATCGATGATCTTTCGCCAGTAGGCCTCATCTTCCTGGGCGAAGAATGTTGTGTCCGACCACCCCACCGTGCTGGTCACCATGTCCAGGTGGCCGTGCGCCTCGAGGACCTCGCTGATCAACAGATCGACCTGTTCGGAACGGGTGATGTCGCAGACGTGTTCGGATACTTTCACCCCAGATGAGCGCACCACCTCCGCGGTTTCTGCGGCTCCCGACTTCTTGATGTCGGCGACGGCCACGCTGGCTCCTTGGGCGGCGAATAGTTCAGCGGTGGCGCGGCCGATCCCGCTTCCGCCGCCGACGACGATGGCCACTTTGTCGTTGCAATTCACTTCGTTACCTTCCTCAGGGTTATTTGCGGAACTGCGCGAAGTCGGGGGCACGCTTTTGCAGGAATGCCTGTGTGCCCTCGTGGAACTCCGCGGTGCCGTGGATGAAATTGATCATCTGCTGACCGTGCTGCACCGACGGCCACAACTGGTCGGTTTCAAAGTTCAGTGAGATCTTGGCGACTCGCAGTGCCTGCGGGCTCAGCGCCAGCAGCTGCTGACACCACTCGTCGACGGCCTTGTCGAGTTCTTCGGCGGGAACAACCTTATTGATCAGGCCCATTTCCACCGCGTCACGGGCCGGAATCGGTTGGCAGAGCATGACGATCTCGCGCGCGCGCCGCTCGCCGACGATGCGCGGCAGCAACTGGGTGCCCCACCACACCGGCACGCTGCCCATCTTCGGCCCCGCCTGCCCGAATTTGGAGTCCTCGGAGGCGATGGTCAAGTCGCACAACATCTGCAACTCGTTGCCGCCGCCGACGGCATATCCCTTGACCCGCGCGATGATCGGCTTGCCGCAGCCGCGCATGATCAGCGACAGACTGCTGGTGCGTCGATTCATTCGTGCCGCCCCGACCGGGTCGGAGGCGTCTTCCCAAGCGATATCACCGCCCGAGCAGAAGGCTTTTTCGCCCGCCCCGGTCAGCACGATGACGCCGACAGTGGGGTCGGCTTCGGCGGCGGAAAACGCCGCGATCAGGTCGTCGAGTGTTTCCTCCCGGAAGGCGTTGTACTTCTCCGGACGGTTGATCGTGATCCGCGCGACGCCGTCGGCGGCCTCGTACAACACATCGGTCAGGTCCATGAGTGTTCTCTCCTATGAGCTCAACGGGTTAACTCAGAAAACTGGGGTGGTGCGCGACCGGAACGCGGTGAAACCGGTCCTGGCGTCCTGAGAGGCCATGTGATCGACGGCCAGGTGGCGTTCGGCGGCGATCGCATCAGTCAGTGGCCGACCGGCACCGACGTGCACGGCGGCTTTGATTGCCGCGTTGCCCGCGCGGCTCTTACGGCCCAATGT
>NZ_JBAPRN010000255.1:0-3735 GCF_049281135.1 Mycobacterium sp. | reverse complement strand
GGCCTCGCGGTCAAGAGGTCGCTTCAGGGCACGTGCAGTTCGAGTGGGGCGGTCCTTCCAGGTACGTACGTGTGCCGCGCAGGTAACGACGAGGTCGGTCTGTGCTACCCCCCGCCGACCGGCACCTCGCTGATCTGCGTGAACTATCCCGATTCCAAGACGGCGGTGCGGTTTCGTACGACCCGCCCCCTTCCCCCAGCGACAAACAGCCCGCCGAACCCGCCTCCGACCGAGCTTCTGCTGTCTGACGGTTCGTGGTGCGGCTCGGTCCAAGCCTTCGGACCCGCCGCGTCGTACCAGATGAGTGGTCTGCTCGGACACGATGGTCCGCTCAAGGTCAGCTACGAGTGTGATGGGCCGATGAGCGCGACCTTCGGGCTAATCAACAAGACAAGTCACGTGTGGACGGTGAAGGCCCGAAAGACCGTCACGCAGGGGCCGCTGAGGGTTCGGACCGTCAAGCGCGCTTGGCTCTAACCCCAGACCGACCACCGACCTATTGGGTGATCGTGGAGCGTCATCTCGAGAGCTGAAGCTCAGGTGGCGATGAGCGGAAATCTCGATGGAGTCGCCAGCACCGCTGGTATTTCTCCACGGCGGCGTGAGCCGCCAGCAACCGGCGGTTCGAGTCCGGATGCGCAAGGATCTTCGTAGCGAACGACGACGACGTGCACACCCCTGTTGGGGTCATCTGATCGCGGCCCCACCCGCCTTGCTGACCTACCCCATGCCACGTGTTTGGCCAGTTCACCACGCTCTAACCAGGCCAACTCGCCATGGAATCGAAGTGTTCGCGAACGCCGGTCGGCTCGCGCGATGGTCCAGGGTGGTTGAGCCGTTCAAACTGCGGCGGTGTCAACCGCCCACGGCCTTCGATCGTCGAGATGGTGAGAGCGTCGAGCGAGAGCGAGCCAGGCTGATGTTGGGTACGCGCTGGCGCCTCCATCGGTATCAGCGACGCCAACGGCGGCGCTCGCACGGCACCGTATCGTCGTGGTGCAGAAGGATTGCGTTGGCGATGAGTACCTCGGCATCGAGGTGGACGCTCATCGGCACCTGTTGTACGTCCCGCAGGGCAACGGCACTGTCGACGTCGTCGGTTCTCGCACCGGCCGGGTGCGTAAGGTCCACGTTCTTCGGCGCCCGGGCCGTGGACAGCTCGACATCCTGACCGGACAGGTCCTGACCGACAGCGGCACCTTCACTGCCGGCTGTGAGCTGGAAGGACTCACCGCAACCGGACCGCAGCCGACCGGTAAGACGCAAGACACGGGTGCTACCCGAGCGCAACAGATGTCTGGCGGGTTAACCACGCTCTAACCAGGCCAGGTCGCCATCGCCAGCAAGTGGCCTGCGCGATGACCTGCGACGGTCAACTGTCGAAGGTCACCCCTTCGAGCATCGTGAGCGTGGTGACGTTCGCCGTCGTCCCATTTTGCGCGGCGAACGGAATGACCTCGCCACCTTCGATCAGCAGGCTTCCCTCAGTCCCGCCATAAGCAACAAACGGAAGGTCCAGGATCAGGTTGGACGGGGCCACATTCGGCGGCAGTTTGAACGCGGGCAACGTGTACGTCCCGCCCGTGATCATCCCACGCAAATGAACAATCCCCTGCGCGTCGACCGCGTATGCAGCTGGCCGGCTACCGGGAGTCGTCGCGTTGCTCCAACCGCTGCCGGCCGCGAACGTCACGGCATGCCATTTCAGTGGCGGGAGCTTCATCGCCGTCGTCGCCTTTGGCACCGTGCCCAGCGTTGATTCCTTGACCTGCGCGCCGGTCACCGTGTTGGCCTTCAACCGGTCACCGGCAATCGAATGCTCCTTGATCGAGGCGCCATTAATCAGATGACTCGCCTCACGTCCCGCCGCGGGAGCTGCCAGACCTACGACGAGACCAACAGCACTGAACAGCAACACCGGTAGCGCGCTCCGCCGAATCGCCCTCATGAGACCTCCCGCACTTCCCCCGACCTTCGGACCGTAGCGCTGCCGTCCCCCGGAAGTCGCGATCAACCTCGCTGAGTGCCTACGTCGAGACTTAGGCGTGACGAGACGGGGACTTGCTCTGAGCGATCTCGGCCAGGCGATCAAGGGTGTGTTCGATGCCGGCGCGAAGGTCGGTGCGGCGGTCCTTGAGGCCGTACAGAGTGTCGATGATGAACCAGCCGATGATCGTCAGGTGTTTCGTCACGGCGTAGGACTCGGTGACCCGGGTGCCGGTGCCCTCCGGTTCGAAGCGGTAGCGCCACTCGACGGTCCCGGCAAAGGCCTCTGTACGCGCGAACGCGAATTCCCGGCCTGGTTCGGCTGTGACGACCACCGGCTTGTTGGGCCAGTTCGGGCCTCGTCCGGCGTGGTTGACAGCTTTGAATCGGGCCCCAACCTTGGGACCGGTAGCGCCTTTGATCCACGCGCACGAGACGATCTCGGGTGAGGTCTCCGGCTGGCGCGTGACATCAGAGACGATGTCGTAGAGGTCGTCTGGGGATGCCTCGATGTAGCGGTTGACGCTGTCGGTGGTGAGTTCCTGACGCATGCCGGCCTCACGCTGCCGCGTGGGTGGCGACGCTGGAAACAACGGACATAGTGCTGCCTCCTCGAGTGGATGGTGTTGGTTTCGGTGTCGACGGCTTGTTGGGCTAAGCGCAACGAGGTCAGACTGGTCGCGTCTTTCGGCGCGTTCGCGGCGGATCACCGGTCTTGACTCGCCGCTGCACGTCAGCGAGGAACATCTCAACGGTCCGGTCGGCCAGGCGTACCCAGCGCGTGCCACCTGGGTCGTTCGCGACTTGCTGGTGAGCCAACCCGGTGACGATCGCGGTGAACACGTCGATGTCGGCCGAGTCGTTTACACCGGCCCGCCTGATCAGGCCGCTGCCGAACTCGTAGAACTCCGTGGCGATGGCGAACGATTCAGGCGAGGGTTCGAAGCCCGGGATTGTTCGCTGCAGCAGCAGTTGGTGTCGCACGACATCGTCGCTGGAGAACTGCACGCACTCACCGACGAATTGCGCCAACGCCTCATGGGGGTCGCTCGGATAGTCGTGGCGCACCGAGTCGAGGAACTGGCGCCATCCGTCGGCGAACATCGCGTCGTACAGATCTAGCTTCGAGTCGAAGTAGACGTACAACGACGGTTGGCGCAGACCCACAGCGTCGCCCAGGTCGCGCAGCGAGAGGGCGGCGAGCCCGTCGCGGCGGCCCAGCGTCCAGGCTGCCTCGAGAATCACCGCCAGTTTCGCCCCGCGGCGTTGTTGGCGGCGGTCTGACAATGGGGTCGTCACTGGATCACCTCCTCAGTGCTCCTATCGTCGATAGGTAAACTATCGTCGATAGGTCGCGCCGTCAAGTGAGGTTTCGGCACGTGATGGACCTTCCCCGCTGCGTAACCTGAGCCGGTGAAACGGTTGGTGGACGAAGACTTCAGCGCGGCGGAGTTCCGGGAGTGCATGCTCGACCGCGCGCGGCTCATCGGGGTTGTCATGCGGGATGCCGAGATTGATGGTCTCGTCACGAATCTCGTCGTGAACGGCGTCGAGGTCACGACCTACGTCGAGGCTGAGCTCGACCGCCGGTATCCGGTGCGACCGTTGATCCGCTCCGATTTCCCGGCTGACTTGCTCGAAGGATGGCGGCAACTGCAGGCCGACTGGTCAACGACGATCGACCGGGTGCGGGCGTCGCCAGGGATAGAGCACCGCAGCGTGAACGGCGAGTGGTCGGCTCTGCAGACC
>NZ_JBAPRN010000254.1:0-2280 GCF_049281135.1 Mycobacterium sp. | reverse complement strand
CGGCGGGCCGGAGCGCAGTGCGGTATTCGCCTATCTGAATACCAATAAGCGCTCGATCGAACTCGACGTCGACGCCCAACCCGAATTGCTGCATCAGCTCCTCGCGTCGGCCGATGCGGTCATCGGCGAGCTGTCGGTGAGCGAACTCGCCGGCCGCCACCCGACCGTGGTGTTCTGCTCGGTCACCCCGTACGGCGTCGAGGCACCGCCGGAGCTGCACAACGCCAAGAGCTTCAACGTCTTTCACGGCAGCGGCTGGGGTCTACACACCCCCAGCCATGCCGACCCGGCCAAGCCGCCGCTGAAAGGACCCGGGCGCTTCCTGGCCGACTACGAGGCCGGACTCGATGCGGCCCTGTGCGTCACCTCGTCCCTGTTCTGGCATCTGCACACCGGAGCCGGCCAGTTCATCGACGTTTCAGCGCACGCCGTCCTGGCGTCGCGCGCCGACTGCGTGTTGGGCAGGTTCATCACCGGCGAGGTCACGCCGCAGAACACCCGCGACGACTACGACCAGCAAGGCCCCGCCTCCTTCTTCGCCTGCGCGGACGGATTCGTCTACCTCTATATGACCAGCGGTAATCACTGGGCCGGCCTGAAATTGCTGATGGGCCAACCGGACTGGCTCAACGAGTTCGAGGACGACTGGCTCGAGTTCTCGGTCACCCCGCAAAAGGTGGCGACGTTTCACCACGGGTTCGCCGCATGGGTCCGCGGGCTCGGCAAGGACGCTGCATCCGAAGAGGCCCAGCGGCTGGGAGTTCCGCTGGTGGCCGTCACAAGCGCTGCCGATCTGAAGACCTCACCGCAGTACCGTCACCGGGGCTTCTTCCACGACGTCAGTCATCCAGTACTGGGGGGCGCGGCCTACCCCGGTGTCCCCTACCTGTTGAGCGCATCACCCGCGCGCATCATCAGCGCGGCACCCGCCCTGGGTGAACACAGCGACGAAATCCGTCGCAGCGTTGAGATGCCGCGCGCGAAACCGACGGTTAAATCACCACAACTCAAGCCGCCCAAGGTGTCCCGGGGTGGCCCGCTGGAAGGCGTTCGGGTCGTCGAGCTCACCAAGGTGTGGGCGGGTCCATACGCCGGCAAGCTGCTGGCGTTCCTGGGCGCCGAGGTGATCAAGGTGGAAAGCTCGACTCACCCTGACGAGATGCGCGCATACGGCGGCACCGACATCAACCACGCCCCCTTCTTCCTCAGCATCAATCCCGAAGTGCTCAGCGTGGAATTGGACCTCAAGTCCGTGACCGACATCGGACGGCTCCGCGAGCTGATCGCCCGCAGCGACATTGTCATCAACAACCTGCGGCCCGGCGCGATGGAACGGATGGGTCTCGGCTACGAGCAGCTGAAAGGCGTTAAACAAGACATCATTTCGGTCTCAATCAAGATGTGGGGCAACGACGGGCCGTTTGGTTACCAAACCGGCTACGCGCCGTGCTTCGCCGCGTTGGCCGGGGTCGCTTCACTGGTGGGTTATCCGGACGGGCCGCCGCTGGGTACCAGCATGCGTTACGGCGATTCCACCGTCGGTGCCGCCGCCGCGTTCGCCGCCGTCGTGGCGTTGCTGCACCGCGAGCTGACCGGTGAAGGCCAATTCGTCGACGTGTCGGCGGTGGAAACCCTGTCGTCGATGATCGGCGACTGCCTGCTCGCCCAGGAACTCACCGGAGCGCAGTTGCTGCCCGACGGCAACCGGCACGCCGACATGGCCCCGCACAGCTGCTACCCGTGCGTCGGCGGCGACTGGATCAGCATTGCGGTGGACGACGAAACTCGATGGCGCCAGCTGTGTCACGAGCTCGATGCCACCGGGCTGGTCGACGACCCGCGCTATGCCACCCTGGCGGATCGACTCGAGCACACCGATTCGCTCGACCTCGACCTCGCGAAGCTCACCCTTAACCACGATGCGGGGCAGCTGGCGCGGCGACTCAGGACGGCCGGTGTGCCGGCCGCCAAAAGCGCGACGGCTCTGGACATCATCAGCGATCAGCTGTTGTGGGACCGTGAGCTGTACCGTTTCGTCAGCGACCACCGCGAAGGGCAACGACCGGTCCTCGCGGCGCCGTGGCGGATGTCGGTCGTGGAGGCCGAGATCGCACGCGGTGCGCCCGATCTCGGCGAGCACAACGCCTATGTTCGTGACGAGATCTTGCACGCTCACGTCTTGGAGGGAATATGACGACGACGTTGGCCGGCACCGTGGCGCTGGTCACCGGCGCCAGCAGCGGCATCGGCGCCGCGACCGCGCGGGCATTGGCCGAGCAC
>NZ_JBAPRN010000253.1:0-6072 GCF_049281135.1 Mycobacterium sp. | reverse complement strand
GGGTGCCGCCAACTCGGCCCGGCGTCGTCGTCGCACCCGCCGACGGCTTGGTGTGCCTCATCGAATCGGCTGCCCCGCCGCCCGAGTTGGAGATGGGTGACGCAGAACTAACCCGGGTCAGCATCTTCCTGTCGCTGTTCGACGCTCACGTGCAGCGGGCCCCGGTGAGCGGCGAAGTGATCGCCGTGCAGCACCGGCCGGGCCTGTTCGCCTCGGCCGACCTCCCCGAGGCCAGCGACGACAACGAACGCAACAGCGTCCGAATCCGCACCGAGGACGGCGCGGAGATCGTGGCCGTGCAAATCGCGGGTCTGCTGGCGCGCCGGATCGTCTGCAACGTTCGCGCGGGCGACAAACTCTCGATCGGTGACACCTACGGCCTGATCCGATTCGGGTCACGGCTGGACACTTATCTGCCCGCCGGCGCCGAGGTGTCGGTCAGCATCGGCCAACGTGCGGTGGCCGGCGAGACGGTGTTGGCGCAGCTGCGGTGATTACCGCGCCGACGACGATGCAGAGCGTAGCTATGAGGAGGAGTGGCGCTGATTACTAGGCCGCGCGGCAGGCGAGTGGTCAACCTGCGCATCCTGCCCAGCTCGATGAGCGTGCTGGCGATCTGTGCCGGGCTGACCTCGATCCGGTTCGCTCTGGAGGGTCTGCCTCACGTGGCGATCGCGCTGATCGCCGCTGCCGCAATCCTCGACGGGCTCGACGGCCGAGTGGCCCGCGCGCTGGATGCAGAGTCACGGATGGGCGAGGAGATCGACTCGCTGGCCGACGCGGTGAACTTCGGGGTCGCCCCCGCGGTGGTGGTCTACGTGTCGATGTTGCCCGCATTGGCGGCGGGCTGGGTAGTTGTCCTGCTCTATGCGGTGTCAATCGTGTTGCGGCTGGCCAGGTTTAACGCGCTGCTCGACGATGCCACCCAGCCGTCCTTCGCACGGGAGTTCTTCGTGGGAGTGCCGGCGCCGGCCGGCGCGATCTGCGCACTCGGCCCGCTGGCCGCCAAGCTGCAGTTCGGCGCGGGCTGGTGGACGTCGCCGTGGTTCGTGTGCACGTGGCTGGTGGCCTGCTCGATGCTGCTGGTGAGCCGGATCCCGATGCGCAAGATGCACGCCGTCTCGGTCCCGCCGAACCTGGCCGCGCTGCTGCTGGCCGGGCTGACCATTGTCGCGGCCGCCGCATTCCTGTTCCCCTACATCCTGATCATGGTGATGATCGCCGCCTACCTCTGCTACATCCCGTTCTCGGTACGCAGTCACCACTGGCTGGCGGCACATCCCGAAGCGTGGGGTGAGAAACCCAAGCAGCGGCGCGCCACCCGGCGCGCGATCCGCCGGGCGCAGCCCAACCGCCGATCGATGGCGCGACTGGGACTGCGCAGGCCCACCGGCCGGACATGACGTCACCCGCCCGGCTCACCCTGACGGCTCGGCTGAACACCTCGGCCGTCGACTCTCGTCGCGGTGTGATCCGACTGCATCCTAATGCCATTGCCGCCCTTGGTATTCGCGAATGGGATGCGGTGTCGCTGACCGGGTCGCGCACGACCACGGCGGTCGCGGGCATGGCAGGCCCACAGACCCCGATCGGCACCGTGCTGCTCGACGACGTCACGCTGTCCAACGCCGGGCTGAGCGAGGACACCGCGGTCATCGTCGCCGCGGCCACCGTGTACGGCGCCCGGTCGGTGACCCTGAGCGGCTCGACGTTAGCCAGCCAGTCGGTCCCGCCCACAACGCTACGACAAGCCCTGTTGGGCAAGGTGTTAACCGTCGGCGACGCGGTGTCGCTGCTGCCGCGCGACCTGGGTCCGGGCACCTCGACGTCGGCGGCGACCCGTGCGCTGGCCTCGGCGGTGGGTATCAGTTGGACGTCGGAATTGTTGACGGTCACCGGGGTGGACCCGACCGGCCCGGTGAGCGTGCAACCGAACTCGTTGGTGACGTGGGGAAACGGCGTCGCGGTCGACGACGGTGCGGCGCTGCCTGAGCAGGTCGAAGCCAAGGCGGTACAGCTCACCGTAAGCGACCTCAAGGGCGTCAGCGCCCAGGCGGCCAAGCTGACCGAGTGGCTCAAGCTGGCGCTCGACGAACCGCACCTGTTGCAGACCTTAGGTGCTACAACCAATTTGGGTGTGCTGGTGTCGGGTCCGGCCGGCGTTGGCAAGACCGCACTCGTGCGCGCGGTCTGCGCAGGCCGACGGCTGATTGAACTCGACAGCCCGGAGGTCGGTGCGCTGGCCGCCGACGACCGCCTGCAACGGGTGGCCGCGTCGGTTGCGAAAGTCCGCGACGGCGGCGGAGTGCTGCTGATCGCCGACATCGACGCGCTGCTGCCGGTCACCGCCGAGCCGGTTGCGACGCTGATCCTGGCCGAATTGCGCAGAGCGGTCGCCGCCGCCAAGGTCGCGGTGATCGTCACGTCGGCAGTGCCGGAGAACCTCGACCCGCGGCTGCGCGCCCCGGACCTGTGCGACCGCGAACTGGTACTCAGCCTGCCCGACGCACCGACCCGCATCGCGCTGCTGCAGAGTCTGCTGCGTCAGGTGCCCACCGACGATCTCAGCCTGAACGAGATCGCAGACCGTACACCAGGTTTCGTGGTCGCCGACCTGGCCGCACTGGTCCGCGAGGCGGCACTGCGCGCAGCGGCGCGGGCCAGCTCTGACGGCAACTCGCCGAAGCTCACCCAAGACGACTTGCTCGGCGCGCTCACGGTGATTCGGCCGTTGTCGCGATCGGCAACCACGGAGGTGTCGGTCGGATCGGTCACCCTCGACGATGTCGGCGACATGACCGCCACCAAGCAGGCGCTCACCGAAGCGGTGCTGTGGCCGCTGCAGCATCCCGACACGTTCGCCCGGCTCGGGGTCCAGCCGCCGCGCGGTGTGCTGCTCTACGGCCCACCCGGCTGCGGCAAAACCTTCGTGGTCCGAGCACTGGCCAGCACCGGGCGGCTTTCGGTGCACGCCGTCAAAGGGTCTGAGCTGATGGACAAGTGGGTCGGCTCTTCGGAGAAGGCCGTACGCGAACTGTTCGGCCGGGCCAGGGACTCCGCGCCGTCGCTGGTGTTCCTCGACGAGATCGACGCCTTGACGCCACGACGCGGGCAGAGCTTCGACTCCGGCGTTACCGACCGGGTGGTCGCGGCGCTGCTCACCGAGCTCGACGGCATCGAACCGCTGCGTGATGTCGTGGTGGTCGGCGCCACCAACCGGCCGGAGCTGATCGACCCGGGGCTGCTGCGCCCCGGCCGGCTGGAGAAGCTGGTGTTCGTCGAACCGCCAGACGCAGAAGCGCGAGCGGACATCCTGCGCACCGCGGCCAAGTCGATTCCGCTGCGCGACGTGGACCTGGACGCGTTGGCGGCCGACTTGGACGGATACAGCGCCGCGGACTGCGTGGCGCTGTTGCGCGAGGCCGCGCTTACCGCCATGCGGCGCTCGGTCGACGCGGCGGAGATCACCGCCGCCGACGTCGCGGCTGCGCGCGAAAACGTCCATCCTTCACTGGATCCCGCTCAGCTCGCCGCGCTGCGGGCTTTCGCCACCGAGCGCTGATTTCTAGACGCCGCGATGGTAGTAAAAGCTGGGCTGATCTTGCCCGGCCTCTGTAGCGGTGTAACCGTGGCGCTCGTAGAAACGATGCGCGTCGGCATCGGCACCATCAACCGCGATTTCGATCAACTCGCCGCCACGCTCACGCGTGAGCGATTCCACCGCGACCAAGAGCTCCGAGCCGATTCCGCACCCGCGCGCTTCCGGTACGACATAAAGCTCGTCGACCAGGACGATGGGCCCGTCGTACCACACGTTGGGGCGCAACGTCAGCAGCGCAACCGCAACGGCGGGATCTCCTGCAACAAAAGCAATGACATCGCCACCTGCCAACAGGCTGTGCAGTCGGGTGGTCAATACTTCGGGCCCCGGTGAGGGCGCGTCGAATTCCCTGTTGAAGGCGTCCAGCAATCGTGCCACCGTCTCGGCATCCGATGGCGTCGCCACTCGCGGTGCGGTGAAACTCATGTGCGCGAGTATGGACGATCAGCACGGCAATTGTTTGGATGAGTCAGCCGGCGCTCAGCGCCTGCATGAGTGTTCTGACCCAACTGGGTCAGTAATTGCAGTTGACTGCACTCTTGCGTTTCACTGCAACACGGGTCTAGCCTTGTCCGGGTGACAGTCACTCAGAGGCCAGCGCAGTCGCTGACCGAATTCATGGACGACCCGATCAACTTCTTCGGTCAGTCCTATACGCAGATGCACAGCATCGACCGCGACGAACTGGAATCCCTGCAACGGCAGGCTATGGCCGTCCGATTTCAGCAGCACTATCAGAGCATTGAGATGCTGCGAAAACTCGCTGACCGGCTCGGCATCAGCACCGTCAACGAGTTCAACGACGTTGTCCCGTTGTTCTTTTCGCACACCGCATTCAAGTCGTATCCGGCCGCACTGATCGACAAGAAGCGCTTCGACCTGATGACCACGTGGCTGGACAAGCTGACCAGCTACGACTTGTCCGCCGTCGACACCGCCGATTGCACCGGAATCGACGACTGGATCGAGCGCCTCGACGCGCAGACCCCGCTGGAAGTCATCACCTCCAGCGGCACCACCGGCACCATCTCGATCCTGCCCAAGGACAAGCACGGCGCAGAAGACGGCATGGTGCTGTGGAAGATCTGCCTGTTCCAGACTTTCGGGCACGAACCCACCGACGAGCAACTCAATCCGTCGGTGGATGTGGTGTGGCCGAACTTCGCCGACGGCAAGCTGGGCCATCTGCGCATCGCCAACATGATCAAGCGCGGCTTCACCGGCGGCGACGAATCCAAATTTCACGCCCTCTACCCGTTCGCCGTCGACACCGATCTGATGTTCCTCGCGTCCAAGATGCGGGCGGCGGCCTCCCGCGGCGAGCTCGACCGGCTGGAGATCGACCCGGCCCTGGCCGCGCGCAAAGACGAGTTCATAGCCATGCAGGCACGGCAGCCTCAGGACATGGATGCGTTCTTCACCCGGATCACCGAACTACTGCGCGGCAAGCGGGTATTCATGCTCGGCACCTACCACCTGATGTATGACATCGCCAAGGCCGGCCTCGAGCGCGGGGTGCGTAATGTCTTCTCGCCCGACTCGGCGATTCTCACCGGTGGCGGGATGAAAGGCGTTGCGCTGCCGGATGATTTCATGGATGTCATCACGAACTTTCTCGGCGTCGATCGCATCCAGGTCGGATACGGTTTCTCCGAATCCAGCACCTTTCACTGGGGTTGCAGCGAGGGTCGCTATCACGTGGCGCCGTGGGTCATCCCGTTCGTGCTCGATCCCGAGACCAGCGAGCCGCTGCCCCGTACCGGTGTACAGACCGGCCGCGCCGCCGTCTATGACATTCTGTTGCGCGCCCATTGGGGCGGCGTCATCTCCGGCGACGAGGTCACCATCAACTGGGACCTGCAGTGTCCGTGCGGGCAAGCCAGCGTGGCGTTCGAACCCGGCATCATGCGCTACAGCGAGAAGCAAGGCGTTGAGGACGATCGGATTACCTGCGCCGCAACGCAAGAAGTACACAACGAAGCGGTGAATTTTATGAAGGGCGTCGAGCTGTGATCGCCTACACGGTTCCACTGTTCCTGCGCGGGCGGGTCATCACCGATGACCTCGTGCCGTTCGAAACCCGCGTGGGCGCCGCACAGTTCCAGGCGCCGGACATGAGCAAATACGTCGAGCAATTGCCACTCAAGAGCCCGGCCGACATGGGCGACCTCTACGAGTTGAGCTTCGACGAGATCCTCGACGTACTCGAGGCCCTGGGCGACGCGCTGGATTTCGACTCGAACGCACACCTGCAGGAGGCCTACGAAGCCTCGCTGGTGGCCAACGTGCTGCCGCCGGAGATGATGCAGAACAGCTATCGCATTCTGCGGCCGATGTTTTCCCGCGACAACGTCACCGAAATCGCTGACAGCCAGGTCGGGCTGAATTATCTCAACGGATGGGTGCCGCATACCTTGCGGGACGGCCGCGAACTACGCGTGCGCGCCTTCGGATCCCGCGTGCTGCACATC
>NZ_JBAPRN010000252.1:0-4099 GCF_049281135.1 Mycobacterium sp. | reverse complement strand
CGTCGACAATCGCGCGCGCGGTGGTGGGGTCGCCACCGGCACTGCGCGCCGAGAACTTGCCCGACGTCACCCGCAACGACACCAACCGCGCCCCCGGGGCGATGCCCGCGAAGCCGTCATCGCCGGGCTGGCCGGCGATCAGGCCCGCAACCGCGGTACCGCGCCCGTCACAGTCGGTGAGGCCGTCGGTCGATTCGAGATAGTCGCCGCCGGGCTGGACGCCGAGTAGCCGCGGCCCCGGCCGCACGCCGGTGTCCAGAACCGCCACCAGCTGCCCGTCGCCGCGGGAAAACCTCCACGCCGCAGCGGGATCCAGCATCTGCTGGCTTGGCGAGGCCTCCTTGAAGTCAGTACCAGGGATGACACCGGTGCCGGTGCACTCGCCGTTCTTCTCCATCGGCTGTACCGGGCCGGGTGCCCCGTTGGGCGGCGCCGCGCCCGCGTCGACCTGCGGGCGATCGATCGCCAACGCAGGCGGGCAGGCCCACAGCGTGGCAACCACAACCGCTGCGAGACAACCGAATCGCCGAGTGCGAGCAGAGATCATCGATTGAGCACCCAAGTGAACAGTCCCACCAGGTAGGCAATCACCGGGATCAGCGACGCGTCGATGCCCGACGCGACGAAGCCCACCAGCCGACGCACGGGGAGTGAGTAGGTATCCGGAGAGGCGATGGTCGGGCTGAGCGCGACGACGACCCAGGCCGACACCAGCGCTGCAAGGACAATCGCGATCACCAACGCGGTCGGGTATTCGGCTGTGGCCGTGTAGAGCACGACCAACGACACAGCCACCAGGAACGGCTGGGCCAGCAGCCACGCTTTGCATGCGGCCGAGTCCCACACCCTCGCCCGTAGCACTGCCGCGGCCGCAGTCGCGGCCACCACGTACCAGCCCCAGGCGGACAACGTTTCCGGACGCCACGCGATCGCGACCGACCCGATCACGCTGACCAACACGGCGCCGGCGATGAATCCGGTCTGGTGCGCGTCGCTGATCCGCACCCGTCGCGGCAAGTCCTCGAGCACCCGTGACGACGGCGCCGACGGGGTGGGGTCCCCGGGGGCCGGAATGACCGGCAGCGGGAATCGTGCCCACAGCGCGGACAATTGCGGGGCTTCGACGGTGACCAGCAGCGCCACGACCAGCAGGCCGGCGCCCAGCGTCACCAACGGCAGCTGCCACAGCGAGCTCGCGCCGGCAGCCAGCAGCAAGCCTCCTCCCACCACTGCAGTGGCGGTGAAAAGGCTGATGGTGCCGCTACTTTCGCGGCTCGGGAGAATCAGGGTGATCAGCGACCAGGCGGTCACGCCCGCCGCGGCGAGCGTCACCTGCGCCGTGCCGAAACTACCCGGTACCGCCAGCGCCAAGGCCGCGGCGATCGGCACCAATGCGGCGGCCGAGATCGCCGCACCGGCACGCGGTGACCGCGTGGCCAGACCCACCAGCACGCTCAGCAGCGCTATCGCGCCGACCACGAACGACCCGACAACCGAGCCGGTGGCAAACCGGTGGACAACGCCAAGACCCGTTGCAGCCCAGATCAATCCCGCGAGGCCGGCAACAGCGCCGCGCTGGATGTGCGCGGTGCCCCACGGCTTCAACCGAGATGTCGAGAAGATCACCGCCGCGTCGGCGATGTCTTCCACGATTCCTGGTGCGGCCGGCCCGACGGGGATGGGTTGCAGGGCCAACAGGTCGCCATCGACGACCCCGACTGTCCCCAAGCTGGCGTCCAGGCTGAACGGCGCACCGCCGACCGGGGCGAGGCTCAGGCGTGTGGGAGTGGCCGGTTCGGCTGAGGCGTCGCCATCGGCTGTCGCATCGTCGGCAACGGCGGGCACAACCAAACGCTCTACAGCAGGCAGGATTTCGCGCAGCGGCAGATCCGCGGGCAACGCGATTTCGGTCAGCCGGCTGTCCGCGAGGATCGCGACCCGCACAATGGGCATCACAGCGCTCGACATCACCGGCTCCTCAGGCTTCTGCTGGACATTGCTTCTCTTTCTCTGTCGTGTACAGGGATGTTCTCGGGATGGATCAGACGGATTGTGGGTTGGACTGCGTGCTGAAATCTCTGGCGAGCCTGTTGCCCTCGAACCAGTGGCCGTCGGGTAACTGGGCGGTGAGCTGTTCGACCGCGACCCCGATGGAAAACGGAGTTCCGGGGCTGAATGTGGAAATCCATTCGCCGTCGAAGGCAAGCGACGGGCTGACCAGCACCCGGCCCTCGGTGGTATCGACAATGCTCACTCCCACCTCGGTGGTGGCGTGCTGTCCATGCCGGTGGCAGCCGGCGACGATCTCGACGTAGCTGCGCGGTCCGGTGAACACCGACTCCACCACGGGACGAGCCGAACGCGGAATACCGAGGTAGTCAAGGACTTCAGCGAGTGCCGCGCCGTTGCGCAGCCGCTCGTCGGCCCGTGCACCGACCTGAGCGGGCAGGCTGAACTCGTCGAACCGTGCGGGCGGGCGCTGCGCCAGGCCGACACCGAGTATCGGCACCAGGGCGCGCGCATCGTGAATGTCCATCGCCGTAAACGTCACCAACTGTGCATTGCGCAGCGCCACGACGGTTTTGTCGCCGCGGCGCGCGATGATCCCGCGTAGCAGGTCGTCGCCCCCGGCGGCGGCAGCGGAACCGACGTAACGAAGGTCCAGCCATCGCTCCGGAAAGCACACCACCCGGATCCAGTCGGCCACCGCCGCATTGACAGCGCCATCGGCCGACACCATTCCCATGCGGGCCAGTTCGGCGTTCTGGGTTGCGAGGAACGCACCCCGTTCGGCGGCATCAGCGTACGGCGTGGTGATCGCCAAAACCCATGGGAACGTTCCCGCCCCCACGGTTTCAGCGACGAACCACGCCTGGTCGACGGTGAGCTCGACGGCGTTCGGCTTGGTGGTCATTTACGTTGCGGACCCACCCGCCAGGGTGTGCGACCGCACCACAAGCACTGCCGTCGATGGGGCTAGCCGCCCCACTTGGCGCCTTCGGCCTGGTCGCGGGCCAGCATCGAGGTGGTGTTGTTCTCATGCGTGCCCGCCATCGCGCGGTAGGACAACACCAACTGCTCCATCGCCTGATTCCACTGCGCCTGCCAGGCCTGGTAACTCATCCCGGTGTCACCCTGCCACCCCGCCTGCAACGCGGCCTGCTCGGCGGAGATATCGGCGCCCAAGCTCTGCAAAGTGCCCGCATACCCGGCCATATCGGCGGCGTGCGCCATCATCGCCGGGTAGTTGTACATGATCTGCGACATCACAAATCCCTTTCCTCAAGCCGTAATCGGGTCAGAAGCCCGGGTAGCTGCTCGCCGCAGCACTGTCAGCGGCCACATAGGTGCCCGCGGCATCCCCAAGGTTGGCCTGCGCGATATCCAACAGCGAATTCACCTTCGCCGCCGCCGCCACAAACCGGGCATGGGCAGCCTGAAACGCCGCCGCACCATCACCGGCGAAAAACGCCTGCGACGACATCGCCTCCTGCTCCGCCTGACCAATCGTCGAGCGCATCAACCCCGCCTTAGCCCCAAACGCCGACTGCGACGCCACCAACTGCGGAATATGAGCATCCAAAAGACTCATCCCAGAAATCCCTTCGTCAATCGATTATCGTTGCCACACACGCACATTCAGTTGTGGTCCCCCTCCCCCTTCGTCGGCCCCGGACCCCACGTGCCCGGCACCATCGGCATGGTTGGCCCATTGCCAAATCCGTTACTGCTCAGCGTGGCCAACCCAGCCGCCGCGGCAGCGGAGTCCTTGTCCACGGTGCCGGCGAACCCGAGCGAACCGGCACCACGATCCGATCCGACCGCCGACGCCACTAATTCCCGGTCGGCCGGCGTGCTCCAGTCCGGGTCGACCTCGACGTTCATGTCGGCGAATTCATCTGCGTGGTCGTGCATTTCGGACCGTCGCCGCCGCCGCACTCGCGTCTTGGCGCGACTTCCCGCAGCGACGGCGGCCGCTACCGGAATCGAGCTGGCCGGTGCCTTGGTCTCGTCGTGGTCGATCAACGTCGGCCCAGGACCGTCGTCGGGATCGATGCCGCCCACCATGTAGCCGAAGCCGGCGGTGGCGGGCGTGGCC
>NZ_JBAPRN010000251.1:0-14455 GCF_049281135.1 Mycobacterium sp. | reverse complement strand
GTCCAGGGTGACGGCACCACAGCGTTCGACTACCTGATCTACGGGCTCAACCCGGCCGACAACCTTGCCACTGACCCGGGTTCGTACAACGTGTTGAACGGCGCGTTGACCGAGTTCTATGACGCCTCCAACGTCGAGCTGTACTCGCTGCTGAACAACGGTGACCTGCTCCCCGTAGCCGACGCATTCGGATCAGCGCACGAGATCGGCATTGCGTTGGGCGCCGACGCCACCGTCTCGAGCGCCGCCACCGCATTCTTCGACGCCGGCCTCGCCGACCTGACCGGTTTCTTGACGCCAGCGCTGTAAGAGTTCCACGCTCCACAACGAACCCCCGGAGGATCACTCCGGGGGTTTCGTTTTGGCCGTTCCGCCCGGCGATTGTGCTGCAGGGCCCGCCCCTGGATACCCTGATAGCGCCTAAGTCCGGCTTCATCAGGAGATTCCCATCAGCAGTTTTGCCGACAAGACCTTCACCGCGCCGGCGCAGATTCGGAACTTCTGCATCATCGCCCACATTGACCACGGCAAGTCCACGCTGGCCGACCGGATGCTGCAGCTCACCGGTGTCGTCGCGGAACGGGATATGCGGGCGCAGTACCTCGACCGGATGGACATCGAGCGGGAGCGCGGCATCACCATCAAGGCGCAGAACGTGCGGCTGCCGTGGAACGTGGACGGCACCGACTACGTCCTGCATCTGATCGACACCCCGGGCCACGTCGACTTCACCTACGAGGTGTCGCGCGCGCTGGAGGCCTGCGAGGGTGCGGTGCTGCTGGTCGACGCCGCGCAGGGCATCGAGGCGCAGACGCTGGCGAACCTGTACCTGGCGCTCGATCGCGACCTGCACATCATTCCGGTGCTCAACAAGATCGACCTGCCCGCCGCCGACCCCGACCGCTACGCCGGCGAGATCGCCCACATCATCGGGTGTGAGCCGAGCGATGTCCTGCGTGTGTCCGGCAAGACGGGTGAGGGCGTCACCGACCTGCTCGACCACGTGGTGCGCGAAGTTCCGCCGCCTACAGGAGACGCGCAAGCGCCCACGCGCGCAATGATTTTCGACTCCGTCTACGACATCTACCGCGGTGTGGTCACCTACGTCCGGGTGATCGACGGCAAGATCACGCCACGCGAGAAGATCACCATGATGTCCACCGGTTCCACCCACGAGCTACTGGAGGTGGGCATCGTCTCGCCCGAGCCGAAGGCCACCGCCGGCCTTGGTGTGGGGGAGGTCGGCTATCTGATCACCGGTGTGAAGGACGTCCGCCAGTCCAAGGTCGGCGACACCGTGACCACCGCGCGCCACGGCGCGAAGGAGGCGCTGACTGGGTACCGCGAACCCAAGCCGATGGTCTATTCGGGCCTGTATCCCGTCGATGGCTCCGACTACCCAGATCTGCGCGACGCGTTGGAGCGGCTCCAACTCAACGATGCCGCGCTCACCTATGAACCCGAGACCTCGGTAGCGCTCGGTTTCGGTTTCCGCTGCGGCTTTCTGGGTCTGCTGCACATGGAGATCACCCGCGAGCGCCTGGAACGCGAATTCGACCTCGACCTCATCTCGACGTCACCCAACGTGGTCTACCGCGTGGAGAAGGAAGACAACTCCGAGGTCGTCGTCACCAATCCGTCGGACTGGCCCGAAGGCAAGGTCCGCGCGGTCTATGAGCCCATCGTCAAGACCACCGTGATCACGCCCAGCGAGTTCATCGGCACCGTCATGGAGCTGTGCCAGTCCCGGCGCGGCGAACTGGGCGGCATGGACTACCTATCGCCCGAACGGGTGGAGCTGCGCTACACCATGCCCCTGGGCGAGATCATCTTCGACTTCTTCGACTCGCTGAAGTCGCGCACCCGCGGCTACGCCAGCCTCGATTACGAAGAAGCCGGCGAGCAGGAGGCCGCACTGGTCAAGGTGGACATCCTGTTGCAGGGTGAGGCCGTCGACGCGTTCAGCGCCATCGTGCACAAGGACAACGCCGCTGCCTACGGCAACAAGATGACCACCAGGCTGAAAGAGCTGATTCCGCGTCAGCAGTTCGAAGTGCCGATACAGGCAGCGATCGGGTCCAAAATCATTGCGCGCGAGAACATTCGCGCGATTCGAAAGGACGTGCTGTCCAAGTGCTATGGCGGTGACATCACCCGTAAGCGCAAGCTGCTGGAGAAGCAGAAGGAAGGCAAGAAGCGGATGAAGACCATCGGCCGCGTCGACGTGCCGCAGGAGGCCTTCGTCGCCGCACTGTCCACGGACGCCGCGGGGGACAAAGGCAGTAAGAAATAGCCATGCGGACCGTCGGACTGGCCACGGCGTGCGCGGTGATCGCCGCATTCGCAGTGGGCTGCGGTCCGGTTGTCGACGGGACGGCCAAGCCGGCACCAAACCTGAAGCCGCGACCGCTGTCCGGCCAGATCGTCAAGAAGGTGCTGCTGAACGACGCCAGGCTGGCACGGATGCTCGGCCAGCCTTTCGTCGCACGTCAACCCGCACAGTTCGGTGGCGCTGACAAGCTCGACCAGCGTGACGCGCCACCGGAGTCGGCCGATTGCCTGGGCGTGACGGCGATGCTGCAGCAGAGCGTCTACGGGTCGGCCGATGTCCAGACCGTCGCGTCGGAGTCGTGGTGGAACGACGGCGACCCGGCTCAGGTGATCAGCGTGATGGAGGGCGTTGTCGCGCTGCCCACGGCCGCACAAGCTCAACAGCTGTTCGCGAAGTTCCCCCCGCAGTGGCAGCAATGCGCAGGCAAGACGACCACCGATCAGACCGGTCCGATCAGCACGACGACCGTGATCGGCGACATCCACGTCGCCGATTCCGTTGTCGCAGCCACGAATACCGCGACCGCGACGCTCCCCGACATGCCGGCCCTGCAACCCACCCCGCAGTCGCGGGCGATCGGTGTCCGGTTGAACTGCATCGTCGAAGTCGAGGTCGTATTCTTCGGCGATCGGCGGCCGTCCGATCCGGGTACGGGCAATCCGGACACCAGTGCCACCGACATCGCTCACGCGATGATGGACAGGGTCAGCAGATTCAGCTGATCCGAGAGTGCAACCATGAAGCGAAGGCCGCTGATGACTACGGACACTCGTAACCGGACAGATATGTGCCCCGGCGTGTGGCGACCGTGGCAGGCCGACGACGGGTTGCTGGTCCGCATCCGGCTGATCGGTGGCCTGCTGCCCACTGCGGCGCTGCAACGACTGTCTGACATCAGCCAGCAGCACGCCGACGGTCGCGTCTACCTGACCGGGCGTGCCAATCTGCAACTGCGCGGACTGCCGGCCGACGGGCCGCAGTTGACTGCTGCCGCCGCGACGGCGCTCGAATCGACCGGTCTGATCCCTACGCGCACACACGAACTCGTGCGGAACGTGCTCGCCTCACCGCAGACGGGCCTGGCTGGCGGCCGAGCCGATCTGCGCCCGGTGCTCAACCGCCTCGACACACTGTTGTGCGCAGACCCCGACCTCGGTCGGCTGCCGGGCCGTTTCCTGTTCACGCTCGACGACGGTCGCGGCGACCTGCTCGACCGGCTCACCGCAGCCGGCAAGCGTGGAACCGACTTGGGGTGTGTGGTGCTCGACGATGATGCGGCTCAGTTGCGTGTCGGCGGGCACTGGGGAGCCGTCGCTCCGTTGGCTGAGATCGCCGACCGGTTGACCGACCTGGCGTCGCAATTCCTCGACGTTCGCGGAACGGACGCCGATGCGCCGTGGCACATCCGCGAGCTTGCTCGGCCGCTGCAACCACCGGTCGATGCCGACCCGCGAATCCCCAGTCCGGCATCGCCGCTGCCGTATGGCCCGGTGGCCGGCGGCATCCACGTATCGGCCCAGAACGGCGCCCTGACACCCGACCTTGTTCATTCGCTGCTCGAACTAGGAACTGAGGCAACGCATGTCGTCGTCACACCCTGGCGTGGCGTCCTCGTCCCGAACAGCCTGGAGGTACCTGAGTGACCCAAACGAGCGATGCCCGCCGACCGACACGGCGCTACGATTACATCGCCGACGGCCCCGCGATCTACGCTGACTCCTTCGCCACCATCCGCCGTGAAGCCGACCTGTCACACATCCCGCCGGACGCCGAAAAACTTGCCGTCCGGATGATCCACGGCACCGGGCAGCCAAACCTGGTTGACGACTTGGAGATTCACCCCGCGCTGGTGTCCGCCGCGCGAACCGCGCTACAAGCCGGCGCGCCCATTCTGTGTGATGCACGCATGGTCGCCACTGGCATCACCGCCGGGAGGCTTCCTGCCGCCAACGACGTGCACTGCTTTTTGAACGATCCGGGCGTGCCGGAGTTGGCCAAACAATGGAACACCACGCGCACCGCGGCCGCGGTCTCGTTGTGGGAGCCGTTGCTGGACGGCGCGGTCGTCGCCATCGGCAACGCCCCGACTGCGCTGTTTCATCTCTTGGAGATGCTGATCGACGGTGCGCCGCGGCCTGCCGCGATCGTGGGCTGTCCGGTGGGATTCGTCGGTGCCGCGGAATCCAAGGCGGCCCTTGCCTCGTTGTCCCACGAGCATGGCATCGATATCCCATTCGTGACGGTGCGTGGACGGCGCGGCGGGTCGGCCATCACGTCGTCAGCAGTCAACGCGCTGGCCTCGGAGGCCGAATGACTGCCGGGCAATTCTACGGAATTGGCTTGGGCCCAGGCGATCCCGAGCTGATCACTCGTAAGGCGGCACGGGTCATCGGTGAATCCGACGTCATCGCCTACCACGCGGGGGTCAACAAGCAGTCCTACGCGCGGACCATCGCGGCGGACCTGATTCCCGCGGACGCCATCGAGGAGGAGCTGCGCTATCCGCTCACCACCGGGACGACGGATCATCCCGGCGGATATGCCGGAGCGCTGGCCGAGTTCTACGAGGAATCGGCTGCCAGACTTGCTGCGCACCTGGAAGCCGGTCGCACCGTTGCCCTGCTCGCCGAAGGTGATCCGTTGTTCTACGGGTCTTTCATGTACATGCACGATCGGCTCAGCACCCGCTTCGCCACCGAGGTGATCCCCGGAATACCGGCATTCACTGCCGCGACGGCGGCCGTCGCCTCCCCGCTGGTGCGCCAGACCGACGTGCTGACAGTGCTGCCCGGAACCCTGCCAGAAGCCGAACTCGCCCGGCGCCTGGCTGACACCGACGGCGCGATCATCATGAAGCTGGGCCGCACGTTTCCGGCCGTACGGCGGGCGCTCGTCGCCGCTGGACGTCTTGATCACGCGATGTATGTCGAGCGGGCCAGCCATCCGCAGCAGCGCTGGATGCCGGTGGCCGATGTCGACGAATCCACGGTGCCGTATCTGTCGCTGATCGTGGTCAATGGCGATTCGATCAACGGCCCGCGTTCTCGCGTCATGGTCGAAGAGCCCAATCCCGCAACAGTTTCTACGGGGTCAGGTATCGCTGAGCTTCTCGTGATCGGGTTGGGGCCGGGGCCGGACGGCTGGATGACGCCGGAAGCGGCGACCGCGCTGGCCCAGGTGCAGCACGTGGTCGGTTACGCACCGTACGTGGCGCGGGTGCCGCAGCGAGAAGGCCTGCAACGGCACGCATCCGGCAACACCGTCGAAGTCGACCGGGCGCGGTTCGCGCTGGACCTCGCGCTGCGCGGCGAGTCCGTCGCCGTCGTCTCCGGCGGTGACGCAGGCGTATTCGGGATGGCCTCCGCTGTGTTCGAGGCCGCCGACGACCAGCGATATGCCGCGGTTCATATCCGGGTGTTGCCCGCCGTGTCGGCCGTCCACGCCGTCGCCGCACTGGCCGGTGCACCGCTGGGAGCGGACTTCGCAGTGATGAGCCTGTCGGACCGGCTCAAGCCGTGGTCGGTGATCGAGAAGAGGCTGCGTGCCGTCGCCGAGGCCGATCTGATTCTGGCGATCTACAACCCGGCCTCGCGCGCCCGTCCTCACCAGATCGAGCTGGCCCGCGAGATCCTGCTCGAACACCGTCGCGCCGAGACCGTCGTCGTCATCGGACGTGATGTCGGACGAGCCGAGGAATCGCTGACCGTGACGACGCTCGGCAGCCTCGACACCGACACCATCGACATGAAAAGTCTTGTGTTGGTGGGAGCGTCGAGTACCCGCGCGACTGCGTCAGGCCGAGTGTGGACGCCGCGGTGGGTCCGGTGAACGCCGCGGTCGAGGTGGTGCAGTTCGTCGGCGCTGGACCGGGCGCGGCCGATTTGCTGACCGTCCGCGCTGTCCGGTTGCTCGAAGCGGCCGACACCGTCCTGTACCCGGGCAGCTATCTCGATGTGGACGTGCTGGAAAGCTGCTCTCCGGCAGCCGAGTTGATCGACACCCAGAATCTGAACCTTGACGAGATCATCGCCCGGATCGTCGGGGCGCACGGCGCCGGCCGACGTGTTGTGCGTCTGGTGTCGGGCGACCCGGCGCTCTACAGCGCGGTATCGGAGCAGACTCGACGACTCGACTCCGCAGGCGTGCCCTGGCAGATCACGCCGGGCGTGCCGTCATACGCCGCCGCGGCGGCACGGGTCGGTCGCGAGCTCACCGTCCCGTTGGTCGCGCAATCCGTGGTGTTGACCCGAACCCACGCGCGTTCCACCGCGATGCCGGCTACCGAATCGCTGGCGGCGTTTGCAGCGACCCGCGCAACCCTTGTGCTGCACTTGGCAATTACCGCCATCCGTGCGCTGATGGATCAGCTTGTACCGACACACGGCCAGGACTGCCCGGTTGTGGTGGTGTACCGGGCTTCTCAGCCGGAGGAACTCGTTCTACGCGGGACCGTCGCCGAGATTGCCGATCAGGTCGAGGCGGCCGGACTGCGCCAGGCTGCAGTGATCCTGGTGGGTGACGCGCTCGGCGAGCGTGCGGATTCGCGTGCGGGGGAGAGCCACTTGTACGACCCGCAGCGCCACCGGTCGGGCAACCGGTGAGGTCATCCAGGCGGCTTCGTGAACGCCCACTGGGTCACTGCGCGCGCCGGAGTCCAGCCGGTGAACGACCCGACCGGCGCGGCATGCTCGACATGAATGCGGGTGAGTTGACCCCCATGCTCGGCGTACAACGCGGCGAGCATCGCTTCGGTCTCCACCGTCACACCATGAACGACGATCCGGCCGCTGCCGCGCAGCGCGTCGAGGCACTGCTGCAAAACCCCGGCACGACTCGCCCCGCCGCCGACGAAAACAGCATCGGGGGTGTCCAAGTCGCTCAAGGCTTCCGGGGCCGAGGCGCAGACGATGCGAAGCGTGGGCACACCCAGCGACCGTGCATTGCGGGCGATTCGTTCGGCGCGCGCGGAGTCAGCTTCCACCGCAACGGCTCGACACGAGGGGTGAGCGCGCATCCATTCGATGCCCACCGAACCCGCGCCGGCGCCGATGTCCCACAACAGTTGACCCGGCACGGGCAGCAGTCGGGCCAGCGCGGCCGCGCGCAGATCCCGCTTCGTCAGCTGGCCGTCGTGCTCGAACGCGTCGTCGGGCAAGCCGGTCGCCCACCCGGCGAGCAGCGGTCCGTTCAGTTGCAGCGCAACAATATTCAGCCGTGGCGATGCGCCGGAGAATTCAGCGGCTGTTGTCTCGTCGATCGTCTCGTGGTCGCTGCCGAGGTCACCCAGCACCACGAAGCGGCTCGACCCGTATCCGCGCGCGCCAAGCAGATCAGCAAGGACCGCAGGCGTTTTCTCGTCGGACGACAACACCAGGACTCGGCGCCCGGGGGCCAGCTCCCGCAGCGCCGCGTGCACATCACGGCCCACGACGCTGACGACCGCGATGGACTCCGCAGACCAGCCGAGCCGCGCCCGCGCGAGCGTCACCGAGGACAGATGCGGGATGACCGCGACCCGGTCGGAGCCCAAGATGTCGACCAGCGTGGTCCCGATTCCGCTCAGCATCGGGTCGCCGGAGGCCAGCGCGACCACGTTCCGGCCCGCGAATTGCGTCAACAGCTCCGGCAACGCCGCGCTCAACGGAGACGGCCACGGCTGGCGGACCTGGCCATCGGCGACGGGCACCAGCTCCAGCTGGCGCGGACCGCCCAGCACCACTTCCGCCGAACCGATGATGGCCCGCGCGGCCGGCGTCAGCCCGTCCCAACCGTCGGCGCCGACGCCGACGACAGTTACCCGCAGGTCAGAGGACGACACTGCGGCGATGCTAGCGTAAGGCCCGCGAGGCACCCCGCGAACAGGCGTAATCGGTTCGTTGGGGAACGAGGGAAGCCGGTGAGATTCCGGCACAGGCCCGCTACGGTGATCCGTCGCGCCGCCCGGTCAACGGGCGCACGAGCGGTCAGTCCGACTGCCGGCCTCGCATGAAACGAGCGGAGCCTCACCATGCCTGATCAGCTGTACCCGTTCACCGCCGTCCTCGGCGGCGACCCCGATGCGTCCGATGGGCTCGACGACATGGCGCTGGCGCTTGTTCTCACCGTCGTCGACCCCGGCATCGGGGGCGTGCTCGTGCGCGGCGAGAAGGGCACCGCGAAATCCACTATGGTGCGTGCGCTCACCCAGATCCTGCCGCCCATCGACGTCGTCGCCGGTGACCGCTTCTCTACCGACCCGGCCGAGCCGAACCCTGCCTCGCCGGACGGAGCGTTCGGGCCTGACGCGCGCGTGCAGACAAGACCCGTGCGCCTGGTGGAGCTTCCCGTCGGTGCCACCGAGGATCGCGTCGCAGGATCGATCGACCTCAAACAGGCCCTGAGCGACGGCGCCGTGCACTTCGAACCTGGCCTGCTGGCCAGGGCGCACCGCGGAATCCTCTACGTGGACGAAGTCAACCTCCTGCACGATCACCTCGTCGATCTGCTTCTCGATGCGGCTGCCATGGGCACTGTCACCGTGGAACGCGACGGCATATCGGTCACTCACGCGGCCAGGTTCGTGCTGGTCGGCACGATGAATCCGGAGGAGGGCGAGCTGCGTCCGCAACTGCTCGACCGCTTCGGCCTCGCCGTCGAGGTCGCTGCGCCGCGGGACCCGGCGCTGCGCGCCGAAGTCGTGCGCCGGCGACTGCAGTTCGATGCAGACCCGCAGGCCTTTGGCGCCCGATACGCGAATGCCGAAGAGCGGCTTCGCGATCGGATCCAACATGCCCAGTCGGTCCTGCCCGGAATCCGACTCACCGACGCGGCGTTGCTCAAGATCGCCGAAGTCTGCGCAGCGGCCGGTGTCGACGGCATGCGAGCCGACATCGTCATGGCGCGCGCAGCCGCCGCCCACGCCGCATGGCATGACCGCGAACACCCGAACATCGACGACCTGCGGGCCGCCGCCAAACTCGCACTGCCACACCGCCGTCGGCGTAATCCTTTCGACGCGCCCGGACTCGACGACGACGAACTCGACGAGCTGTTGCCGCCCGACACCGATCAGGGTCCCGACCCCGATACCGATCCCGACGATCCCGGCGGCGGACACGACGCCGACGACACCCCGGACGCCGTCCCGCCTAGTGCGGGCGGTCATCAGACTCCGACGTCGGCACCGCCGGTTGGAGCCGGCGATCCTTACCGGACAAAGCTTTTCACGGTCCGCGGGGTGGGGGACGGGCATGCCGGCCGTCGCAGCCGCGCCCGGACCACCGCGGGTCGACGCACTGGGGCCACGCCGGTCTCGGACGCGGGCATCCACCTGGTCGAGACCGTGCGGGCTGCCGCGCCGCATCAGGCCACCCGCGGCCGCACCAGCGGTCGGCTGTTGCTCAGGCCCACCGATCTGCGCCGGGCGGTCCGCGAGGGACGCGAAGCCAACCTGGTGATGTTCGTCGTCGACACTTCCGGGTCCATGGCGGCCCGCGAACGGATGCATCAGGTCAAGACGGCCATCTTGTCGCTGTTGCTCGACGCCTACCGCAGACGTGACCGGGTCGGCGTCATCACCTTCCGCGACCACGCGGCGGAGATCGCCCTTCCGCCGACCGGTTCGATCGACATCGCGGCCAAGCGCCTCGACGACCTGCCGGCCGGTGGGCGGACTCCGCTCGCTGAAGGGCTGATGAAGGCGGCCGAGGTGGTGCGGCGCGAACGGCTGCGCGACCCGAGTCGACGGCCACTGCTCGTCATCGTCACCGACGGCCGCGCGACCGCGGGCCCGGACGCCGTCGGCCGGGCCCAACAGGCCGCGGCGTTTTTGGTGAAAGACGGGGTCGACAGCATCGTCGTCGACTGCGAAAGTGGCCGGATGCGAATAGGTCTGGCTGCAGACCTGGCTGAACATCTCCATGCCGAGCATGTGCCGCTGGCCCATGTGAGCGCTCAGGCGCTGGCCGACATCGTCCGCGGCGCAACAACTTCCGGGGCGGCCTGATGCCGCAGGGACAGGTACCCGTCGTACCCGACGACCAGCTCACGACCCGCCAGCGCCGCAATCGACCGCTGCTGATGGTGCACACCGGAGACGGCAAGGGAAAGTCAACGGCCGCATTCGGATTGGCGTTGCGCGGGTGGAACCAGGGATTCCGGATCGGAGTGTTCCAGTTCGTCAAGTCGGCCAAGTGGCGCATCGGCGAGCAGACCGTGCTCGAGCGATTGGGCACGTTGCACACCGAGACCGGTGAAGGCGGCCCCGTCGAATGGCACAAGATGGGGTCGGGCTGGTCGTGGAGTCGCAAGGCCGGCAGCGACATCGACCATGCACAAGAGGCCGCTGCCGGTTGGGCCGAGATCAAGCGACGCCTGGCTGCCGAGACCCACGACCTCTACGTGCTCGACGAATTCACCTACCCGATCAACTGGGGTTGGGTCGACATCGACGATGTCGTCGACACCCTCGCCGGCAGGCCAGGCCACCAACATGTCGTGGTGACCGGCCGTAAGGCCGATCCGCGGCTGATCGACATCGCCGACCTGGTCACCGAGATGGCCAACGTGAAGCATCCGATGGACGCCGGCCAGAAAGGCCAGCGAGGTATCGAGTGGTAGCCACCGAGCTTCCCCGCATCGTCGTCGCCGCACCCGCTTCCGGCCACGGAAAGACCACTGTGGCAACCGGATTGATGGCTGCTCTGGCCGCTCGGGGTTTGTCGGTATCCGGTCACAAGGTGGGGCCCGATTTCATCGACCCCGGCTATCACGCCCTGGCCACGGGTCGGCCGGGCCGCAACCTCGACCCGTTCCTGGTCGGCGAGCACCGCGTCGTTCCGCTGCTGCTACACGGCGCACGGTCGGCCGACGTCGCGGTACTCGAGGGTGTGATGGGTCTTTTCGACGGCCGGCTCGGTACCGCAGGGGAAGCATCCACCGCCCACGTCGCAGCGCTGACGGCGTCACCGGTGCTGCTGGTCGTCGACATCTCGCACGCGTCGCGGACGCACGCGGCGATGATCGCCGGGCTGGCGACCTTCGATCCGTCGGTGCGCATCGCGGGCGTGATCCTCAACAAGGCGGGCAGCGCACGGCACGCCGACGAGGTTCGCGACGCCCTTGGCCCGACCGGCATCCCGGTTCTGGGCGTTCTTCCCCGCGATGACCGCGTCGAGGTGCCGTCACGTCACCTGGGCCTGGTGCCCGCGGCGGAGCGCGCCGACTCCGCCCGCACGCTCGAGCGGATGACGGAAATGGTTGCCGCGCATGTCGATATCGACGCCCTGTTGTGTCTCGCACGTAGTGCCGGGGCACTGCACGAGGCGCCGTGGGACCCGACACAGGACATCCGGCCACCGACCGAGGCGCGGCCCGTGGTCGCGATGGCAGGTGGGCGGGCGTTCACCTTCCGCTACGGCGAGACCGAGGAACTGCTGCGCGCCGCCGGGTGCGACGTGGTCGAGTTCGACCCACTGGTCGACGCGACTCTGCCTGCGGGCACCGCCGGCATCTACCTCGGCGGCGGTTTTCCCGAGGTGCACGCCACCGAGCTCGCCCAGAACCGTTGCATGATGGCCGAAGTAGAATCCGCTATCACCGCAGGCGTCCCGACGGTCGCCGAGTGCGCCGGCCTGCTCTACCTGTGCCGGTCGCTCGACGACACACCGATGGTCGGCGCGGTGCCCGCCGACGCGGCGATGACGCCCCGTCTCACTCTTGGCTACCGAACAGCGACCAGCCCGGCGGATTCCGTACTCACCGAAAAGGGCATCACGGTCACCGGTCACGAATTCCACCGAACCGCAATCACTTCCTCGCAGAGCCGCCCGGCCTGGCAACTGCCCGCGGGTCCCGAAGGTTTCGCGACGCCGACACTGCACGCCGCCTACCTGCATACGCACTGGGCCGGCCACCCCGCTCTGGCACGACGCTTCGCGCAGGCCGTTCACGGCCTATCCGCCTAGCCAATCGACGGCCTCGTCGACATCGGACACCACCTGCACTCCTGACGGCACAGCCGGCCGCCGAACGACGACGACCGGGATGCCCAACTCGGCGGCGGCCTGCATCTTCGGCCAGGTGTACTCACCGCCGGAGTCCTTGGTGACCAACACATCCGCGGCGTGCTCACGCAGCAACGCCACCTCACCGGCTAATGCATACGGGCCGCGATCATGAATGAGCGTCCAGGCCGGTGGCAACGCGAAGTCCGGATCGTCGACGACGCGCGCCAGCACCGCCAACTCGCCAAGCGCCCCGACGAATTCGTGCAGCTGCTGGCGGCCGACGGTCAGCAGCGGCCGGGTGCCCAGCCGTAGCGCCTCGTCAGCGGCCTCACCGTGCGAGCTGACCCAATGCCAGGACGGTGTGGCCCGATCGCCCCAGCCGGGGCGTTGCATCCGCAGCAGCGGAACCGCCCGGTCGGCGCAGGCGCGCACGGCGTTGGCAGAGATCGTCGCCGAGAAGGGGTGAGTCGCGTCGACCACCATGTCGAAGTCGGCCAACGCTTTTCGTAACCCGTCGACACCGCCGAACCCGCCGATGCGCACCTGCCCCTCCGGAATTCGCGGGTGGGCGACCCGGCCGGCCAATGAGCTGGTCACGTCAACCCCGTCGGCGACTAATCGCGCGGCGAGCGCGCGGGCTTCCGAGGTCCCGCCCAGCAGCAGCACCCGCATCAGCGCCGCCGCAGCAGGTAGATGTCCATCACCCAACCGTTATCGGCGCGCGCCTGCTCGCGGGCTTCGGCGATCTGGCCGCCGACGTCGCCGAGTCGTCCCGCGATCAGCCGCTCGCCGGAAGCGCCGAGATTGGCGCCCCACCACACCGACCAATCGTCCAGACCGGTGAGGTCGAGTCGGTCCGGCGGCGGGTTGAGCATGGCGACGATGTTGTCCTGCCCGGCGGCGACGGCGTCCTGCAGCAGGCGACCGGTGGTGGTGTGCACCGAGCGGCCAACCTCGTGCAACACGATGCGGTGTCGTGCGGCGAGCAGTTGCGGAGCGCTGATGCCCGGTAACACGTCGAGTTCGATCGGTACGCCGAGGTGCTCGATCTTTTCGACCACGCGGATGGTCGAGTCGTACAGCGACGGGTCACCCAACACCAGAAACGCGGCGCTGCCGGCACGCTCGCGCAGCACGTCGGCGTAAGCGGCGGCCCGGGCGTCGTGCCAGTCGGCCACCGCGCGCTGATAGCCGGCGGCGCTCAGATCCGCAGCTCGGTCCCGCCGCGGATCGCGCACCGGCACAACGTCGATTGAGCCGTCGGTGTGCGCCTCGACGATCGCCTGTCGCAGCTCCAGGAGACCGTCGTCAGAGCCCTTGTCGGCTGCCAGGACGTAATCGACCGACCGCAGCGCATCGGCCACCTCCGGTGTGACGTGCTGGGGGCCCATGCCGACCCCCAGGATGCGCACCCGCACCGGATCAGCCACCGGCGCGGCCCTCGATGTCGCCTTCCACCTCCAGGTAGGCCTGCCGCAACCCGGCCAACGTCTCCGGTGACGGATCGGCCCACAGGCCACGGTCCGCGGCCTCCTGCAGGCGCTCGACCATGCCGTGCAATGCCCACGGGTTGGACTGGTTGAGGAACTCCCGGGTCTGCGGGTCGAGGACGTAGGACTCGGCGAGTTTCTCGTACATCCAGTCGTGCACGACCCCCGCGGTGGCGTCGAAACCGAACAGGTAGTCGACGGTGGCGGCCAGTTCGAAGGCGCCCTTGTAGCCGTGCCGGCGCATGGCCGAGATCCAGCGCGGGTTGACCACCCGGGCGCGGAACACCCGGGCGGTTTCTTCGGCCAGCGTGCGGGTACGCACCGCGTCGGGCGTCGTCGAATCACCCACGTAGGCCTTGGGATCGGACCCGGTCAACGCCCGCACCGTCGCGATCATGCCGCCGTGGTACTGGAAGTAGTCGTCGCTGTCGGCGATGTCGTGTTCGCGGGTGTCGATGTTCTTGGCTGCGACCTTGATTCGCGCGTAATTGGTGCGCATGTCATCGGCGGCGGCGCTGCCGTCCAGTCCGCGACCGTAGGCGAAGCCGCCCCAGGCGGTGTAGACCTCCGCCAGGTCGGTGTCGTCCCGCCAGGTTCCCGCTTCGACGACCTGCAGGATGCCCGCGCCGTAAGACCCCGGCTTGGAT
>NZ_JBAPRN010000250.1:0-4896 GCF_049281135.1 Mycobacterium sp. | reverse complement strand
CCTGCTGGGGCGGTGCAGCGACGAGTGGTTCGCCACCCGCTGGCAGACCCGCAGCGGGGAATGGGCTGAGAAGTTGAACAGCATGCCCAAGTACGTTGCATCCACCACCTTGAACCGCCCGATGTGGTCCAACTCGACACTCATCCGCGGAGACGTCGCCGACGAGGTCGCCACACTCAAGCAGCAGATCAACGGCGAGATCCTCGTCTACGCCAGCTACCAGCTCGTGCAAACCCTGCTCGAGCACGACCTCGTCGACGAACTGCGCCTCGTTGTCTTCCCCGTCCTGCTCGGTGCAGGCAAGCGCCTTTTCGGCGAGACCGGCAGTAGCACGCCACTTCGCCTCATCCACCTCAACACCATCGGCGATGGCCTCACCCACCTGACCTACCGCGTAGTCGAAGCACAGTAGATCTTTAGACGCCCTCAACCGCTTCGAGCTGGCCAGATCGGATTGCGGTCAGAAACTGCTGGTAGTCCCGTTCGTTCTGGTCGGCGTACCGTTCCGAGAAGTCGTTGATCGATTTGTCGAAGGCATCCGTCCGGCCCAGATACTCGGCGATCGCGACGGGGTCTCCGGACCGGGCGTGAGCCCGCGCGAGCGTCCATCCGCAGGAGTTTGCGTAGAAATTGAGTCCGACCGGTCTCATCAGCTCTGGGTCTGCCGAGCCCTTCATATCGCGGAGCTGGCGCCAGTAGAAGTTGCGGCGCGCGTCCATTCCCTTGGTCCAGCCGAGGTAGATGTCACTAGCCGCCTGCATCATCCGCTGCCCCTGCACCACCCGCTCACCGTGTTGGCGGTAGCGGCTCGGTGGAAGGTGAGCCTCGAGCACTGACGCGGTCGCCTCTTTGATCTGCAGGAACAGCGGATCTTGCGCGTCACGTCCTTGCAGCAACACGATGAACGCGCGGGTGCCGACACTGCCAACGCCAACCACCTTGCGCGCCACATCGACGATCTCGAACTGCTCCAGCAGATGACGCCGGTCGTCTTGCAAAGTGGCCCGATATTCGCGGAACCGGTCGTGGATCACCGGCATCACCTCGTCGGGGGACAGACCGTACGTCGCCGCCAAGTCTCGAGAGGGGACGATGATCGGCGGCTGACTGACGATCCGGTAGGTACCACCGTCGACCTCACACAGCTTGGACAAGGCTTGCAGGCTGTCGCGAGTGCGAGCCTTCGCGGCAATCCCCGCTGCCAACTTGCCGGCCCGCTTCGCCGCCTTCGCCTGCTCCCTATCGGCCTTCTCCAGCTTCGCGGCCCGCTTCTCTTGCCGCTTCGGCGCCTTCGCGCGCTTATCGGCCTTCTCGCGCGCCTTCGCCGCGTCCTCCTTTTTCACCGCTCCGGCAACCGAGTCGCGGATCCCGGCCACGAGCTCCTTCTCATCCAGGTGCGCGTACCAGATGTCCATCGTCCGCATCTGCGCGAAACCAGCCATCGCCTCCCGGTAAGCGCGCACCGAGGCGAGCGTCGCTGCCTGCGCATCCGCCTTGGTGAACCCGTTGTTGCGCGCAGCGATCGTGAAGCTCGCCGCCATCCGCTTTACGTCGTACTCGAACGGCCCCGGCAACGTCTCATCGAAGTCGTTCACATCGAACATCAGAATCCGCTCCGGCGAGGCGAACAAGCCGAAGTTCGACAGATGCGCATCACCACACAGCTGCGCGTCTAGGCCAGCGACCGGGGTGTCCTTCAGGTCCGCCGCCATGATCTTCGCCGCACCCCGGTAGAAGGTGAACGGCGAGACCATCATCCGGCCATGCCGCACCGGCACCAAGTCCTGCTCACGATCGGCGTCCTGCTCCACCAGCAGGGCAACCGGATCCGGGCGATCCACGGCCGGCTGCCACTTCGCATGACTCGACAGCCGGGCCCGGTTCCGCGCCTGCAGGCCCCTGGCCCGACGTTCCTCGATACTGGGGTGCGCAACCTTCTCCGTGGCCATCCAACCCACCTCCGGTACCGATCGCTATGCGACCCAGCGCCTCATCGCGAGCCCAGTCAACGTGCCATGTTGAGGGCGCACAACGGTGGCGCGCCGTCTCGTGCGCTGATGACCGCCTCATCGTGTGGCGCCCATGACCAACGAACATCACCCGAACAGGATGACCTCCGGTCCCGCGGTCGGCCCACGTGTCCGTCGTTGTGCGCGGCCTGCCGGTCATGCCCGGGCTCAGAGCGCTCCTCGGCGTGGTCGCGGTGACGTTGTGGCGCCGGAGGTGCGGACGAGATCAAACAGGTGCGTGCGTTCTGCGTCGTCGAGGCTGAGCGCTCGGGCTAGAGCGTCGAACACGTGGTGGGAGGCGCCTTGTGCGTATCCGCGTTCGATCTTCGTGTAGTACTCGACGCTCATCCCGGCTAGGTTCGCCATCTCCTCACGGCGCAAGCCGGGCACTCGTCGTGTTCCGTACTGGGGCAACCCGACCTGCTCTGGGGAAATCTGGCTGCGCCGTGAGACGAGCAACTCCCGTAACTCGTCCCGGTTGTCCATCTCTCGGTCAGTGCCGGTCGACGGACAGAAGTTCGATCGCGTTGTTCCCGTAGCCGAGCCGGTTCCAGATCGGGATATCGGGCTGGACGTTCCCGGCGGCGTCGGTCGCTCGGGCGCGCAGGGTGTGGCGGCCGACGTCGTTGCTGTCCCAGACGAATGACCAGTCCTGCCACTGATATGGGCCCTTTGGGTCCTCAAGCTGCGCCGGGTACCAGTCACCTTCACCGGTGAGGCTTACGTCCACCTGCGTGATAGGTCCGGTGCCTGACCACGCCTTCCCCCGCACCGTATAGGGCCCGAGCGGGAGAACGGCGTCGGGCGCCGGGTCGGTGATCCGGGCGCGTACCCGCATCAGGGTCACGCGCTCGTGCGGGCGGTCGGCCCACTGGTAGATGTAGTGACCGGTCTGGAACTCGCCCTCGAACGGCTCGGTGAGCACGTCGATGCGTTTCAGCCACTTCACCGAGGCGACGGCATACCAGTGCGGGGTGATCAGCCGGAACGGGGCGCCGTGGTCAGGTCGTAGCGGCTCACCGTTCATCTCATAGGCGATCAGGATCGCCGAAGTCGGGTCGGCTGCCTCCGAGAGCGGCAATGCCCGGACGAAGGTGAGATCGTCCTGATCTGAGTCCGGCAGGATCGCCTGCAGGTGATATGAGCCATGATCGGCACCTGAGAACCGCACATCGACACCCTCGGCCGCAGGCTCGACCAGCGCGAGTACGTCATGCAGCAAGGCACCGGTCCACCGGGCCGTCGACACCGCGTAGTCACCCCACGGCTCCCCAGTCGGTAGCGGCCTCATCTCCAGCCGACCGTTGCCCGCGCACTCCAACGTGACCGCCTGGTCGTGAGCCGGCAACGCTCGCAAATCTTCGAGCGTCAGAGTCTTAGGGTTGCCTACTGCCCCGCCAATCTCCAACCGGCCATCATGGGCGGGCAACGCGAAGTTGCTGCGGACATAGTGAAGATCGGTCGGAGTGAGGTCACCCACTAACGCCTCAGGCGGGGCCTGCGCGTTGAACGGAGCCGGCTTGATCATGTCCAATGCCGCGCGGGTCACCTCAAGATCATTGTCCACCGTCATAACCTCAGCCCCGCTCCCGATCGGTTGTGAACCAAGACGCCCCATCGACACGAAGGAACTGCGCTTCGCGCTTGAATCCTCGTGCATAGGCATGGCCGAACCATTACCGGGGTGCGTACTACGAACGAACGCAGCCCCAGCGGCCGAGGCACGTCCTAGCCGCACAAGTGGACTAGACCGCGCCGTCCGTCGCGCTTCGCCCGCCGTAGACGGCGAGTGCCCAGATGACGAAGACGCCGATCCCGATGTTCCCGACGATGAGGTACACCCAGCCGTAGGTGTTGCCGCATGATGCCGGCGATTCCCAGCACCGTGTGTTCACGTCACTTCCGGGAGTTCGTTAGCACAGAACCGAACCCGGATCCGACGAATGCGAGCCGACGCGCGACAACTTTCCTCACCGACCGTCGACGTGAAGGGAGCAACTAGCGTTGACCAAAGCGTCGATGACGAGGCGAGCCATAAGAGATGCTTCGGTGGTGTTTGAGGCAGCTCCATGACCATCATCCTTGCGCTGGCATCAGCCATCAGCGGTGCCGTGAACGCGCTGACGCAGCGAGTATCGAGCCGGACTGGGCCGAGCGGTTCGTGGTGGCGCCTCGCCAAATACCTGATCCGGCAACGGTTGTGGCTGATCGGTCTCGTCGCGGCGATCGCGGCGTTCGTCCTGCAAGCAGCCGCCTTGCGCAGCGGACGACTGTCGGTGGTTCAGCCTCTTCTTGTCACCGAGCTCGTCTTCGTCCTTGTCCTTCGCAGGCTGTGGTTGCGCCAATCCATCCGCACTGCGACGTGGGCATCCGCGGCACTGACCTGCGCGGGCCTGACCGTCTTCCTCCTCGCCGCCCAGCCCCGAGGTGGCAACCCCACACCGACGCCGCACGCCTGGATCGGAACGATCAGCGTCTTCGGCGGAGCCACCGTCGTCATGACCCTCCTCGCGGCCCGAGGCTCACCGGTCCGCCGCGCCGCACTCTACGCAGCCAGCGCCGCGATCTCAGGCGCGCTCGCCGCCACCTTCGTCAAAACCACAGTGGAATCGTTGGCTCTCGACGGTCCGGCATCGGTGTTCACCAGCTGGCCGGTCTACGCACTCGCCGTCTCGGCCATAGCAAGCGCGATCCGCATTCAGGCAGCCCTGCACGTCGGGCCGCTGACAGTCTCCCAACCCATCATGGTCGTTCTCAACCCCATCGTGAGCATCTGGATCAGCGTCTGGCTGTTTGCCGAGTACTTCACCGACGACAAAGCCATCCTCGCGGCCGGTGCCGCCGGGTTCGCCGCCCTGATAGTCGGAGTGGTGCTACTCACCACAAC
>NZ_JBAPRN010000249.1:0-26021 GCF_049281135.1 Mycobacterium sp. | reverse complement strand
CGCGAAGTCATCGCATTCGACAACGTCGGGGTGGGCGCAACAACGGGCCAGGTTCCTGCGTCTGTCACCCAGATGGCCCACGGCGCAATCGCATTCATCAGTGCGCTCGACCTGACCCGTGTCGACCTGCTTGGCTACTCTCTCGGCGGGTTTATCGCCCAAGAGATCGCGCTGATCCGCCCCGACCTCGTCGAGCGGATCGTGCTCGCCGCGACCGCGCCGCAAGGCGCGCCAGGCATGCACGGTTGGGTGTCCGACATCATTGACGCCGTCGGCAGCCCCGAGACCACCGGGGATCAATTGCTGCACGCGTTCTTCACCACGTCCGAGTCCAGCCGGATAGCCGGCGGCGAGTTTCTCAGCCGCATCTTTGCTCGCACCGAAGACCGCGACGAACCAACGGACTGGCCAACCCGCACCGCGCACTACGACGCCGTCGTGCAGTGGGGCATCCCCAATGTCAGTCTGTTGGAACGGTTGACCGGCATATCTCAGCCGGTACTCGTCGCCAACGGAGACAGTGACCGGATGATTCTGCCGCGCTACTCACACCTGCTTGGCGGCCTCCTGCCCGACGCGACGGTCAAGATTTATCCCGATGCGGCCCATGGCTTCCTGTTTCAGCATCACGCCGAATTCGCCACCGACGTGAACTCATTCCTCCACGCTGATCTCAAGACGTGATGGTCCCCGTATTCATCTCCGCGGGACTACCCGAGTCCGCCCTCGCCATCGAACAACTGGCTGCCTTCCGGAGGCTGCACGCCTCGATCCACCCGTGCCGGTGCCTGACAACGCCACCGCACTCGACCAGCTCATCGCCTCCACCGGTCGCAATCCAGCAATGACTTCGCCGAACACCATCAAGCGCGTCATAGACGTCGACGGTGCAGTGCTTCACGCCGACACACGTTGGGGCGCGACCCCTGCGCTGATCTTCTTGCACTACTGGGGAGGTTCGCGGCGCACCTGGCGGCCAGTGCTCGCTCGCCTGCAACCCGATCAGGCCTTCGTGAACTACGACCAACGGGGTTGGGGTGACTCCGTGGACGCGCCTAGGCCCTACGACATACAACGGCTCGCCGACGATGCCCAGTCGGTGGGGCAGCCGCCGAGTGGGCCACGACATCGCTGACCCATCGTGTGTTCGGCGGACGCCGAGCACGGCTAGTCCTCGACCGCCCAAGAGTCAACGATCTCAACGCGATCGCCGAATTGATGACTAGCGGGCACATCTGCTCGGTAGTCGAGGACACGGGAACTGAGCAACCCGCGACGTTATTGGGTGTCGCCGTCCGCCTCGCGAAGCACGCGGTAGATCGTGGCGCGGCTGACACCAAGCATCGCGGCGATGGTGGGAGCAGGCTCACCGCTCGCGTACATCCGCTGAGCCAGAGCGGCTTTCGACGCATCCAACGCCTTTGGGCGACCAGTCGCGTGACCGCGTAGCCGACGGGCTTCACGCGCTGCCGCACGACGTTCGCGGCCCAACTCCAACTCCAGTTCGGCCAAGCTCTCGAGGACGCCAGCCACCATTCGACCTGTGGCGTTCGAGGTGTCGATGCCCTCACGTAGCGACCGCAGAACGATGTCACGTTCACCCAGTTCGCGAAGGGTCGCCATCACCTCGCCGGCGTTGCGCCCCAGACGGTCGATGCCGACAACCACAATCGCATCGCCTTCGCGGGCGTCGTCGAGCAAAGCTGCAAGACCGAGTCGCTGCTCGCGAGTCGAAGTGCCAGAGGGCTTGTCGGAGTACACCCGAGAAGAATCGACGCCCGCCTCCGTGAGCGCATCGACTTGTTGATCGAGCGACTGGTGTCCGGTGCTGACGCGGGCATAGCCAAACTGCGCGCCCGCATCCAGCAGTCGCTTCGTCGTCGCGAGCCCGAGCCCGGAGGCCCCACCCGTGACGACTGCTACGGCGTCTTTGATCTCCACTGATTGCCTTCCTTTCGTGTACGTGGCGTCGGTCGCGTCATTTGCTGACGAGCTGTCGGCTGATCACCAGCCGTTGGATCTGGTTGGTGCCCTCAAAGATTTGGGTAATTTTGGCCTCCCGCATATAGCGCTCGACGCGGTAGTCGCGGGTGTATCCATACCCGCCGAAGACCTGCACCGCGTCGGTCGTCACCTTCATCGCAGCGTCGGTCGCCACGAGTTTGGCGACCGAGGCGTGCCGCGAGTAGGGCAGCCCCGCGTCGCGCCGTCGTGCGGCATCCAGATAGGTTGCGCGGGCACTGTCCACCGCAGCGGCCATGTCGGCGATCAGGAACCCCAACCCCTGGTGGTCGATGATGCGCCGACCAAACGTGGTGCGTTGTTGGGCATAGGCGACCGCCGCGTCGAGTGCTGCCTGGGCTATGCCGACGGCGACCGCGGCAATCCCCAGCCGACCACCGTCAAGCGCGCTGAATGCGATTGCCAGGCCCTGACCGTCCGCTCCGATCCGTCGCTCGGCAGGGACAAAGACCTCGTCGTAGTATGCGGCGGTCGTCGGTATCGCGTGTAGGCCCATCTTCTGCTCGGGCTTGCCGAAGGAGAGCCCGTCAGTGTCGCCGGCCACCAGGAAGCAGCTCACGCCGCGCGAACCCTCGCCTGTCCGGGCGAACAGGGTGTAGAAATCGGCGAGGCCACCGTGGGTGATCCATGCCTTGGTGCCGCTGATGCGGTAACCGCCGTCGACTGGTACTGCCTTGCACGACAGTGCGGCCGCATCGGAGCCGGCCTGGGGCTCGGACAGACTGTATGCACCGACGGTCTGTCCACCGAGCGCGTCGGGCAACCAACGGTTCCTCTGTTCGTGGGTGCCGAATGAGAGGAGCGGATGGCAGGCCAGGCTGTGGACGCTAACCGCCACCGCCACCGCTGCCCAACGCGCCGCTATTTCCTCAAGGACCTGCAGATAGACCTCGTACGGTTGACCTCCGCCGCCCCATTCCTGCGGTTGCGGCAGGCTCAACAGCCCAGCGTCACCAAGTATCCGAAAGACGCCGACGGGATAACGCTCGTTGGCTTCGTGCCCGTCAACAATCGGGTCGAGAATCCGATCAGCCAGCGATCGCGCGAGTTCGATTAGGTCGCGTGCCTCAACCGACGGCAGCATTCGATCAACTAGCAAAGTTTCCCCAAAGATCGCAAACCACTGGTGGTACCAGAGTCTGTACAAGGGTTCTACTGGTCCACCTCATGTGCATCGAAACTCACCGCGCCATCGTCATTCCGCCGTCGGCGGCGATGACCTGTCCTGTTATGTAACCGGCGTCATCTGACGCCAAAAACAGGTAGGTCTCGGCGATTTCGTCCGGTGACGCCCATCGGCGAAGGGGGATGCGTTCCAGGTATTTGTCTTTGAATCTCGCGTCCGTGCGGACTTTCTCCGTCATCGGTGTAGCCGCTGCGGGTGCGACGGCGTTAACGGTGATGTTGAACTCGGCGAGTTCTTGGGCCGCTGAGCGCGTCATACCTAGCAACGCGGCCTTGGCCGAAGAATAGTTGATCTGGCCAATGGTGCCAGTAACACCCGCAGCCGATGTCGTGAAGATGATGCGTCCCTTTTCAGCTCGTTGCATCCCGGAGACTACGGCTTGCAACCAGTGAAACGCCCCGTTGAGGTGGATGGCCAACACGGTCGTCCACTGCTCGTCGGTCATCTTCCACAACATCGCCGGGCGGCTGACCCCGGCGTTGCTCACAAGGATCCCGATGGCTCCGAGATCGGTTACGATTCGTTGGGCTGCGGAGTCGACCTCATCTCGGCGGGCGACGTCAGAGACCACGCCAATCGCCTTGCCGCCGTTTGCAGTTATCTCCGCAGCGACCTCACGCGCGGCCTGTTCATGGATGTCCACCACGGCCACGCGCGCGCCTTCGGCGGCGTAACGGAGTGCGATTGCCCTGCCCAATCCCTGACCGGCTCCTGTGACAACAGCGACGCGGTCGGACAGCCTTCCCGCAGTAGCCATGGGTCCTCCTGAATCTACGTGGTATGGCGTGATGGCCTGTGCAGTCCTATGCGTTCCGCTGACAACGCCAGGCCGCGAACGCGCACGAGACTGTCGACCGCGCTCCCCATCCGTTGTTTCGCTGATCATAACAGAATATAGCTAAACGATTAGCTCGTTTGTCAGCGGCGCTGCCACGGACGATCGTTGAATGAACGACCACTCCACCGGTTCTGCATGCCACCGGCATAGCGGTTGCGAACACCGAAGGGCAGCAGGGTGTCTGATGGCACGGCAGGCGCGCCCCAGTAATCCAGCGCATCGCAACGCGTGATGACCCCAGGCTCACCCGGTCGGCGGGTCAAGTCGACCGTCGAATGACGCCGCTGCTTGTTAGCTGAGTAGGACCACCAGCGCAATGGTGAAGACCGATCGCGCAACCTGAATCGCGGCCGTCGCACGCAGGCTGCCGCCACGATTGTGCCCAGGCTGAGGACCGGAAACGCAGTCGCTAACTCATTAATGATATAACCTATTTGTAGCGCAATCCCGATCGACTGCGTCGCTGGGCGGACGGGATGCACCTAGCAGATAGTGTTGTCGGCCGCGGAGGTTGAACGCATGAAAATCCGAATTGACGGCTCCAAGTGTGCAGGGCATGCGCAGTGCCATGCAGCTGATCCGGTCTTATTCCCGATTGACGATTCCGGATACTCGGCGCTTGTGTCCGGCAGCGTGAAACCAGGAGATGAGGGGCTGGCCCGCCGCGGTGCTGAGGCATGCCCGGAATTCGCGATCAGTCTCGAAGCTGATTAACGGCGGGCACAACTGACCGTCTTGCCGAACGCGCGACAACGCCGAGTGGGCTGTGTCGTCAGCGGCCCCATTGGGCCGTGCTTTGTATGTCGGGCAATTTCGCCGGTGAAACGGACGTAGAGGACTACGTCCGACGATTTCGATGCGACCGTCGACCACGTGATACAGCATCGCGGTCGAGTTTGAGCGTCCATGTCGCTCGCTGGATCGAGCGGCGTTCGCGTGATCGCTCAGGTCGGACCGGTGAGAGCGTTTAGAAGTCGCTGTCTGGAAGGGCAGTAGGTCAGACTCGAACCGAACTCCAGCTCGGTGGTGCCGCACCGACTGCCCACGCGGCATCGTGAACACAGATTCGCCAGACACTGGTCGTTGGCTGCCGACGCTGCGACGGTAAACGTTGTTCCGTAGGTAGCTGCTCTGTAGCGGCCGTGATGGTCAGCACGATGTTTCGTTTGGTGCGTACGAAGGCCTTGCGAATCAAAGTCGATCGCCAGTTAGATTCCTAGGCACCCACCAGACGGTTTCGATTCGGCGGCTGGTTGAGGGCTCCGCAACCGGCGGTGCCCACCGCTCACGTCGCTCATGTACCTGCCCGGTGCTCAACCCAAGGTGACGATCTGCGGCAAGGACTCGCGAGGGGAGATGCCGAAAAGATGCTCACCAAGCTGGGTTTCGAGCTGTTGGTATGACCCACACAATGAGTCAACTTGATAGCCGCGGGTCACATAGCGATGGAGGTCGTGTTCCGCGGTTAATCCGATGGCACCGCACACTTGCAGTGCAGCATCCGACACCTGACGATGAGCACGTCCTGCTGCGGCCTTGGCGATCTGCGCTGTCAGCATCTCCCCGGATTGCCATGCCTCGTCCACGAGTGCACGTGCGCCTTCCGTGGAGGCTGCGACGCCGGCCAAGCGGTGTCGCGGAGACTGGAAGGAGCCGATCGGCGATCCGAACTGTACTCGAACCCGGGTGTGCTCCACCGCGATTCGCAATGCCTGCTGTGTCAGCTCGAGGAGTTCTGTGGCCAGCGCCCGGTAGGCGGTTGTAGTTGCGCGATTCCAGGCATCGGACGCCTCGATGACGGGACCGGCGATGTCGCCTGACACGCGTGTCCAGTAGCTCGTATTGTCGAAAGTGTCCAGTCGCTCGCCGGCCAACCGGTCGGCATCGACGATACTGATCGAGGTGCTCCCTGTGGCGTTGTGCACGGGTACTGCCAATCGACCGCGCGCCGGCCCTAAAACCACGCCGCTGAAGGTGTCACCGGCAGTGGCGGGGGCCTCCCCGTTGGTGGGGTCGAGCAACACGATCCCGTCGGCCTGTCCTTCGAGGGTGCCGCCTAGCTCGGCTAGCATCGCACGACTTAGACAGTCGGTGTTTGCCAACGACCTGCCTTGGGCACGGAACAGGAGTTCGCAAGCGTCGAGGGGGTACTCTGATTCGATTGCCGCCCAACCCATTTCCTCCAGTCGCGGCCCGATCGCTATGAGTTCACCTGCGTCCGATGTGGCCATGAGTTCGTCGAACAACCGGAACACTGCGTCTTCGATCATTGGCCACGTGTCATCCAAATGCGCGCTCACCGCTTCTCCCTCGGAAGACCCAGAATGTGATCGGCGATGATTCCGCGCTGAATCTCGGCAGTCCCGCCCATGATCGTGCTGGCCCGCGAATACCACCACGCCGCACGTGCCTCGCTCAACGCAGCGGTGCTGCCACCCCCGGTGCCGGTGACCATCCATTCGCGCCGAACGTCGAGGATCAGGTCGTTGACGGCCTGTTCAGCCGTCGCGAATAGCAGCTTGTCGATGCTGCTGTCGGGACCGACAGCAGTGCCTGCGGCGATTTTGCGCACGGTGGTCGCAGTACGTGCCCGCGCCGCGACAAGGTCGACATATACGCGAGCAAAACGCTCACGCTCACTCGGCGAGGACCCGTGTTCTGCCATCTCGGAGCGCAACTTGCCCAGCTCCGACATTGTGTGGTTCAGCATCGCGTATCCATACATGCCGCGTTCAAACTGCATGAGAAACATCGCGACAGCCCAGCCATCGTCGATAGTGCCGACAACACGCTCTGGCGGTACCCGCACGTCATCGAAGAACACTTCGGCCAGCTCACGGCGTCCACTTGCGAGTGCGATCGGGCGCACGGTCACCCCAGGGGTATTGGCGTCTATCAACACCATGGTCAGCCCGCGGTGCCGGCTTTCGGGATTGCCGGTGCGCACCAAGGTCAGCAATCGTGTCGCGGTGCCCCCCTGGCTGGTCCAAGTCTTTTGTCCGTTGATGACCAGGCCGTTGTCACCATCGTCAATGGCCCTCGTGCGGAGGCCGGCCAGGTCGCTGCCGGCTTCGGGCTCGGAAAAGCACTGCCCCCACCATTCGGTGCCGTCCAGATACCGCGGCAAATGTTCGGAGGCCAAACGCGGTGCGAACCTCAGCAGCGTGGGCCCGAGAGTCTCGAGCGTCCATTGCTGCGCCGGAATGGGCAAGTGCGCGTGGCCTAGCTCTTCGTAGTAGATGGCTCGGTGGATCTCGGTGCCGCCCAGGCCGCCGGCCTGCTCTGGCCACCCGACCCGATTCCATCCGTCCCGGTTGAGCAGCGCCATGAACAGGGCGTCGCGCGTGAGGCCTTCTTCGGCGGTCGTCACCGAGGCCGATCGCCATTTGTCGGCATCAGGCAGTGCGCTGAGATAGCGGCGGAACTCTTGCCGGAACCGCCCGGGTGCCGGGACATCGCGACCTCTTGTGTCGCTCACCACCCCATTGACCATATTCACCGCGGCTCCCCTAAACATCTAAACAGTTAGCGATACATAGCATGGTAAATCACGGGCCAAGCGAAACGCGAGCGCTGTCCGAATCTACGTTGCTGGGCGTCTTGTTAGAGTCCGTACTAGGCCCGACGACATCGGGAGAACTCCAGCGCAGCAATCTTTTTGGACGAGTCGAAGCCGGCTGCTGCGCTCGGAGGCGCACTACTGTCACTACGGAAGTGATGAGAAGGTAGTCGCCCGAAGCGAGTTCGGCCAGCGCCAGCGTGCTCGTTACGCCGCGAACAGGCGTTCGAGCAGCCGGCGGCGCTGGGTCCAATCGACGCCTCTGAGGTCGGCATGGCCGGTTTCGGTGACGACGATGTTCACGTCGGAGGCGGGTGTGGAGGCGGGGCGGCTCAGCTGTTCGACAAATGGTGAGCGACCGTTGACCGCGGTTGGTACCGCGATGATCGACAACCCGCCGCGGCTCATCGAGCCAGCCAGGCAATAGTCCGGGTGACCGCCTATGCCTCCGACGACTTTCTCGCCGACCCCTTCGACGTTGATCTGGCCGACCGGGTCGATTTCGATCGCAGTGTTCACAGCGACAAACGGCGCGCCCCGGGACAGCCGAGTGACGTCGTGGGTGTGGCTGATGCCGTGTAGGATCGGTCGCCCATCGGCCCACTCGTATAGCGCCCGGTCGCCGAGCAGATAGGTCGCCGTCGGTGTTCCGGCCAGGAGTCCCCGCCGCTCAAGGTCGATGACGGCGTTGCTGAGAAGCCCGGTGTCGATCTGTAGGGCTGTGGTAGCCCGCCGCAGTAAAGCGGTGGCCAACTGTCCAGGCCCATACTGCAGGCGCGCCCCCTCCGGGACGAACCGCAACACAGCGTCGGCCAGTGCATCATGGATGGGCTCGGGGTCTTTGGGCGGCAACTGCGCCGGGCCGTCACTGCTATGGGCGACAACACGCACCAGTCCGGGGTCCAGTGGCGGGCCGGCGTCGGCGGCTGGCGCATTGCGGTCGAGGACTGCCAGCACCGGAACCCCGGCGTTGACCAGTTCACGCTGCCACGACACTTCGGTGGCGAACGACAGCCTGCCCGCACGCTCCACCACGCGGGTGATGAGCACGTCCGGTTTCAGCACACCGGCTAGCAGCGCGGAAAGGGCTGCGAGCCGTGTCGGCACGAAATGAGCTGTGGGAAATGACAATATCGCGCGCACACCCCATCCGGGCATGAGCACGATCACTTCCTGAAAGGCATGCGGGTCGAGTCCATCCAGCGGTACGGGATGCCAACCAAGCACGAGGCGAACTCCGCTGACCTCACCGGCGACTCTCGAGAGCATCGCACGGGCGTTGTCGCCCTCGTCCAGAGTGCAGACCTGGCCGACGCCATCGCCGAGGGCGACCGTCATGCCGGCGTGCAACCGAGAACGAAGCGCTGTCTCAAAATCCGAATAGCTGGGGACCAGACTCATCGCTGCCAACCGTTCATCCGCTGTCTACCGCGGCTCTTTGGGCAGACCTAGGACACGCTCACCGAGAATATTGCGTTGTATTTCGCTGGTGCCGCCGAGGATTGTTTGCGCGCGGCCGACAAGCATGGCGTGCACGAAATCATTCAGTCCGGGGTCCACGCATGCATCGGTACCCAGCACATCGGTCGCCATGTCGCCCAGGTCCCGGTCGGTCTCCGAGGTCATCAGCTTGAGCACCGCGAAGGCCGACGATGTGGCGTCACCGCTGTCAACAGCCCGTTCCCAGGTGAAACGCAGTAGCCACATGCGTGCCCACAGCTTCGTCATCGAACGGGCCAACACCGCGTCGAGTAAGCCGTGATCACGGGCCGCCTGCACCATACGTTCGCGCAGCTTGAACATGCCGACGGCCTGGGAGCCCAGCGTCAGCCGCTCGCGTCCCAGCGTGACCAACGCGATCGGCCAGCCCTGTCCGGGTTCGCCTACCAGCGCGTCTGCGCTGAGCAGGACACCATCGAGGAACACCTCGTTGAACTTGGACTCACCATCGATTTGCCGCAACGGACGCACGGTCACCCCCGGTGCGTCCATCGGCACGACGAACATGCTCAAGCCGTGGTGGGTCTCCGACCCTGTACGGGCCAGTAGAAGTCCGAATTGGGCCGAGTTCGCTGCAGAGCTCCAGACCTTTTGACCGTCGATTCGCCAACCGCCGTCCACCGGCTGCGCGCGGGTCCGCACACCTGCGAGGTCCGATCCTGCTTCCGGCTCCGAGAACAGCTGCGTCCAAAGATGGACGCCGAGACGAATGGGCTCCAGGTAGCGCGATTTCTGTTGCTGCGAGCCGAATCTGATCAAGACGGGCCCGACCAGATCGATGGCGGTGATGCCCAGTTGGCGCGGAACGCCGGCGCGCGCGCACTCCTCGGCGAAGATCGCCTGCCGCAGCACTGAAGCATCGGCCCCGCCGTATCCGACCGGCCAGTGCAGACAGGCGTAGCCGTGTTCGGCCAAGTAGCGCTGCCAGAGTCGGCCAGGCTCAACGTCGTGTTCCGTTGGGGTTGGCCCGTAGTTGCGTAACCCGTCCGGCTTTGGAGCAGCCGCCAGGAACGCGCGCATCTCGGAACGCACGGCATCCTGGTCCTCGATTAACGACGTAGTCTCCAACGTCATGGTCTCTCCCGTCTCCGTAGTCGGCGCGTCCTGCCCTTGTGAATTTCGTTCTGGCAGTGCGAGGTAAGCGGGCTCGGGCCATTCACAGCAGATCGGCCTCGGCCGCCAGGCGGTCCCACATCAACCCTGGGCCACCGAAAATCACTTCATCGCTACGTGCCCGCCTCAGGTACAGGTGCGCCGAGTCTTCCCAGGTAAAGCCGATACCTCCGTGAATCTGGAGGTTGCTGTGAGCGGCAGCGCGGAGCTCTTCTGAGCACACCGCCTTCGCCATCGTGATGCGCCAATCGGCTTCAGCAGCACTGCCAGGCGGGTCATCATCGAGCGACTGCAGCGCGGCCTGCGATGCCGACCGTGACCATTCCAGGCCAACAAGGACGTCTGCGCATCGATGTTTGATCGCCTGGAAGCTACCGATTGGACGGCCGAATTGGTGGCGCACGCGAGCATATTCGGTGGCGATCTCCAACACTCGTTCGTGTGCACCAACCTGTTCGGCCGACAATATTGCGGTCGCACGCCGCACGTTTCGGTGAACAACCTCCTCGACGTTTCCCTCCGGGATCAATGGTTGCGCGAGCGCCCCGCTGAAGGTGACGGTGGCCATCGGCCGCGTGCCATCAAGTACCTTCTCGGCTTCAACAGTCACGCCGGCGCTGCTCGACTCGAGCGTGACGAGGACCGCGCGGGTACCGGCGAGAGCCACGACGACGAGATCGTCGGCGCTAGCGCCGTTCAGAATGTGTCGGGCCGCGCCATGAAGGCGCCAGCCGCCGTCGAGTTCCACGGCCCGCACAGACACCGCGCCGGGATCCCACGCACCGCCACCGTCGCAGACCACGGCAGCCGCTGTACGAGTGCCGTCAGCGAGCGAGTCGAGCAGCGCATGGGATTTGCAGTCGAGGAGTAGGCCCGTTGCCAGCACTGCGGACGCGACAAACGGTACTGGAGCCAGAGCGCGGCCAAGTTCATTGGCCACGACTCCCAGCGCACTCGCGTCGCACGCCGCACCCCAGAGCTCTTCGGGCAGCGCCATCGCGGCGACCCCGACCTGCCCGCACAACGTGAGCCAGAGCTCGCTGTCAAAACCGTTGCCGGCAAATGCAATTTCGCGGACCCGCTCGGGGGATGCCATACGGTCACACACCGCGCGTACCGAGCGGGCGAGTTCGAGCGCCTCGCCCGCTGCTAGCCTCGTCATGGCGCTTACTCCTATCCTGGTGCGCGGCTCGCGCCCAATGATGTCCGGCGGGACCGTTGGAGGGTGTCGTCGCCCGACGCTGTCACCGAGCTGTCGGCGGAGCTACATACATTTAATCATTTAGTTGTTCTGATCTCCATGTCGGGGCGATGTATCCGGATTATTCGGCGTCGGGCCCGAGCGTGCGACTACGAGTCTGATGAGACCTATCTGAACAGACCTGAGGCCGGATACGCAGGGGTCGGCGCGGGCAATCAGTCCCATGGGGTTGACGTCGAATGCGCAGCAAGACCGGCGAGTTTCTACCTCAACGGTCGATGTTGTCGATTAGCAACGGCATCACCGTGAAGAGGTGAAAGGTCAGGCTGTTGCTCATGCACGCACAGCGGGCGTTTGGGTTGCACACCCAGTGCGCCGCCGCTTCGAGCTCGAGCCGCCCCAAAGCCGGCTGCCGCCGACGGCAATCGCCGTTGTACGGGCTGTCAGCGAGCCGACCTGGTATCGACCCCGCCCCCGGAGGTGCGAGCGCGGTACTCGGCCATTATCGGCGCCGACATCGCTGGTTGCCGATGGATGCAGAAGGGAGCCCGTCGCGCTGCGGACCGTGGCGCTGCGGACCGTGCAGTCGAACGCTATTGACGTCCACCGCATTTCACCGTTCGGTACGTCTATGCCGGCCAAGCAACCGTCTTGACCGAGAGGTACTCCTCGAAACCCTCTAATCCGTGCTCATAGCCGATCCCGCTTTGCTTATGGCCTCCGAAAGGACTATCGGGTGCAAGCCAAATCGCGCCGTTGATACTCACGCTCCCCGCGTCAATTCGATCAGCAAATTGCTGCGCGCGATCGGGGTCAGCGGAGAATACGGCACCGGCCAGTCCATAGATCGAATCATTGGCCAACGCCAGCGCTTCAGCTTCTGTCTCGTAGGCAGTGATAGCTAGAACCGGGCCGAAGATCTCTTCGCGGGAGATGCGGCTCGTCGGCGGAACGTTGGTGAACAGAGTCGGTGCGACGTAATAGCCTTTGGCGAATTTCGACGGCTGGCCGCCGACAACCAACGTTGCCTCCTGCTTACCACTTTCGATGAGGTCAAGCACTTTGTCGCGCTGCCGTGCGTTGATCAACGGGCCGGCAACAACACTGGGATCCTGAGGATCACCGTGTACGGTGTCGGCGATCGTGGCGGCAGCGACCTGCGTGGCGAGTTCGAGGTGATCGCGGTGCACCAACAGCCTTGTGGTCAAGGTACAGCCCTGCCCTGAATGCATCATCGCCTGAGCAGCCGTCACCCTTGCGGCAACAGCGATATCCGCGTCGGTCAAGGCTACGGCCGCGGATTTTCCTCCGAGCTCAAGGAACACACGCTTGACAGTGCTCGCGGCGCGCTCCATGATCCGCCGACCTGTGACCGTCGACCCAGTGAATGTGATCAGATCCACGTCGGGGTGACCGGTGAGGACTTCGCCGACGTCGGCGGACGATCCGCTTGTCAGGATATTGATAACTCCCGGCGGAAAGCTGGTCCTTTCGGCGATCAATCGGCCTAGCATTGCGGCGGTCCACGGCGTATCGGGAGCGGCTTTGAGCACAGCCGTGCAGCCCGCCGCCAGGGCCGGAACGATCTTCGCCAAGTTCAGCATCAGCGGAAAATTCCATGGCGTGATGGCCGCAACGACGCCGAACGGCGCCCGCCTGACCGACCGTTTCACCGACATACCCCACGTTTCACGGTTCGGAAGCGGGCGGTCGTACTCGTAGCTGCCGGCGAGATCGATCATGAAGGACATGCCGTCAATCGGTGGGCCAATCTGCACCGGCTCGAGAAGCGAACGCGGGCAGCCGCCTTCGGCAACCGTGATGTCGTAAATGTGCTCCTTCTCCGCGAGCAAGGCCGCCTGCAGTTCGCGAAGGCAGCGCTGCCGCAGGGCAACGTCGGTGCGCCAATCCGTCGCGTCGAAGGCTCGGCGTGCGCTGGTGACTGCCGCGCTCGCGTCTTCGCCGCCAGCGTCAGCAGCCTGTCCAAGGATGCTCTCGTCAGCAGGGTTGACGTTATCGTACGTCTTACCTGACGCTGCACCGACGCGCTTGCCATCGATAAGCAGTAGGGGCTGCTCGGTCATGGTTGCGAGTGTCCTTCCGTATACACCGGGTTCGTTCCTTGAGAAGGTTCATGGGTTGCCTGCGAAGTACTCACCCGGTCACGTACGTCAGTTCAACGCCGTCATTCCGGCATCGACCGAAAGGGTCGACCCAGACACGTAACGACCGCTATCCGACACGAGGTAGAGGATCGCCTCGCTGACGTCAGACGGTTCGATGGTCGGCACTGGTAGTGAATTAACCATATTGGCCGCAATTCTCGGGTTGGCTTCCAAGTACTGGGGGAAGAAATCGTTGATCACCATCGGCGTCGAGACGCCCGTCGGATGCACCGAGTTGACGCGAATGTTGTATTCCCCCAATGAGCACGCGTAGGCAAGCATCAGCCCCACGACGCCAAACTTTGCGGCGTAATAGCCGTCGGTGCCGCCTAGTCGATCGGTGGGTTGAGCACGCAGGCCCGCTGAGGAACTCGTAATCACAACTGCCCCGCCCTCGCTCTGCTCTATAAGGACCGGAACCGTGGCCTGCAACGTATTCCACACCCCGGTGAGCATGACGTCGACCGAATCCCGCCACGCCCGAGCTGATTCCTCAAGCGTGATGCCGGGCAGTGCATGTGCCATGATCCCGGCGTTGGCCAGCACGATGTCCAGCCTCCCGAACGTTCTCAGGCCCTGCGATACTGCCGACTGCATCGCTGAGAGGTCGCGGACATCAGCTTCGACTGCGACCATGCGCCGGCCGGTCTTCTCGACCAGTCGCACTGTCTCTTCGAGATCGTCGGCGGTCGACATCGGATAGTGGACTGTGTCGAACTGCGAACAAATGTCCAGTCCGATGATGTCGGCGCCATTTTCGGCGAGCAACTCGGCGTGCGAGCGCCCCTGGCCACGAGCCGCGCCGGTGATCAGTGCCACACGGCCGTCAAGACTTCCCATATCAGCATTCCCTTCATGTGGTAGTCAAACCGCGCGTCATGTGGTGATCAAATCGCGCGCCGCCAGCTCACGCGGGGAACGTGATGGCTACGTGGGTTGCCACCCGGTTGGCGGTGTTCGAGTAGACGATCGGTTCGGTCACCTCGTACTCGGGTAGCAATTGCAGAAACTCGTCGACCGCTGCCCTGAGTTCCAGACGCGCAAGGTGCGATCCCAGGCATCGGTGAGTTCCACTGGCGAAGGCGATGTGGTTCGTTCGGCCTCGATCGAAATCGACGACGAGCGGATCGGGAAACTCGGACTCGTCAACATTGGCAGCGGCCCACAGCGTGTGAATCGCATCGCCGTTCTGGACGACCAGTCCGTCACCGAGGTCGATCTCGTCGGTGGCGAACCTGACACCGAAGGGCACCGGGGATTCATACCGCATCAATTCCTCGATTGCGGCGGGTATGACGGATGGATCCTGGACCAGGCGCCTTCGCTCCGCGGGATGCTCACCGAGCCATCCCAAGATGCACGACAAGGAGGAGGTTACGGTGTCCAGGCCGGCGAACATCAGCAAGTACATGATGTTGTGCACCTCAGCGTCGCTGACTGGGCGGCCATCGACGGTCGAACGAAGCAAGACCGCAAGTACGTCGTCGGCCGGCTCAGTTTCAGCGCGTCGCCTCTCAATCAGATTCTTCATGTATTCGACGAACTTCGCGCCGGCCGAGGCCATCTCCGCGCCGATTTCCTCAATGGTGTCGCCCTTGGGATGCAAAACTACATCTTTAAACGTCAAAAAGTAGGGAAGATCCTCGGCGGGCGCGCCAATTATGCGCAGAAATGTTAGGCACGGAAGCGGGACACATAAGTCGTCGTGCAGTTCCGCGGTACCGGTTGGCAAGAATTTCCCGATCAGGTCACGGGACAGTGTTCGAATAGAGGTTTCGAATTGCTGAACTTGTTTGGGTGCAAACAGCGGGTCGAGCAGTTTGCGCCATTTCTTGTGGTCGTCGCCGTCGACCTCGATGGGTATGAGCGGGTTGTCGTTGCCGAAGAAGCCGCCTCGTCCGCCAACTCCTAAAACAGCAGGGTGTCGGTTGATTTCGATGAGGTCTTTATGGCAGTACAGCGTTAGCGCTCCATCAACGCGCTCTGCTCGGATATTGCGTGCCTTGTCGTAGTACAGTGTCTGCGGATTTTCCATATGTTCGACCTGACGGGTGAGCGGAGCTAGCCGCGGGTCGTAGCGTTCGAGTTTCTCCATTATTTCTCTGACCTCTCTTGCGAGCCAATACGGTTCGAACTCGTTATTGACGAACCGCCCTGCGGAGTGCCTGTGTACCCGAAAAATTGCTCAAAGTTCTTGTCATTGATCGGTTGCCGCCGATTACGCTCTTTTGCTTCGCGCAGAGCCTCTAGGCGAGCCTGCGCTTCTGCGACTTGGGCGCTGTCGCCGTGCTTTGCAAGTTGTGTAACCAGACCCTCCTGGGCTTTGATCGCTTCATGCAGCCGCACTGTGACCTCGCCGTAAGTCAGAAGGTCGTGATCGTCCTCAGCCCCGCGCTGTGGTCCTGGGGCCGAATCGCCGGATTTCGACATTGCTCACTCCTCACAGCAGGTGGCAGGTCCCCCAAGATCAATTACTGGTGATACGGGGGTAACGCAGCATCCGTCGCGCATTGGTCTCCACGATCATCTCAACCTCTTCGTCGGGTACCTCAGCGAATACTTCGGCGGCACGCTTGCGGCTGTTGGGCCAATTCGAATCCGAGTGCGGGTAGTCAATCTCCAACATGATTCGGTCAATCCCGATGGCGTGCCGGTTTATCAGGCCTTGTTCGTCATCAATGAAGCACCCCCAGAAGTGCTGGTGGAACAAGTCCGACGGACGACTGTCGAAATCAATGTGCTGGTAGTAGCGGTGGCGGTCCCACGTGGAATCGCACCGCTCAAGGATGTATGGCACCCAGCCAATACCACCCTCAGCCAAGGACAATTGCAGCGTTGGAAACCTCTGCAGCGCACCGGAGAACAGCAAATCGGCCGTTGTCCACATCAAATTGGTCGGGAACATCGAGATGGCCACGGCGAACGGTACTTGTTCCTCGCTGGCCTCGCCTATTGCACGCTGGTCCATCGGCATCGTTGCGAACGAGAAGCCGGGAACGTGGCCGCCTGACCCGAAATGCAGCGACACCGGTATCTGGGCCTCCGAGCACACTTGCCACAGCGGATCCCAGTGCCTGGTATGGAAGGACGGTAAACCGAACGGTACCGGACTATCAGGGAAGGAGATGGTGCGGGCTCCCTTCGCGGCGACGCGCTTCACCTCCTCAACGGCGAGTTCGATATCCCAAAACGGAATGATGGCTAGCGGGATAATTCGATCGGGGGCTGATGCGCACCATTCGTCGAGATAGAAGTCATTCCATGCCGCGGTGCACGCGACCGCCAACTCCTTATCGCTAGCGCGAAAGAACGTGCTGCCGGCAAAGCCGGGAAACGACGGAAAGCACAGCGCCGCTTGAACGCCGTCGATGTCCATGTCCTTGATGCGCGCCGCGGGGTCGTAGCATCCGGGAATCATGTCCTCGTAACGAACCGGGTCCAAACCCCAATCCTCGCGCGGCTTTCCGGCGACGGCGTTGAGCCCCACGGTCGGGAACACCTGGCCGTCATAGTGCCAGAGTTGCTTCCCCTCAACTTCTTTGATCTGTGGGGCGACTTCGCGGTAACGCTCAGGAAGCCGGTCCGTCCATACGCGCGGATGCTCAATCAGATGGTCGTCGACCGAGACGATCTGATGGTGGTCCTGCAAGGGCATCGTTGCCTCCGTTGTTGAGATCCTGTACGTGCTGTGAGCAACCGGCTGTCGCCACCCACCTGGCGGCGTAATGGGTTAAATATATAGAGCATCTGCTGGGTGCGCAAGGTCACACGACATTAAGTGACTACACCATCGATCTTGAGTTCGAGGATTTCGTCCTCGCTCATGAGGAGTTCGCGCAGCACCTCATCCGTGTGCTCACCATGGCCGGGTGCGCGCGTCAGCGTCGTCGCCTGGCCGTCGTATTGGGCGGGCGCGGGGACCAACGGAAGCGTTGCTCCGTTTTCGTATTCGACCATCTGGATGTAGCCATTGTCGCGAACCTGTTGGTCGCCAAGGACCTCTCCCACCGGCCTGATGACACTCCATTGTCCTTCTTGCGCCTCCAGCGCGTCGGTCCATTCGTCGAGGCTCCGTTGAGCGAATAGTTGGTCGAGTAGCTCGACGCATTCTTCGACGTTGGACAAGCGCAGCTCCGCAGTGGCCAACCGCGGATGCTCGATCCACTCCGGCTTGCCGAGCGCCTTACACAGTCCAGGCCAGAAGCGGTCCGCTTCGAGCATGCAAAGTTGCAGGAAGCGGCCATCGGCGGTTCGGTATGCGTTGACCAAGGGGTTACCCGGCCGCCGACGGTCCCATTTCGGCAACTCAGCGCTGCGGGTGGCGAAGCTCCCGGCGAGCCCGGCCTGCATCGCCCACAGGCCTGATGACAGCAGCGAGCCGTCTACGGTCGCGCCGTCTCCGCTGCGCTCCCGGCGAAACAGAGCCGCCGCGACCGCGCCTGCCAGGTTCAGGCCCGCCTGAACGTCACCGAAGGCGGGGGCGGGAAGGGTGATGGGATAGTCGTAGTCGCTCGGCATCGCGGCCGACGCAAGGCCGGTTCTGCCCCAATAGGAGATCAAGTCGAATCCGCCGTTGTCCTTTTCCGGTCCTACCACGCCCTGCCCTGTGCCCCTGGCGTAGATGATGGACGGGTTACGGCGACGGATGTGTGTGTCATCGATGCCCAGTCGCTGACGAGCCGGGCCTAGAAAGTTCGTCAAGAACACGTCGGCTCGGTCGATTAGCGCCAATAGGAGCTCCAACCCTTCGGGGCGGCTGATATCGATTCCCGCGCTGCGCTTTCCGCGGTTGAACGTTTCCCACAATGGCGTCACTCCGCCGTCGCCGGGCTTGACGCCTGATGCGACGAGGCCGCGGACGGGATCGCCGTGCTCCGGGTGTTCGATCTTGATGACGTCGGCGCCCCAATCGGCCATTGCCGCAGCGGCCGCCGGCACGTAGCCGTACACGGCCACTTCTACGACCTTCACTCCGTCTAAGACCTTCGTCACGAGCTCTTCTCCTCCTCCTCGGATGACCCGCGCGGGCTTCAGCCATCTTAATTATAGAACTATATAGCCTTTTGCGCTGGTGGGGTAGCCATCGCCTGCAGGGCCGGGCAGGTATTGCGAATCCGTGTACTGCCTTGGGCAATCGCGTGCAATCGAACTGGTCGGCATCATTCCGAGCGAAGTCCACGGCGCTGGAATAGCTCCGCGCGCCGATTCATCGTCAGCCTGAAGTCAGCTGCCTGCAGGGAGTTGCGCTACCACCAAGCGTGGCACGTATGCGCAATACCCAGTGGACGTTATCGAGTTCGGCCCAGAATGGGGAACAGCAGCGCCATGTGACAAAACGTCGACTTTACGTCGACCACCACGCTCGCCCTCGGGCTCGTCGATCCTTCAATTCAGTGGTCGGGCAAACCGCGCTCGATTCGCCGCGGCCCGGTTCATCGCGCCAATCATCCCTTGCCCCAGACACACCCGGGGACAACCGGTGCTGGTGTGGCTTCAACTAGGTTGCGCCCTTGCTAGCAGGCCGAGGCCGCGCGGCTATCCGACCCGCCATGGCTTTGTGGCGGTCACGCGCTCTCGGTGTACATGCGGCCGATCGCCATGATCTGAGCGAAGTCAACGGTCGTGTCCCCGTTGGGGGGCATCATCGCCAGTACGGGGGTGCTGACACCGGCGTCGACGTAGTCACCGATCCGAGAACTGATGTCGGCTGGACTGCCGTAGATGACCAGCTCATCGACGACCGCGTCCGGTATCGCCGCCACAGCGGCCGCGCGGTCACCCGCCTGCCATGCCGCCCACATCGGCGCCAGCTGTTCGCCGCGCCCAAGCCAACGGTGGTACTCGGCGTACACAGCGACGTTTAGATAGGCGGCGATGGTTCGTTTCGCCGTCGCCCGCACCACCGCCACGTCCTCGCTTGGAATGACAAAGAGCCGCGCCACGATCTCTGCGTCGGCGTTCGATCCGCGCACGTACGGCGCGACGCGGGTGACGTCATCGGCGGACAGCCAGTTGACGATCGCTCCGTCGGCAATGGAGCCCGCGAGCTTGAGCATCCCTGGTCGCAGCGCAGCGATCAGCAGTTTCGGCTGTCGCTGCGGGATGAGGTCCAGCCGGAATCCCCTGATCGTGAAGCTGTCGCAAGTCATGTCGACTCGTTGCCCGCTCAATGCCCGGCGCACGAAGGTTGCCACGTCCCGGACGCGTTGGTAAGGCGCGCGAAAGTCAAGGCCGTTCCAACGACTGACGATCACGTCGGAGCTGGCGCCGATGCCGAGCGCCACTTCGCCTTCGGCGACGTCGGCCAACGCTGCGATCGACATCGCCAACAGTGCTGGGCTGCGGGTGTACGCGGAAACGATCGCGGTCCCGAGTCGAAAGGACGGATGACTTGTGGCGGCCGCGACAAGTGGCGTGAACGCATCCGCCGCAGACGCCTCGAGCGACCACAAGTCGGTGTAGCCGACCATTTCGATGTCGTCAAGGCGCCTGCGCTGCTGCGCGAGCGGCGCCCCCGCGAGCGGGACAGTCAATCCGAGCCGGGCCATTGGGTTCCTCTCATGTCGAAGACGGCCGCTGGTGCAACGCCGAGCCTCGCTCCACCGACGTTGACGGCAGCACCTTGACGGTCGTGCGAGGAGAAAACGAGTGGCAATCGGCCGACGATCAGGGGGCGGGGTCGTAGATGAGTTCGACCGCCGACCCCCAGGGGGCCAGGCAATAGCGGAACAGGGCATCCGGCGAGCCGAGAGGGGCGGGGTACGGGCCTGGGAACGCGGTACCACCAGCGGCGATGACCGATTCGGTCGCGCTCGCGATGTCTTCGACGAGAACGGCGATGTGCTGCAATCCGTAGTCAGAGCAGATGACTGGCGGCCTCGGGGAGGATTTCGCGTACTGGAAGAGTTCGATTCGCGCCCCGTCGTGGAGTAGCAGCATGCGCACCGCATGCATGGATGTCGTCGCGTCCACCCCCAGCGCGGCGGCGAAATCCGTGCCGGTGACGTCACGCATCTCGAGGTCGGGGTCCTCGGCTTTGATGATGTCCGCCAGCACAGTGGCGCCGAACGCCCGCTGGAAGAAATTGGTTGCGTCATCGAGGTCAGGAACGGTAATGCCGACGTGGGCAATCCCGCGGGTCGACGGGTGCCAAGCAATCGTCGCGTCGGGTTCCAGCATGTTCCCTCCTCATTGAGTTAGATATCGCGAACTGAGCCACCGCGCGGTCGCCCACCGGAGAGGGGCTTAATCAGTAAAACATATATACCGGCGATCCCGCCGGTGGGCGCAACCCCGGGCGACGGCTACTTCTACGACCTTCACCGCGTGTAGGACCTCACCAGCTCCTCTCGCCCGGGCCACTTGCCAAATCAGAGATATCTAACTATAAAATTATATAGTTCTTTTGCGATAGGATACCATCTTCTGCAGGGCTGAGCAGGCATTGCGGGGCCCATCGTGTCATTCGCCGAGATCTGGAGTTGTCGATGCGCCAAGAAGGTTCACTCAGGTCAGCGCCGCCGTGGGACACCCGCCCTGACCATATGGAAGAGCTTTGCTCGCGCGTCCGCAGTTTTGTCGATCAGCGCGTCATCCCCTGTGAGTCAGAGTTGGAGATACCCGGCCCACACGCCGAGGAGCTGATGCGCCGGCTCCAGCAACAAGCCCGCGCCGAGGGGTTGTGGGCGTTGGGTCTGCCGAACGAGATCGGTGGCGGCGGGCTGAGCTTTCTGGACTATGTTTACGTCAACGAGATCGTGGGCCGTAGCTATCACGCGCTGTTAGCATTGGGTACACACATCACCCAAGATGCCTTGCTGCTGCATTACTACGGCACCGCAGAGCAGAAGAATCGGTGGTTGGTGCCGATGGTAGCCGGTGACATGATCCCCTCGTTTGCAATCACCGAACCCGATGTGGCCGGGTCTGATCCCAAGCAGTTGCAGACCCGGGCTGAATGGTGTGGCGACAAATGGGTGATCAACGGGCACAAGTGGGTGACAACTCATGCCGACTTCGCCTCGTTCACCGTCTGCATGGCCGTGACCGATCCCGATGCTGCCCCGCACAACCGTGCGTCGATGTTCATCGTGCCCACCAACACTCCCGGCTACAACCGGACGCGGTCGATGTCTCTTCTCGGCGACAAAACCGGCGGCCACTCTGATGTGTTGTATGAGAATGTCGAGTTGCCTGCCGAGGCATTACTAGGTGGGCGTGGCGAGGCGTTCGCCATGGCACAACGTCGTCTAGGCCCGGGCCGCATCTACCATGTCATGCGCTGGATAGGCCAGATGCAACGAGCCCTAGAGCTGATGTGCCAGCGGGCGGCGTCCCGGTTCGTGCATGGCTCGCTGCTCTCGGACAAGCAGACGATCCAGAACTGGGTCGCTGACAGCGCCGCCGACATCACTGCCACCCGCTTGATGACACTCGACGCTGCGCGAGCTATCGACTCCGGTACCGATCCGCGGATCTCGATCGCGATGGTGAAGTACTTCGGGGCAGAGGCCCTGCACCGCGTGGTCGACCGGGCGGTCCAAGTCCACGGCGTCCTCGGGGTGTGTTCTGACTCGCCGCTAGATTCGATGTACCGCCGGGCACGTTTCGCCCGCCTCTACGACGGCCCTGACGAGGTTCATCGCATGACGGTGGCCCGACTTGTCCAGCGCATACTCACCGACGGCGGCGCGGCATGAGCATCAGCTACGACCTCGCCGGCGTACCGACCATCATCACCGGCGCCGGACGAGGTATCGGCCGAGCGGTCGCGTTGCGCTTCGCGGCCTCCAATGCCCAACTCGTGCTCAATGACTGTGACGAAGCAGCAGTGCAGGAATCGGCGCAGCAATGCATCACGTTGGGTGCCATCGCGGCAGTGGTGGTCGGCGACGTCACCGCCCCCCACACCCCGACTGACATCGTCAGCTGCTGCGTCAACCAGTTTGGTGCTCCACGCATCGTGGTGAACAATGCGGGAATCGTCAAGCCGGCACCGCTTGCCGAGCTGGACGATCCCACATGGAACCGAATCGTGGATGTCAACCTCACTGCCGCGTTCCGTTTGATCCGCGCCTGCGCCGAACCAATGATCGCAGCGGCAAAGGCGAGCACAGGCAGCGCCCCGTGCAACGGCAAGATCGTCAACATCACGTCAGTGGACGGACTTTTCGGCGCAGTCAACCAAACCCACTACTCCGCAGCCAAAGCCGGAATCATCGGCCTGACCATGGCCCTGGCACGAGAATGGGCCCGCTATCGCATCACGGTCAACGCGGTAGCCCCTGGAGCCATCGCGACGAAAATGAGTGAATCCATCACCACCGACGAAAAACTCGCGGCGAACGTCTTATCCATGATTCCACTGGGCCGCTGGGGCACACCCGACGACATAGCCGGCACCGTACTGCACCTCGCCGGCGCCGACTCGGACTACATCACCGGACAGACAATCAGCGTATGCGGCGGACTACGCATCGCGCCCTAACCAGTCACCATCATTACCATCGCCAACCCAACAACCAAAACGACGAGGCAGTGGTTGCGCTGACGCCGTTAGGACAGGTCCATACGGTCCCAGCCGCCCTCGATCAATTCCAAACCGAGTTGCGCCAAGTACGGCACCGTCTGAGCCAGACCAACGATGAACGGGTCCTCGCTGGGACGATTGCGAACCCGCTTGTAAGTGCCCTCCAGGATGACCGCCATCCGTACCGCCGCCAATGCGGCAAACCACCCGATGCTCTCGACGTCGTCGGAGCCCGAACATCTCACATAGCGCTCCAAGACGTACTGTCGCGGCGGAAACAGCCCGCGGGGGACCTCAGGAAGCCCCCGGCGCCACGGGGTGGGGTCGGTGGATCCGGGCCAAAAGAGCAGCAAGTGACCCAAATCGAGGAACGGGTGTCCGATCGTCGCCGTCTCCCAATCCAAAACGGCGACGACGCGCAATGGCGGGTGAGCGGTCGTCATCAGATTGTGGAGACCGTAATCACCGTGGATCAGGACACCAGCGTGCTCTGCAGGGACTTGCTGGCCCAGCAGCGCCAACGCGCAGTCCAGGTCGGGCAGTTCTCGGGTCCTGCACTTGTCGAGCTGAGACAACCACCGCCTTGGCTGTCGCGCGCAAAAATCCGAGGCACGCCCCATCGTCGCCAGCGACCCCGTCGGCGGTAGTGCGTGCACGCGGCAGAGCACCTCGACGACATGCGCGGCCAGCTGGGCGGCATCAGCGGCGGTCGCCGCCGCCGGCAGGGACGCATACGGGCAGATTCCCTCGACCCACTCCAAGACAGCAAACGGCGATCCGATCACGTCTGGCTCCTCGCAAACGCCGACGAGCCGCGCATGTGGAATATCTGAATCGCGAAGCGCAACAAGAATGTTCGTCTCTCGAATCAGATCATGTGTCGAGGTCGTAGCTCCCGGTGGTGGGCAACGAAGCACCCAACGATGCCCTTCGCGTGAAAGCAGGAGCGTCACATTGGAATTGCCGCCTGGGACTCTATCGACCTGAAAAGGGCCGTTGCCCGCCATGGTGGTCCCGGCCCAGGCGCGAAAGGCTTCCTCGGGGAAGTCGACGTCGAGTCGCAGGCTCATCGCTTGCCCGTAAGGAATGCCTGCAGGTTCTGTTCTGCACGCTTACCAGCGTCGCTAAGCGATGTCCCGCCGCCGTCGACGACGAGGACCTGTCCGGTGATCCACGCGGCGTTCTCTGAAAGCAGGAACAGCACCGCATCGGCGATGTCTCCCGTAGTGCCTAAACGACCCAACGGATGGCTTTTCGCAAGGCTCTCTGTGTCCCCCTCGATAAGTGCTCGACTGAAGTGCGTGGGCACCAACCCCGGCGCCACACCGTTCACCCGAACTGACGGCCCCATTTCGAGCGCAAGCTGGCGAGTGGCCTGTTCGAGCCCGTGTTTGGAGATGTTGTAGGCGCCGGTGCCGGCAGCCACACGCAGGGCGCCGACACTGGAGATATTCACCGCCGAGCCGACCGGTTCGGCGACGTCGCCCCAAACACATTGGAACCATCCGATCGGCGCGATCAGGTTCGCTGCGATCGTGTCCGCGACGGCGTTTATTCCGGCGCTGACCAACGGTCCGACCTGGGTGTTGGTTGCCGCATTGTTGACCAGAATAGTGATCGTCCCCAGTTGCTCACGGGTGCGTGACACCACCTGATGGCGGTGCTGAGCATCGGCAGTGTCGCCCTCGACCCCGATCACGGTTCCGAAGGCGCTGAGGCGGCTCACGCTCTCGCTCAACACCTTTGGTTGACGCCCGGTGATGCAGACGTCGGCGCCGGATTCCAGCAACTGTTTGGCGATCTGCTCTCCGATGCCGCGCGACGCCCCGGTGACGATGGCCACTCTGCCTGCCAGCCCGGGCCAGCGCCGAGCGCCGCTGGGCTCGTCGTTTTCAGCGGTATGGCGGTCCAAATGTGTTCCCCTTACTTGCATTACAGGACTCAGATCGCCCTAACTACGAGACGTCGCCGGCTGGCGCGGGTGGGCGGGTAGGCAGGTCCAACCGCGAGACAACGTCGCTCGGGGTGGCCGGACACAGGCCGTATCGGTCCATCATATCGATGGCCTCGCCAACGACGTCGGTGTTCGTCATGCCGTAGTGGATCGCTGGACAGTCGCCGAGTCCGACCCGGATGCCGAGCCCACGGCGCAGCGCAGCATCAATCAGGTCAAGCCACGCATCCCGGTCGTGCATGGTTGACGGCACGACGGTGATCTCAGCGTCGACGCCGTCGAGTTCGGCGAGATAGGCGTCGAGACCGGTCGTCGATGGTGTGGGGCCAAGCACCCAACCCTGATGTAGGAAAAGCTTGACGTTAACCGGTTCAGCAAGCACCCCCGCGCGCACCGCGAGACGTACCCATCTGGCGTGGCCGACGTCAAAGGCCGCCACCACGGGGCGCACGCCCCGGCGCCGCATCTCGCTGAGGGCGCTCGGGACGGCGCTCTTGTCCGCCCCCAAAGCATCGCCTAGGTCGATCTGCGAGAATCTGCCGCGGTCGTCCTCCCACGGACTCAGCCCAACGTTCTGGATGACATCAAACGGGGCCATCTGAAGGCCGTGGCCTGCTTGCGCGGCGTCGTGTAGCTGCCAAATATGTTCATAGGAGCCCAGATACGTTGGGTACGTGATGGCATCGCACGCCCGGCTAACCAACCCATTCATGACGTTGAGGTAGAAGTCGACCTCGTTCCACGCGACCGCACCGTCTGCATCACGTGCGTGGTAGTGCAGGACCGCTGCGCCCATCGCCGCGGTACTCACAACGTCGTCGACGATCTCGGCCACGGTGAGCGGGACATTCGGACACTCGTCGCGACCTACCGATTCGTTGAATCCCACCTCGAGCATGACCTTCCCGCAATCGTGGAAAGTCCTTGCTGAGGTCCTCATCTCGGCGAATCGAA
>NZ_JBAPRN010000248.1:0-4964 GCF_049281135.1 Mycobacterium sp. | reverse complement strand
TCCAGACCGGCGCGGTCCGGGCGGTGCCGCGGCGCCGGAACGTCCGGCTGCTACCGCGATAAGGATGAACGAGGGTGGCGGTGGATCCACGGGCGGTGGTAACTAGACCGTGCGCAGGGTGTGCGCTACCGTGGAATGCGTCTTTCATGACGATTCCCTTCGAGGCGGGGATTTTCGCGGAAGCACCCATCGGTTCGAGTTGCAGCTCGGACCGGCTACCCTCGGCCCTCGGGCCGGGGGTTTCGCCATTGGGGGCGCCATCGCGGGCGGTGTATGTAGTTGGTGTGGTGAGGATTTGGGTCAGGTCGGCGCGTTGACGGCCGACTGTGGTCCTTTCATTCGGGTGGAGAACTGCTCAGGCTCGGCGGATATCCGCCGACTACTTCCCAGGCGGATATCCGCCTGGGATCAGGATGCCGTAGAGCGACCTAAACCGTAGGGTGACACGCCGTAACACCCGTCACAGCCGTCACAATCGGCCGAGCGCTGTCGATATGGCAGCGCGAAGACGGTCACCGCCTGGGCTGTTCGCCGCCTGACTCAGTGGTCTCCCAGGGCATTCGCCGCCAACCATCAGCCCGGAACTTCCACAACATCTACGACCCGACCGCCAGCATCACGGCGTCGATGAATCGCATGCTCAGCGTCTACGGGGTCGGCATCATGGCGATACGGCTGTCTCGTTGGTCGAGCAACGCGAGGAGTGATCGGATCTTGTGTTACAAGCTCTGAAGATCGACCCCGTCTGCGAAGATCAGGTTTCCGTCATCGAGCTGGATTGCCCAGCGTCGGCTTGGTTCAGCGATGCGAGTGCTTCCGATGTTGACGGCCCATCCGGTGTCATCGCCGTAGTCATCGACGACGACTCCAAGGCGTTCGTCACTGCTGCTGGGATACACCCGCACACGTTGGCCCACTGCGAACTCAGAGCTGGGTGACATGGACTAAATTTACGCCACCAGCGTCCCTTTCTCGGCCAGGCTGGTCCGATTTCGACCCGTTAGTTCCGGTTGTGGTGACGCTCGGTTCCGTCGGTGAACTTCACGGTGCATTCGTCAGCCAGAAATTTGCCCTCGCCCGCATCGAGCCGAATGCTCCATGCGGGCGATTGATCGCTACGCGCTCGGGTATCCCAGCAGGAGCAGGTGGTGGCGGCCTATCTGGTCCGTGACGCCCGGCGGGCCCATACAGAGCGCCTAAGTCCCGTGAGGTTCGAGGTCCGACCGCGCGTCGTGGACCTGGTCTTCGCGCTCGCAGCAGATCCGGTCGAGCAACGCTGCGAGTCCTTGTTCGAATCGATCGTCGGAAAACCGGTCCGCGTAGTCGGCCGCGGCCACCCGGAGAGCCGGGTAGCTGCTCTCGTCGAGCCGGCTGAGGCGGGTGACTTCGTCCTCGCCCGCGCGCGGGTGTGCTCGCTCCAGCAGAGCAAAGCCGAACGCGTAGGTCTGTACCTCCGTTGCGGCGGCGACCGCGAGCGCGCTGGGAAAGCCGTTCTCGAGCAGCGGGGCGAGCATGCGCTCACGCAACGGATCGAGCGACGTGGCGGAGACGTCGCCGACGGCGAGCAGGACCTCGAGCGTGCCGGGTTTTTCCCGCATGCGTCGTCGGATCGCGTTGGCGGCTGACCGCAGCGCGCGGGTCCAGTCGCCCGTGGTGTCCATGTCCTCCAGAAGCGCGCGCAGGGCGCCTTCGGCAACACGGTCGATCAGCTCGGCTTTCGTGCGGGCGTAGGTGTACAGGGTCATCTGGCCCACGCCGAGCTGAGACGCGAGCCGACGGGTCGTCAACGCCGCCATCCCGCCATCGGCGATCACGGTCAGGGCCGCTCCGACGATCTGATCCATGGTGAGGCTCGGCGGGGGACCGGTGCGGCGGCGGGTTGTAGCCCTTGTCTCGGACACGCGCGGCATGGTACATATTAACCCCGTTCGGTCGAACGAGGTTATTCCAACGCCGGAGGAAACCGATGGGGCGACGAGTGATTCAGTGGGGCGCCGGGTCGGTCGGGACGCAGGCGATGAACTACGTGCTCGACCGCGACGACCTTGAGCTCGTCGGCGTCCGCTGCTACACCGACCGGAAGGTCGGGCGCGACGCCGGCGAGCTGGCCGGCCGCGACCCGATCGGCGTCGCGGCGACCACCGACTCAGCGGCGCTGCTCGCGCTCGATGCCGACTGCGTGTTGTTCATGCCGGGCGACGGCCTGCTTGATCCGACCGTGCCCGGAAGCCCGTCCCGCACGTGGGTAGACGAGGTGCTTCCGATCCTCAGAAGCGGCAAGAACGTCGTGAGCTCACTCGCGGCCGGGATGCATTGGGCGCACCTGGCTGACGGCCAGGCCCTACGCGACGAGCTCGACGGCGCGTGCGCCGAGGGCAACGCCACGATCTTCTTCACCGGGATTGATCCGGGCTTCATCACGGACTGCCTGGCGATCACGATGACGACGGTCGTCGGGCGAATCTCGCAGGTGCGGACATTCGAGCTGATCGACTACGGGCCCTATCCAGGCCTGGCGCAGATGGCGGCGCTCGGCTTCGGCCGCCGACCGGACGACGTGGACTCGGCGACCTTCACGACCGTCGCCCCGACGTGGGCGTGCGCGGTTTATCAGCTCGCCGACGCGACGGGGGTCGAGTTGTCGCGCACCTCGCTCGATGCCGACTTCTACATCTCGCCCGACCGGTCGACCGCGCCGAGCGGGATGGTCGTCGAGGCGGGGACGATCGGCGCGTTGCGGTGGGCGCTCACCGGCTTCGTCGGCGACGAGCCGCGGTTCGTCATCAACCACATCAACCGAATGGGCGAGGGCATGGCGCCCGACTGGCCCAAGATGGATGGTTACGAAGGCGGCTACCGGATCGAAATCGACGGCTTCCCGCCCTACCGCGGTGATTTCCCACTCGGCCTGCCCGGAGGAACCGGGACAGCGCTGAACGACGCGGTCGCGATGACCGCAGCGCGCTGCGTCAACTACATCGAGGCGGTCGTCACGACCTCGCCGGGCTACAAGACCACCATCGACCTCCCCACAGTCGGCGCCCGGTACGGACTGCAACTGATCCCGGCCGCAATCGAGGAGGCACTGGCATGACCGATGTCGTCGAGGACCTGAGCGCGTTCGTGATCTCCGGGCGGGTGAAGAGCCACCTCCACGGAGACCCCGAGCACGAGACGTCGGAGCGCACGCCCGCTCAAGGTATCGCCGACGGTGTCGAGGCCGAGCAGCTCGGCTTCGCGCGGGTGTGGCTCGCCGAGCGGCCCGAGCTGAAGGAGCCCGCGACGATCCTCGGTGGCATCGCCGCGCGCACGTCGTCGGTCGGGATCGGCACCGGGATCGTTGCGGCTGGAGCCCGACACCCGATGTTGACCGCATCGGTCGGTGCGACAATGCAGGCCGCGTACGGCCCGCGATTCACGCTCGGGATCGGCCGCGGCGCGTCCCGTTACGGCTACGGCGGCAGCCTCAGCTTCGAGGCGTTCGGCGACTATTGCACCATCTTGAAACGGATCTGGGCCGGAGAGCAGTTTGACTACGACGGTCCCCTCGGCAACCTCGGGACGTTGGGGTTGAAGGACATCTACGAGGGACCGAGTCCGTCGATCGTGGCGGGCTGCTTCGGGATGCCGCGCGCAGCTGAGTTCGTCGCAGCGAATCGCGCGTTCGACGGGCTGATCATGCCGTCGATGGTCACGCCCGCCGCGGTGGCCAAGGTGAAGGAGAATCTGCGCGTCGGGTGCGAGAAGGTCGACCGGGACCCGGCGACGATCCGCCTCTACGTCGAGGTCGTCACGACGCCGGAGTTGAGCGAGGGCGAGACCCGCCAGCTCACCAACGCACGCGCTGTCACCTACCTGCAGCCGCCGGACTGGGCAAGCTGCTACTCGGAACTGAACGACTGGGACGACGCCGCGATGGACCGCATGCGCGAGCACACGCTGCTGACGTCGGTGAAGGCCGAACTCGCCGATCTCAACTTCCACCGCCGCCAGCTGACCGAGCCGGCGCGGCTTATCCCGGACGAGTGGATGCGCGAGGCCTGCGCGATCGGCTCGGTCGAGGACTGTGTGCGCAAGCTCCAGGAATTCCGCGACGCGGGCGCAGATGAGATCTGCACCTACGGCAGCACGCCCGGCCAAAACAAGGGCCTGCTCGAAGCGTGGCGCGCGCGGGCAATGACGAACGCATGACCGAACCCACCGGCCCGCTGCATATGCACAGCGGGCCGGACGTGCTGTGGACCACGGTCAACGTGTCCGAGGCGGCGCCGGGCGTCCACACCCCACTCGGTTGGGGCATCTGGGGGGACCTGGCCGAGGCGGCGACCGCGGCGTCGACGATCGACCTCGGTGCCTGGCCGCGGAACCGCCCGCTGTTGTCGCCCGCCGCCGACGATCGCTTCGGCGCGGTGTTCTTCGGCCGCTACGCGCTCAACGTGAACACCTTCAGAGAGCTCGGGGACCGGATGCCCGGATCCTCCGGCGACGCGGTCGAAGAACAGATGTTCGGCGCCAAGCGGTCGGGGCTGTCAAACCGGCGGGTCCGTCGCCGCTACCCGTTGATCGCGGCACGATTGCCGGTGAACCTTGTCCGGGCGCCGCGCGCCGTGCATCGCTACCGCGTTGACAATGAAACATGGTGGCGCGACTGCGTCTTCGGCGCGCAGCCTGCCTCCCTGCCGGAGGCCCTGGCGCTCTTCGACGCCGCCGCCGATCGTTTCGTGCCGGCCATGCGCGCCCATCTGGTCGTCACGATGCTCGCGCAGGGCGCCTTCGAGCAGCTCGCACAACTGTGCGCCCGCGCCGATGCTCCCGGACTCGAACGCGCCCTCGTGGGTGGTTACGGTGGACTCGAGGAGGCCTCGCTCATCACGGATGTCCGGCGACTCGCCGCCGGCCAGCTTTCCGAGCCGGCGTTTCTGGCCAGACACGGCTACCACGGTCCCACCGAAGGCGACGTGTCG
>NZ_JBAPRN010000247.1:0-5605 GCF_049281135.1 Mycobacterium sp. | reverse complement strand
GTGTTGACCCAAGCCGCAACCACCCCGGCATCAATTCCGGTGTTGTTCGCCGCACAAGCAGCCCGCACACCGCAGGCCAAAGCGCTGACGTTCCAAGGCCACTCGATGACCTACCACGAACTCGACGCGGTGACCAACCGATTGGCACACCTGATAGCCCGCCACGATGCGGGCCCCGGTAGGTGCGTAGCGCTGCTCTTACCCCGGTCCGCCGAGGCCATCGTGGCCATCCTGGCCGTGCTCAAAACCGGGGCGGCCTACCTGCCCATCGACCCCGCCCTCCCCGCGGCCCGCATCGAATTCATGCTTACCGACGCCGCTCCGATCGCCGCACTCACCACTACTGACCTGGCCCACCACATCAGCGGATTCGACCTGCACATCATCGACGTCGCAGATCCCGCTATCGACACCCAACCCGACACGCCGCCACCCCCACCGGATCCCGGCGACATCGCCTACTTCATCTACACCTCGGGAACCACCGGAGTGCCCAAAGGCGTTGCCATCAGCCACCACAACGTCACTCAACTGCTGGACTCCTTGAACAGCGAGCTACCACCCGCCGGGGTGTGGTCGCAGTGGCACTCCTACGCGTTCGACGTCTCGGTCTTCGAAATCTTTGGCGCCCTGCTCGGTGGCGGACGACTGGTCGTCATACCCCAATCGCTGATCGCCTCACCACAAGACTTCCACGCCTTGTTAGCCGCCGAACATGTCACCGTGTTAAGCCAAACCCCCTCGGCCTTTTACGCACTGCAAACCGCCGAAGAGCCCGAACCGCAGCACCAGCTCACTCTGCACAGCGTGGTCTTCGCCGGCGAAGCCCTTGAACCTCAACGCCTTCGAACCTGGCTACACAACCACCCGGCAGCACCACGGCTGATCAACATGTACGGCACCACCGAGACCACCGTGCACGCCTCCTTCCGTGAGATCACTCAACACGACGCCGACAAACCCGCGAGCCCTATCGGAGTGCCGCTGGCCAATCTCGCCTTTTTTGCACTCGATGGCTGGCTGCGTCCGGTACCCCCCGGAGTCATCGGCGAACTCTACATAGCCGGCGCCGGAACAGGCGTGGGCTACTGGCGGCGCACCAGCCTGAGCGCAACACGGTTTGTGGCCTGCCCGTTCGGCCCACCCGGAACACGCATGTACCGCACCGGAGACCTCGTACGCTGGCGCGCCGACGGCCAACTCGAATATCTCGGACGCGCCGACCAGCAAGTCAAGATTCGCGGCTACCGCATCGAACTCGGCGAGATCGAAGCAGTGCTGGCAGCACATCCCGCGGTGTCGCATGCGGCCGCGGTCGCGCATGACCCAGGAGCTGGGACGAATGCCGTTGCGCCGGTTGGTGACAAGCTGCTGGCGGCCTATGTGGTACTGGACCAGGATGCGGTACTGGCCCGGGAAGCGGAGCGAGAAACGCGGCTGGTAGCGCAGTGGCAGGGCGTGTACGACGACCTGTATTCGACCGCGATGTTCGGCACCGACATTCCGGCATTGGTAGGGGAGGATTTCGCGGGCTGGAACAGCAGCTACACCGGGGCACCCATCCCGGTCGATCAGATGCGGGAGTGGCGGGCCGCCGCAGTGGATCGGATCCACCAGCTGCGTCCGGCGCGGGTGTTGGAGATCGGGGTCGGATCGGGGCTATTGCTTGCCCAGTTGGCCCCGGGATGCGCCGAATACTGGGGCACTGATTTTTCGGCGGCCACCATCGAGACCCTTCGAGCGACGGTGGCGTCGCAGCTCTGGGGTGAGCGGGTGCGGCTACGAGTTCAATCGGCCCACGTCGCGGATGGGTTACCCGCGGGGCATTTCGACGTCGTCGTGCTCAACTCGGTGATCCAGTACTTCCCGAGCGTGGATTATCTGCTCGACGTCCTGGGCGTGGCGATTCGTGTGCTGGCGCCTGGCGGAGCGTTGTTCATCGGCGACGTGCGGAACCTGTCGTTGTTGGCCGCGTTCACCACCGGAGTGCTGTGCGCGGGACCCACCGCGATGGACGACACCGCCGCGGTGACACGGGAACGGGTACGCCGGGAAATGCTCGCCGAGCAGGAGCTGCTGCTCGCGCCGGAGTTCTTTACGACATTGCCGCAGCGCCATGCCGAGATCGCAGCGGTCGACTTGCAACTCAAACAGATGCGCGCCGTCAACGAGCTCAGCGGTTACCGCTACGACGTGGTGCTACGAAAGGCGCCGGTAGCCGTACGGTCCCTGGCAAGCCTGCCCTCAGAGCCGTGGCATCGGTTCGAAAGCCTGGCGGTGTTGGGCGATTACTTGCGGTCCCGGCAGCGGCCGGAGCTGCGCGTCACCGGGGTGCCGCACGCCGGGATAGGGCCTGACGTGGCTCTGGCGCAAGCACTTTCGCAGGCCGGTGACCGGGTACCGATCGGCCAGTTGCGTGCCGACACACCAGCGCCGGATGGGGTGTTGCCGCATGAGTGTCACCGACTCGGAGATGAACTCGGATACGCGACGGCGGTGACCTGGTCATCGACCCCTGGTTTGGTCGACGTGCTCTTCACCCGACCCACCGACTCGCCTGGTGGCCCGCACCCGGCGCTTTCGGATCTCTACATGCCCACCACCGCCCTAAGTTCTTCGACCGGCTACGCCAACGATCCGTCGGTGATCGAACGCGTAGCCGAACTGCGCCGTTTCGTCGCCGCCCGATTGCCAGAATTCATGGTCCCGGCAGCCATCACGGTGATGCAGGCAATGCCGTTGACCGTCAACGGCAAACTCGATCGCCGCGCACTGCCGTCCCCGGAATTCCTCAGCTCCGTCGCCTACCGGTCGCCAAGTGACCAACGCGAGCGAGTGCTGGCCGCGCTGTTCGGCGAGATCCTCGGCGTGGCTCGAGTCGGCGTCGATGACGGCTTTTTCGACTTGGGCGGCCATTCGCTGTCTGCCACGCGCCTGGTGGCCCGAGTCCGGGCCGAACTGGGCGTCGAGGTGCCGATCCGAGCGGTTTTCGACACGCCGACCGTTGCCGGGTTGGCCGAATGGATGGGTACGCATGCCGGAGACCGCGCGGGCGTGGCATTGACAGCCCGACAGCGGCCTGCACCGATCCCGTTGTCCTATGCACAGAATCGGCTGTGGTTCCTCGATCAATTCGACGGACCCTCGCCGGTCTACAACATTCCGTTGGCGTTGCGGTTGCGTGGACAGTTGGATGTCGGGGCGCTGGGCGCGGCGCTTGGCGATGTAGTCAGCCGTCACGAAAGTTTGCGCACGGTTTTTCCGGCTGTCGATGGAGTGCCCCAACAGCGGGTCATTGCCGCCGAACAGGCAGATTTCAGCTGCGATGTGATCGATGCGTCCGGATGGTCTGAGACTCAACTCGGCGATGCCGTGGGAGCCGACGTGCGGTATGCGTTCGATCTGGCTGACGAGATCCTGCTCCGCGCAAGGCTTTTCACTGTCACCGACCAGGAGCACGTGCTGGTCCTGACCATGCACCATATCGCCGCAGATGGCTGGTCGCTGACTCCACTGGTCCGTGATGTGGGTGAGGCGTATCGCGCGCGTTGCGCGGGGCGGTCCCCGGGCTGGGCGCCGTTGACGGTGCAGTATGTCGATTACACGTTGTGGCAGCGTGAACATCTCGGCGAGCTGGGCGATCCCGCCAGTGCGATCGCCGCGCAGTTGGTTTTTTGGGAGCAGACTCTGGCCGGGATGCCCGAACGCCTGGATCTCCCCACCGATCGGCCCTATCCGCCGGCGGCCGACTACCGCGGCGCACTGGTGGAAGTGGGGTGGTCAGCCGAACTGCAACAGCAGGTGCGTGGGCTCGCCCGGCAGTACAACGCCACCAGCTTCATGGTGCTGCAGGCGGCGCTGGCCGTGGTACTGGCCAAGATCAGCGCCAGTACCGATGTGGCGGTGGGGTTTTCGATCGCCGGACGTCGTGATCCCGCACTCGACGAGCTGGTGGGTTTTTTCGTCAACACGTTGGTGTTGCGCGTCGAGGTGGGCGGGGATCCGAGCGTGGCCGAGCTGTTGGCCCAGGTCCAACAGCGCAGCCTGGCCGCCTACGAACATCAAGACGTGCCTTTCGAGGTGCTCGTCGAACGACTCAACCCCACCCGATCGCTGACCCACCAGCCACTGGTCCAGGTGATGTTGGCCTGGCAGAACCTACCCGGACAAGACAACGATTCAGCCGCCGGGCTGGCATTGGGCGATCTGCACGTCACCGCGATGCCGGTGGACACCCGCACCGCACGTATGGATTTGGCGTTTTCGCTGGGGGAGCGTTGGGGTCCGGCCGGTGAGCCTGCCGGGATCGGCGGGATAGTGGAGTTTCGTACCGATGTGTTCGACGCGGCCAGCATCGAGACACTGATCGAGCGGTTGGAGCGGGTCGTGCTGGCCTTCACCGCGGACCCGACCCAGCGGCTCTCGTCGATCGATGTGCTGAATGAGGCTGAAGATGCCCGGCTCGATCGGTGGGGCAATCGGGCGGTGTTGACCGCACCGGCGCCCCCTCCGGTGTCAATCCCGGTCCTCTTCGCCGAACAGGTGCAACGCACGCCCGAAGCGTTGGCGCTGAGCTTCGAGGGCCACTCCATGACCTACCGGGAACTCGATGAAGCCACGAACCGGTTGGCTCACCGCCTGGCCGGCCAGGGCGCGGGCCCGGGCACGTGTGTAGCGCTGCTTTTCGAGCGTTCGGCGCAGGCAGTCGTTTCGATTGTGGCGGCGTTGAAGAGCGGGGCGGCGTATCTGCCGATCGACCCGGCGCTAGCGGCCGACCGGATCCTATTCATGATCGCTGATGCCGCCCCGATCGCTGCCGTCTCGACGGCTGATCTGGCTCATCGGCTCGACGGGTGTGACCTGATGGTCATCGACGTCGATGCCCCTGAAGACCCCGGCGGAGAGAGCCGACCCGGTGCGGCACTGCCGGCGCCCGCGGCCGACGATATCGCCTATCTGATCTACACCTCGGGCACCACCGGTGTCCCCAAAGGCGTTGCCATCACCCATCACAACGTCACCCAGCTGATGCGTTCACTGGAAGCCGGTTTGGCGGCGCCCGGGCAGGTCTGGTCGCAGTGGCATTCCTATAGCTTCGACATCTCGGGCTGGGAGATCTTCGGTGCCCTCCTCAGTGGTGGGCGGCTGGTCGTTGTACCCGGCTCGGTGGCCCGCTCACCGCATGATTTGCGCGCCTTACTGATCAGCGAACAGGTCACCGTCTTATGTCAAACCCCGTCGGCGGTGCGGACACTTTCACCGGAGGGGTTGGAGTCGGTGACCCTGCTGGTGGGGGGTGAGGCGTGCCCACCCGATCTGGTGGACCGCTGGGCGCCTGGGCGGGTGATGATCAACGAGTACGGCCCGACCGAAACCACAATGTGGGTGACCTTGAGTTCGCCGCTGGCAGCGGGGTCGGGGGCGGTGCCGATCGGTTCGCCGGTGTCGGGGACGGCGTTGTTCGTGCTGGACGGGTGGTTACGCCCGGTGCCACCCGGCGTGCTCGGCGAGTTGTATGTCGCCGGCCACGGGGTCGGCGTGGGGTATTGGCGACGAGGGAGTCTGACCAGCTCACGCTTTGTCGCCTGCCCCTTCGGCCCACCCG
>NZ_JBAPRN010000246.1:0-4649 GCF_049281135.1 Mycobacterium sp. | reverse complement strand
GAGCTTACCTGTATCACCTCTTGGTCCAGCAGCGACACCGGCGGCCCCTGAGCGCTGCCGTGCTCCTTGGCCAACTGCCCGCCGCGCTCAGCCAAATCAAGCATCAGGCGGGCCGGCACATCGTCGAGGTGGGCGAAGCCGGAGTCCGGTGGCAGTGCTCCCCGCCACGCCGAATCCATCGGAAAGCCCGGGTTGACGTAACCTGTGCTGTCGACGGCAGCTAGTCCACGTGCCAATTCGTCTGCGCCAACCGATAAATCGTCGGGCCGAACAATTCCGGCCACCACCCGGCTGGCCAGCACGTCCAAGCCGGTCGACGCCCAGGCAATGAACTCCCCGGGCGAACGTGTCCGCAATCGGACGACCGCGGCGGCGTCGAGTCGCGACGCCCGCTCGGCAAACGCAGTCAAATCGGCGCGATGGGCGGCGACGGATTCCGGCCCGAGCCACACGCCCCGCTCGGCTACCTCAACCACCGCTGCAGGTATTCCCGGTGATGTGGCGTCAGACGCACCAACCGTTGCTCGTCGATGTTGAACGCGGCCAGTTGCGACTCGCCGATCACGGCAGGCTTTGACCCCGGATCGGCGTTAACCGAACGCACTTCGTAGCCGAGCGTGAAATCGACTGCTCGCAAACGCTTTGTCCACATCGTCACCTGTAGCGGCGAATCAATGAGCCGCAGTTGACCTCTAAAGGTGACACGTACGTCGGCGATCAGCAGGCCGACTTCGAGGATGTCTGACTCGAAAGCCGGTTTGAGAAACGGAACGCGGGCCTCTTCCATGATGGTGACCATGGTCGCGTGATTGACGTGCTGATACATGTCGATGTCCGACCACCGGACCGGGACCGGCGCCACGAAACCGGCTGGCATGCTCAACCCGCTGCTCCTCGCCCGCTGGTGCGCGTCATCGAGCGGATCTGGCGCGCCGCCACCGACAGTGTGGCCAAGTCCTTTTGGCCGCTGTCATGGATTTCGCTCAGTGTCCGCCGGGCCCGCTCCACCCGCGATGCGCTGGTGTGCTCCCACTCGGCGATCTTCTGTTCGCCGGTTTCGTCCGGCTCACCGACGGCGAGCACGTCGAAGCACAACGAGCGCAGCGACGAGTAGATGTCGTCGCGAACTGCCAGGCGTGCCAACGAGTGCCACCGATCGGCGCGCGGCAGCTCGGATATCGCGGTGAGCAGACCGTCGGTACCGAGCCGGTCCATCAGCGCGAAGTAGGTGTCGGCGACTTCGGCCGGTTCACGGTCCTCGATGTCGGCGATGTCGATGATGTCGAGCAGGCTGTACCGGTACAGCCCGGCGGCCACCATGTAGCCGAGATCCACGGACGCGCCCTGCCTGGCGAATTCCGCGGCTTCCTTCTCCACGATCGCCTTGTCGTCACCGCGCAGCCACTCCGACATCCGTGGCGTCAGCGCTGCCACTTTCTTTGCGAATCGGTTGATTTCGGCGCCCACCGCCAACGGTTGGGGCCGGTAGTTGAGCAACCAGCGTCCAGCGCGGTCGATCAAACGACGGGTATCCAGCGTCATCTCATCGGACACCGCGATCGGTAGCCCGGCCGCGCGGATGCTGTGCCACAGTTGCCCGATTCCGAAGATCGCGTCGGTCGCGGCGTAGGTGCGTACCGCATCCACCGGACCCACCCCGGTGTCTTGGGTGATCCGGTAGTCGTAGCTGATGCCGGCGGTGTCGACCAGATCGTTGACCAGCATGGTGGTCACGATCTCCCGCCGTAGCTGATGCGAGCGGATCGCCGGGCCGCACCGGTCACGCAGCTGCGACGGGAAATACCGCGGCAGCTTGCCGGCGAACACCTCTTGGTCCGGCAGATCGGTTTCCAGCAGTTCGTCCTTGAGCGTCAGCTTGACGTGCGCCATCAGCGTCGCGAGTTCCGGCGAGGTGAGCCCGATGCCGACCTCGAGCCGCCGCGCGATCTCCTTCTCCGAGGGCATCGCTTCGAGTTCGCGATTGAGGCCACGCTCAGCCACCAGGTATTTGATCTGGTCGGCGTGTACCGGGAGCAGGCTCGGGGCGTTGGCCCGGCTGGTGCCGATCAAGTCGTTCTGGTCCGCGTTGTCGGCGAGCACCAACGCGGCGACCTCATCGGTCATCGACTCGAGTAGCTGGGTGCGTTCACCCGGATCGACCTTGCCCGCGGTCACCTGCGAGTCGACCAGGATCTTGATGTTGACCTCGTGGTCTGAGCAGTCCACACCCGCCGAGTTGTCCATCGCGTCGGTGTTGATCCGTCCACCACACAGATCGAACTCGACCCGGCCACGTGCCGTCACACCGAGATTGCCACCCTCGCCAACGACTTTCGCGCGCACCTGGTTCGCGTTGACGCGCAGCACATCGTTGGCCCGGTCACCCACGTCGGCATCGGATTCCGCCTCCGCCTTGATGTAGGTGCCGATGCCGCCGTTGAACAACAGATCCACCGGGGCCCGCAGAATCGCGCGCACCAGATTCGGTGGCGCCATCTCGGTGACGTCGTCTTCGATGCCCAGCGCCGCACGGACCTGGTCGCTGATCGGGATGGATTTGTGCTCGCGGCTGTACACCCCACCGCCCTCGCTGATCAGCGACGTGTCGTAGTCATCCCAGCTGGAGCGTGCCAGGTCGAACATCCGTCGTCGCTCCTGCCACGAGGCGGCCGGATCGGGGTCGGGGTCTAAGAAGATGTGGCGGTGGTCGAAGGCGGCCAGCAGGCGGATGTGGGTGGACAGCAACATGCCGTTGCCGAACACGTCGCCGCTCATGTCGCCAACGCCGACCACGGTGAAGTCCTCGGTCTGGGTGTCGACGCCCATCTCGCGGAAGTGCCGCTTGACCGCTTCCCACGTCCCTTTGGCGGTGATGCCCATCGCTTTGTGGTCGTAGCCGACGGATCCGCCGGACGCGAACGCGTCGCCCAGCCAGAAGCCGTAGGACTCAGCGACCTCGTTGGCGATGTCGGAAAACGTTGCGGTGCCTTTGTCGGCGGCCACCACCAGGTAGGCGTCGTCGCCGTCGCGTCGCACGACGCCCGGTGGGGCAGTGACCTCACGGGTGGTGTGGTCGACGTTGTCGGTGATGTCGAGCAGTCCGGAGATGAACAGCTTGTAGCAGTCGACCCCTTCGGCGCGGTTCGCGTCGCGATCGGCGGCGGGATCACCGGTGGGCAGCGGCGGTTGTTTGACGACGAAACCGCCTTTGGCTCCGACTGGCACGATGACCGCGTTTTTGACGGCCTGCGCCTTGACCAGACCAAGGATCTCGGTGCGGAAGTCCTCCCGACGGTCCGACCACCGCAGGCCACCGCGCGCTACGTAACCGAATCGCAGGTGCACACCTTCGACTCGAGGCGAGTACACGAAGATCTCGAACTTCGGGCGCGGTAGCGGAAGCTCCTCGATCAGCTGCGCATCCAGTTTCAGCGACAGCACATTCTGGCTGCGGGCCGACCCCTCTTGTGTCACAAAGTAATTAGTGCGCAGCGTAGCCTGAATCAGTTCGGCGAACGCGCGCAGGACGCGGTCGGTATCCATACTCACCAACGCGTCGATGTCCGAGGCGACCGCCGCCGCGGCAGCCTGCGCGTCACGGCTCTTGGGCGAGCCCGATGGATCGGGATCGAAGAGCGCCTCGAACAATGTGACGAGTGATCGCGCGGTGTCGGGGTTTTCGTTGACCACCGATTCGATATGTGACTGGCTGTATGGAAAACCTGCCTGCCGCAGATACTTTGCGTAACTGCGCAGCAGGACAACCTGCTGCCAGGTCAGGTCGGCGCGCATCACCAACTCGTTGAACCGGTCGATCTCGGCGCGGCCTTCCCAAATCGCGGTCACCGCATCGGCAAAACGCTGAGCGGTCACCTCTCGCTCCGGACCCGGCTGCGCCAGCGGGACGGTGGGTTGCGGCGCGATCTTGAACTGGTAGATCCACACCGGCAGCCCGTCCGGGCGGTTCACCGTGAAGGGACGCTCCTCGAGCACCACCACACCCATGGACTGCAGCATCGGCAGCAACTGGCTCAGTGATGCCGTCCGCCCGCCCAAATACCATGTCAGCCGTACGGTTTCGTCGTAGTCGTGATCGGACATCACCAGCTTGACCGAATCGTCGGTCAGCTCCTCGAAGATGGCGATGTCGTTGATTGCATCGGCAGGGGTGACCGCCTCTTTGTACGGCTCGGCGAACGCGTTCGCGTAGTGCTCAGCCTCGATGGGCTCAACCCCGGCCGCAGCTGCCTCGCCGAGTAACCGGTCGGACCAGGTGCGCGCGGCCTCGGTCAGCAGTGCCTGAAGTCGCACCCGGTTGGCGTCGGAGGTATCGATCTGCGTGGCGGTTTCCGCATGCAACCGGACCATGAAATGCAATAACGCCCAGGGTGATTCAGTGACACGAGCAGTGAATTCGAGGCTGGTGCCGCCGAATTCCCGGACCAAGATGTCTTCGATCTGCAAACGCACCGCCGTCGTGTAGCGGTCGCGCGGCAGGTAGACCAGGCATGACACGAAGTACTCGAGGCGATCAGCGCGCAGGAACAGCAATGCGCGTCGCCCCGATCCGAGGTCGACCACCGACTTGGCCATCGCCAGCAGCTGCTCGGGGCTGCGCGCGAAAAGCTCTGAACGCGGCACGGTCTGGA
>NZ_JBAPRN010000245.1:0-6137 GCF_049281135.1 Mycobacterium sp. | reverse complement strand
ATTCCGACCACGGCGAAGATGACCAGGCCCACAACGAGCGCCGTTGCGGCGGCGGCGATCAACGCCAAGATGCGGCGGCGGCGTTTCCGCCGGGAATTCACAGCCATGGTCTCCTGCTAGCAGAGTCGGTCGATTGCACAGCCGAGCTGCCGTACCGGGCTTGTCGTCAAGGTCCGTCGTACGGGGCCGTAGTGCTTTGCTTCACGGTACCGGTTCGCGGCACCGCCCCCGGCTGACGCGCTAGCGGATCGCCCCGACGATGTCGCCGGACATCGCGCCCAGCTGTGCGCTCCACGAACCCCAGTCATTGCTGCCGCCGGTCGGGAAGTCGAAGTGGCCGTTGTGGCCGCCGACGTTGCGATACTCCTGGTAGAAGAACCGGGCGTTACCCATCGCCTCGCCGGCCTGCCCGATCATCGCCGCGGCGTCGCCGCCCATGTTCACCGGGCTCCAAACCCAGATCCGCGAGTTGTTCTGCGCCAGCAGCATTGCGTGCACCTCGGGGTCGTGCCACTTCCACCGACCCAGCTGCGGGGCTCCCCACATGCCGTTGCCATCGACCCCGCCGAACTGCTGCAGACCCGCGATGATCGCCCCGTTGGTGGTGGTGTTCGACGGGTACAGGAATCCCGACAGCGAACCGGCAAAGCCGAAGCGTTCGGGGTGGAAGCAGGCCAGCGCCATCGCCGCATACCCGCCCTGGGAGGCGCCGACGACCCCGTGGCCGCCGGGGGCCAAGCCCTTGTTGGCGGCCAGCCAGTCCGGCAGCTCAGTGGACAGGAACGTGTCCCACTGCTTGCTGCCGTCCCGCTCCCAGTTGGCATACATACTGAAGGCGCCACCGGCCGGCGCGGCCACCGAGATTCCCTTGCCGGCCAACGTGTTCATCGCGTTACCCGCGGTCACCCAGTTGCTGACGTCGGGTGCGGCGTTGAAGGCGTCGAGCAGATACACCGCATGCGGACCGCCGGCCAGGAAGGCCACCGGGATGTCGCGGCCCATCGCTGCCGACGGAACCATCAGCGTCTCGTAGCCGGCCGCGCGGGCCGAGCCGCCGTGTCCCGCGACGAAGCCCCCGACGGTCAATACGGCGGCGCACAGTAGCCGTAGCAGCATCGACAGACTTCTCATCACTGACCTCGCTTGTCGCTCGACCACCAGTAAGGAGACGGCAGATCGCCCCCGGTTCCGCAAGGTAGCTAATCACACGCCGGAGAACCGGACGCCAGAAACGGCGAACGGCGACGACCTCGTAAGGTCGTCGCCGTCAGCCGTGCTGTTACTAGCTCAGGTGTGCTGGCCAGCGGCCGAGGCAGACGGAGCACCAGCCGGTGCACCCGGGCCGGGGCCTGCGCCCGGAGTGGCACCGAGAGTCGCCTGCAGGTCGGGCAGCATCGCGTGCAGCTGCGCGCCCCAGTACGGCCAGTCGTGCGTGCCGTTGGCGTCGAAGTGGAATTGCGCGTTGTGACCGCCGGCGGCGTTGTACGCATCCTGGAACTTGAGGTTGCTGGTGCGCACGAAGCCCTCGAGGAACTTGGCCGGCAGGTTGTCGCCACCCAGGTCGGACGGCTTGCCGTTACCGCAGTACATCCAGAGGCGGGTGTTGTTGGCGACCGTCTTGCTGACGTTCAGCAGCGGGTCGTTACGTGCCCAGGCCGGGTCTTCCTTCGGGCCCCACATGTCGGCGGGCTTGTAGCCACCGGCGTCACCCATGGCGAGGCCGATCAGCGACGGGCCCATGCCCTGCGAGGGGTCCATCAGACCGGAGAACGAGCCGACCTCGATGAACTGTGCGGGGTGGTAGTTGGCCAGGTTCAGCGACGAGGCGCCTGCCATCGACAGGCCGACCGCGGCGCCGCCGGTGGACTTCACCCCTTTGGTGGCCAGGAAGGCGGGCAGTTCGCTAGTGAGGAAGGTCTCCCACTTGTAGGTCTGGCAACCGGCCTTACCGCAAGCCGGCTTGTACCAGTCGGTGTACCAGCTGGACTGGCCGCCCACCGGCATCACCAGCGACAGACCGGACTGCAGGTACCACTCGAACGCGGGGGTGTTGATGTCCCAGCCGTTGAAGTCGTCCTGCGCGCGAAGTCCGTCGAGCAGATATACAGCGGGCGAATTGGCGCCACCGCTCTGGAACTGGACCTTGATGTCACGACCCATGGCGGCCGACGGCACCTGAAGGTACTCAACGGGCAGACCCGGCCGGGAGAACGCGCCAGCGTCCGCGGTCTGGCCCACGACGCCGATCAGGCCCGGCAGCAGCGCCGCTGCGGCCGCCCCTAGCGCGAGCCGGCGTGGCAAATTACCTGCCACACCGCGAAACCTGTCAACAAGCCTCATTCTTGCTTTCCTCATTCTTTGTCGGGCCCAACATGGTGGGTCGGACTTCATCGCCCTGTCGCCCAGCTTCTTCGTGAACCGCTTCTTGGCTCGCGTCGTTGCTGAGCTCGCCGGCCTAGTTGTCCGGATTTCCGCTAGCCATTCGGAGCCGCATCAATGCCGGACGGGCGCAGCTGTGCTTCCGTAGTCAACCACATCTCGCGGTCTCGACTGACATCGGCGTAGGCCCGAAACCGGGCCTCGCGCTGCGGCCGGACCCGCTCAATTCGGCTGCGGATCACCACGCTGTGAATGTGCCGACGAGCGGTCGTTCGCCGGTAACGATACATATTGACGGTTGCTGGAGAATATTCGGGGGCCGGGCGACGCGCTCACCGGACGCGGCCCGAATGATTGACAAAAATTCTTCTGCCGCTAACTGTTCTCGAGTCACGGTTGCGCGGTGTTGCTGACCGCTACACGGTGCTATGGCCCGGTGGCGGGCAGACCGGTATAGGGGGGCGCGCCCGGCTCCGGCACGGCCAGGCCGCACCTGATGAGTTCGTAACGCGGAACACGGTCGATGCGGTAGCGGGTGTACGAGACGGCGTGCACAAGATTCGACAGGAACCGGTGGAAGCCCATCGGAGCGCGCACCGAATTCAGCATCTGCTGGGTCCCTTGGCAGTGCAGCGCCGCCTCGGCCTGCACGACGAACTTCGCGTCGAGGTAGGCCGGCACACCGGGATACCACTTCACCCAGGGTCCGTCGGCGATCACCCAATCCGGGAAGAGGTTCTTGTCGTGACCGATCCGGCCGTGCTGCAACCGGGCGGTGTGCGCCGCCAGTGGGTTGGCCAGCCCGATCTGGTCGATCACCCGGACATCCAGCCCGACATTCATTCCCACCATGCCGAGGTTGGTGAAAAACACTGTGTGTGGCCCCTTTTGGGGTGCCGGCGGTGGGGCGGGCGGCGCACCGTCCGGTGGCGTCGGCGGTTGCTTTGGTGGAATGGGCGGGACCAAGTCCCACTGGTCGTAGTTGCCGGACGGCAGCAGCAGTGCGCCGTCCGGGGTGTTGTTCAACGCCACCAGCACCGCGCGCATCCGGGGGTAGTCCAGGTAGTCGGCGGCCGTCAGCGGGTGCGCGTGGCCCGTTGCCTGCGCGTAGAAGCGGCGCTCGTCGACGATCCCGGAGTAGGTGACGCGGGTGGCGTCGGCGCCCATGCCGGGGGAATTGGCGGCCCACAGCGACCAGCCTGCGATCGCCATCCACAGCGCGCTCACCGCACCGGCCAACCAATAGCCGGCCTCGCGGGACAGCCTGGTGCCCTCGGGGAACACCACCGGTACCACCGCCACCGGCGCGAGCAGACACAGCAGCGGGACCAGCAGCACCCGGCCGTGCATGAAATCCCCGCCCTGCCGAATCCAGTACAGCGCCTGCAAAAACCCGCTGATCAGGATGAACACCACGACGGCGGCCGGGGTCTGCACGGTGCGGGCCAGCGGCCCACCGGGCGCCGGCGACGCGCTGGTTCGCTTGCGGCCCTTCTGTCTGCGGGCTGACGCCCAGAGGGCCAGGCCCAGCCCGGTCAGCAGGAACGCCGGCACCCACAGCGCGTAAGGCCCGTTGAAGTTCGACAGATAGATCAGGCCCTGCGACCATTTGTCGCCGCCTGCGTCCTTGGCCAGCGCGGTGCTGGGGAACAGCAAGCCGTAGTAGCCCATTCGGAAAATCTGGTAGCCCACCGGCAACAGCCCGCCGGCCACCACGATCTCCAGCCGGCGCCGACCGTCCTGCACGGCGATCAACATCATGATCAGCGCCCCACCGCCAATCAGAGCAAGCTCGGGGCGTACCAATACGCTGCAGCCGGCCACGAATGCCAGCGCGATGATGAACACCCGCCCATGAGGGCGCTGCCCGCCAGGGCTGTGGCGAGCCTGCGACCAGCAGACCATCATCCACCAGAGCAGCCCGAGGTAGGCCATCACCAGGCCGCTTTCCAGGCCGGACGTGGCGAAGTCGCGCGCCGGCGGTACCGCGATGTAGACCAGCGCGCCGGCCGGCAGCATGATCGCCCGCCGGCCCACCAGACCGGGAGCGAACAACCGACCGGTGCCCAGCATCAGCATCGCCAGACCGGCCAGGCTCAGACCGAGCGCCAATGCCAGGGCCACATACTCCAACTGCAGGGGCCGGGTCACAGCGCTGGCGGCGTACACCAGATACGTCCACACCACCGAGGTGTTGGCCTCGACCCGCTCGCCCTGGTTGAACACCGGGCCGTTGCCGGCCAACAGGTTTCGCACTGTACGCAGCACGATCAGCCCGTCGTCGGCAATCCAGCGCCGCTGCCAAGCGCCCCAACCGAACAGCACGGCGACCACGGCCACACTGGTCCAGAGGCTGGCCCGAACCGTGGCGTCGTACGGGAAAGAAGGCCGGCCTACCGATTTGAGCACCGGCCAGCGAAACGCCGCCGGTGGATCGGAGCCGACGTCAGCCGAGGATGACTGCGACACCGATGGTCCCGATCCACGCCAGGAACAGCACCTGCAGCACCCGGTCGCGCAGCGCGATCTCCTCGGGCTCGCCGGCAACGCCGCCGTCGACGTCCACCGCGTAGCGCAGGATCGCAATCGTCCACGGCACCATCGACACCACGAACCAGCCCGCTTTGCCGTGGTCGCGCTCGAATGCCCACAGCCCGTAGCAGACCACCACCGCGGTGGCCGACATCGTCCAGACGAACCGCAGGTAGGTGCTGGTGTAGTTCTCCAGCGACTTGCGGATGCTGGCTCCGGTGCGCTCGGCCAGCTGCAGCTCGGCGTAACGCTTCCCCGCCGCTTGGAACAACGACCCAAACGCCAACACCAGCAAGAACCACTGCGACAGATGGATACCGGCGGCGGCGGCGCCCGCGATGCCCCGGATCAGAAACCCGGACGACACGATGCAGATGTCAATCACCGCTTGATGTTTGAGGCCGAAGCAGTAACCCAGTTGGATCACGATGTAGACGGCCATCACCAGCGCCAGGTTCTGGTTGACCCACCAGGACAGCGCCAGCGACGCCGCCCCGAGCACCACCGCAAGCGTGTAGGCCAGCCACTCCGGCACGACGCCGGCGGCGATCGGGCGGAATCGCTTGGTGGGATGTTGGCGGTCGGCCTCGACGTCACGGGCGTCGTTGATCAGGTAGATCGACGAGGCAGCCAGGCAGAACACCACGAAGGCGACCGCCACCTGACCCGGGACCCGGGACCAGTCGTAGTGGACGTCGGTGCCCCACGCCGCCAGCGGAGCCGCCGCCACCAGGATGTTTTTCAACCACTGCCGCGGGCGGATCGCCTTGACCACGCCGACGATCAGGTTGGCCGGCGGTCCGGCGACCTTTTTGTCGACGTCGCCTACCTTCTCGCTCATCGTTGGGCTCCACCTGTCTTCGGCCAGCTGCCCGGCTTCTCCTCTGGCCGCTTCGCGGGCCCGCTTCGTCGCGAGGCGGGCCAGCGCCGGTCGACCTGGACGGCAGTCCATTCGGTGGCCGCTGCCACCAACACGCCGACCGCCACGCCGGTGGCCACGTCGCTGGGGTAGTGCACGCCGAGCAGCACCCGGGAGAGCGCCATCGGCGGCACCAGCATGCCAGGCAGCGGCAAACCGGTGACCCGGGCCAGCAGAATGGCCGCCGCTGTGGTCGAGGTGGCATGCGCGGACGGGAAACTCAGGCTGCTCGGGGTGCTGACGTTGACCGCGACCGCGGGGTGATGCGGCCGAGGGCGACGCACCAGCCGTTTGATCACGACGGCCG
>NZ_JBAPRN010000244.1:0-13279 GCF_049281135.1 Mycobacterium sp. | reverse complement strand
GGACTAGTGGACTGTCTGATGTCGTCGACGGGTCATGCACCTGGACAGAATGCCGGGCTCGCACAGGATTAGATCACCTGTGGCAGATGGGTATCGGAAGCAAGGGCGATTCGCTGCCCGCGCTGCTGATCGACGGGAAGGACACGAAGAGACGGCTACTCTTATCCGACGTCCAGGAGCGCGCCGTCATTGCTGCACCGTCTATCGTGCATTCCCATGTTGCAGTGGCCTTGACGTCCGTCGCCGACGCTGCACTTGTTGTTGTCCGGCAAGGCAAGTCGCAGACCTGCGACGTTGTTGAGGCCAAAATGGCTCTGGAAGCCATGAAAATCCCCGCGATCGGGATGGTGCTCCTCACGGGCGAGGCTCACGACGAGCGGGCCGAGCACCCGCGCGACGATCGTGCCTATGCCTTACTTGGTACCCCCGGCGAAGGCAGTCATTCAGCGGCTCCCGAGAAAGCCTGACGACGAATGATCAACCACGCCAACGACAAGTGGCAGCGGTCATTTGTAAAGGGGGCTGGAGCGAAGTGAGCCTCCCGACCCGTCCTTCCGCCGGTGCTCCAGCAAGGGGTGCCGCCTCGGTGGCGATTTCGACCACAGTCGACCAAATACTGTCGAGCGCGAGCAATGCCCTGATGGTTTTCGTGTTGGCGCAGGTGTTGTCGGCAGGGGAATTCGGGATTATCGGAGTGCCGATCACCCTGGTGGCCGTCTGCGCGGGATTCGACCGGGGGGCGCTAGGAGCGACGCTGCTGCAGACCAGCCACCAGACGAATCGACGGATAGTTGTGGAGTCAGGCTATGCCCTCACGTGGTCGCTGTATACCGGTGGTGCCGGCGGATTTCTCATTCTGACCCTGGGCGCGGTCTTTCATCAGCCGTGGATGGGGCTTGCCTTCGCCATTGCCTTACCCGCTGTCCTGGCACAGGATGTCTTGCGTCTGACCGCGATAGCGCACGGCAGGCCGAACCTAGCTGTTGTGGCCGACGCGATATGGGCCGCGCCGATGCTCGGCATTTTTGTTGCCAACCTCTTTGGTGTTCGCGAATCGGCTGAATTTTCGATCTATCTATGGGCATTTAGCGGACTCGTTTCTGCCGGAATATTGGCGTTCCGCTTAGGAGTTGCGCCACGCCACTCCAGGATTCTCGACTGGTGGCGGACCGACTGGCCGGCGAGGCTGCGTTTCGGAAGCGTGTACGCCGTCGGTCAAATCGGTTACGTCTTCGTGACGCTTGCAGCGGTGACAACTGCCGGAAGCGTTGCCGCGGCAGGGATCCGAGGAGCGACGACGCTGTTCGGTCCCATTGTGATGTTGTTATCGGCCATGCCGACGGTGTTCGTACCGCATGCGGTGCGCAACGGCAGCTCTGTCGGCGACCAGTGGCGCCTGGTGAGCAGGACTTCGGTGGCAACTTCTGTGCTGACGCTGGTTACGATCGGCTGCCTGATGGCTGTACCGGCGAGGCTGGGCGCGGCGTTCCTTGGCGCCAGCTGGCCAGAGACGCTTTCGGTGCTCCCCTACATCGGAGTTAAGGCTGCGGCGATGTGCTGGACGGTGGGTGTCAGCACCGTTTTCCAATCTCAAGGCGAGAGCAGGACGGTTTTCGGGTTGAACATGCTGCTCGTTGGACTGGACTTGACGACCAGCTTCGCGGCCGGGTTGATCTTCAGAAGCGCAGTCGCAATCGCCATTTCGCTGGCGTTCTCCAGCTCCATAATGGCGATAGTCGGGGTGCTCTGGGTACGCCGTTCCATCCACGCTGTCGCTGGGCCTTCTCGCGCGCGACTAGGCTCCGCCGTCAACGTTTCAGAAGGAATCGCCACCTAATGAAGAGCAAGCACAGCAGCGTAGTGATTTTGGTTCTGCTACTCATCACCGGGTTCTTGGCCCATGAGGTTATGAACAAAATGACGAGAACGGCGGTATCTGCGCAGGCCATTGCGCCGCAACTCGCAATCGCGACGACCGGGCCGACGTTGGCGAACAATGATGGGCCGCTGGCGGTATTCATCGGTGATATGACCCAAGGGTCCGATGAGGGCGGGGTCGGTGCCGCCAACTGGACTTCGATTCTCGCCGCGGAGGTGCGGAAAGTCGCGCCATTTCGGATGGCTGTCGACAACAACGGCGAGGGCTCGGGATATGCAATTCGAGCCATCAGTCCGACGTTTGACGAGGACGTGAGGCGGCTCGTTACCTCCGACACTCGGATGGTCGTGATATCGGGAAGCAGAGCCGACGTCGCGGCGGAGCCAAACCAGGTTGCGGCCGCGGCCCGGGAGGCCTACCACTTGGTCTCCGAAGTGGCGCCTCGCGCAGAACTCCTCGTGCTCGGTCCAACGTGGGGCAGTAACAAGCCGAGCGACCAGATTCTGCAAACGCGCGACGCGATTCGTAGTGCGGCAGAGGCAGCCCATGCGCACTTCGTCGATCCCATTCAGGACAACTGGTTCACAGACGGCGCAGTCGGACTGATCGGATCCGATGGCGTGCATGCGACAGATCTCGGCAACCGACGAATCGCGCAATACATGTATCCCGTATTTGTCCGTCTCATAAGTGGACGGGTGTAAGCCATGGAGGGTTCGTGACCGACATCAGCAACGCTCCTTCGATCGAAGGGGCCGCCGACCTGATCCGGGCTTTTCGCCGGTTCTTGGGTAAGAGGTGGCGGCTCGTGACTTTCGCCGCGGTATGCGGGGCGATCATCGGCTGCCTCCTGACATTCGCGGTCCATCCGACGTATACCGCGCAGGCCACGCTGTACGTCGCGCCGCCGCTTAGCGGTAGCGTCACCGATGCCGTATCGGGAGACAAGTACGCGCAGGATCGCGCTCAGATGTATTGGCAGCTCGCGAAGAGCGACGAGCTCGCGCGGCGGGTGCTGGCGGAAATCCGGTCACCCGAATCGCCTGCGGCGCTTGCCAACCGGATCAATGTCGCTTTGATATATGGTGCTCCCCTCCTCACCATCCAAGCGACAGCACCGTCGGCCGACGCCGCGCGTTCGCTGGCACAGGCCTATTTAGATCAGTTGCCGGATTACGCCCGGTCTGTGGAGCAGAACAGCGGCCTTCGCGAAGGCCCTGTCCTGGTGACGGTCGCCCGACCTATCGAGGTCAGCGAAAGTACAGCAGGTGTCACGCCGTGGCTGAAGGTCCTGCTGTTCGCCGCGTCGTTTGGTGGTGTGGCCCTTATCTACACGGTGCTTGAGCATCGCCGACACCCCACCATCCGCGGTGTCGGCCAACTTCGGAAGGCGGTGCCAACACCCTGGATCGTTGAAGTTGACGGTAGCCGCACCGAAATGGCCCGAATACAGGCAATGCTATTCTCCGCGCCAAATTCATCACGAAAAGTGGTTCTCGCCGGCGCCAGGAGTGAAGACGGCCTAAGCGAAATGATTGCGGAGTTCAAAACCGCGCTGTCACCCGGTCCCCGGTTTAGTTTGAATGATGTCGAGATTTTCGCCGCTCCCGCGCTTCTCGACCAGCACGAGGGAATGACAGCGTTGGCAGCGCGTTCGTCTACCGGCATTATGTTTTCGGCCGCCGCGTCGGTCATCGTATGTCTGAAGGGCCAGACGCTTTTGGAGGACGTCGTTGATTTAGACCAATTGCTGTCTCTCAATGGCGTCGACGTGAAGGGCATCCTCATGGCCCGTCGCCAGTGGCGGAAACGCGAGAGACGACGCGTTGCATTGCGCCCGCAGCCTGACGTTACCGTCGAGCCTTTGTCGGTAATCGGGGAGCCTAAGCCGGTAATCGGGGAGCCTAAGCCGGTAATCGGGAGGCCTGGGTCGGTGGTGGTAGTCGAATGCGGTAAGCCTTCCCAGAACGGCAATGGGCCGCACTCGTGACCAACGTTCAACTTCTTGTCCTAGCGGTGATATCCGTGGCCGCAGCCGTTTGGCTGAGCGTGAAGCGAACGAGTGCAGCCGCGGCTCCCGCGGTACTGGCTGCCATGATGCTTTTGCTAGCGCTAGGCGGACCGCTCTGGGAATGGTCGAAGCACAGTGGATACGCAGGATTGCCGTCGAGTGTGCGAGCGGTCGCATTCGGTGAATCCGAAGCGGCGCCGGCATTCCTGTGGGCATCCATTGGTGCCGGGCTGTCCGCGCTACTGGTTCCGCGAATTCCGGCGCAGACGCTACCCACTCGCAAGGTGGCGCCCTCCAGAAAGCTGAGCATTGCGGTAGCAATCGGCTCGGCGGTCACCTTCGTTGCCTTTGTGATGGGCGAGGGCCCGAGTTTCTTCAAGAATGACTCCTACCTGTATAGCGACGGCATTTTGTTTTTACTGATGGCGTCGCTTCCGGGAGTAGTTGTCGGCGTGCTAGGGGTTGTGCTGGCCGCATGGGAGAAGGACCGGAGGCTTCGGATGTTGTTGATCGCAACGTCGGCTCTCTGGTTTATTGGACCACTGGCTACCGGTAGCCGCATCGCGTGCGCAGTACCGATCGTGGGCTGTGTGTTGATCGTTTTTAACGAGATTCGCCGACGGCGACTTCACCTACCGCTGATTGCGGCAGCCGTGGCATTGTTTGTCACGGGCGTTTTCACTTTTAGCGTGGTAACGAATGCCCGCGCGATGCCGCATGGGCTTTTTAACCTTCCCCACCTCATGCAAGTTACCGCGTCGGACATCACAGATACGACCGACTCCATCTTGGGGCCCGCCAAAGAGCTGGTCGCCTCGGTGGTCGTGGGTTTCCCGTTAACGGAAGAGTCTGTGCACGAGGACGTGGACATCGGCACGCTACTAGGTAATGCCAATCCATTGCCGGGGACCGCCCGGTCAGCCGAGCTCGAGCGATATTGGCCATACTTTTGGGCACCGCTGTCGTTCGCGGGAGAGTGGTTCGGCGCGATGGGCTGCGTGGGTCAGATCCTCCTATTCGGTGCAATGGGCTTGATTTTTGGGCTTGCGATGCACAATCTGCAACGAAGTCGATTCCGCCTCATGTCGTCTCTTCCATTAGGCTTTGTCGCACTGGTAGGTGTGTTCTCTATCGAGTATTCCTCTCGCGCGGTGTGGCGGGTCATTTCATTGTCTGTGGTCCTTCTTATCGCGTCATATTTGGTCAGGGAAAGGACCAACAAGCGAAGGAGTCGAGATATGTTTGGTGAAACGCGAGATGAGCAGCCACAACACGTCATCGGCAATCTTGAGAAGTCCGCGTTCCGTGTTTCTGGAACGGTCAAGGTCCCGAACCGTGTGGGGATGACGGTCGGACAGCGGTATGGGTGATCCGAGCAGCATTTCGACCGACAGACGCTGGCACGCGGCTGGCATCGGTGCGCTGATCCTTGCCGCTGTCGTCTTGTTTGGCGCCCTCGCCGTGGCGCACGCGCGCCACGAGCAGCCGATGCCTACGCTTTCTCAAGCGCCCTTGGGCAATCAGAAGCCAAAGAAGGTAGTCGCAATCGGTGATTCCTTCACGGAGAGCTCGGCTTTCGGCGATGCGGGTGCAAACAGCTGGAACCAAGTGGTCTTTCGTCAACTGCGGAAAAGGGGAGTCGACATCAACGCCGAGAGCTCAGGGGAAGCGGGGTCGGGCTACGTCGCAGGTGGAATCAGAGGGACAACTTTTGGCCAGGAGGCGGGCAGGCTCCTTGAGCCTGATGATGATCTCGTGATCATATTTGGCGGCAGCAGTGACGCGCCTGCAAAGCCTGAAATGGTGGAAGCGGCAGTCAGCGAAGCCTTCTTACTTGTGCGCAAGGCATCCCCGCATGCCAAGTTGATCGCTGTCGGTCCGGCTTCCCCGGTAGCAGATCCGGGGCCGGACGTGATTCGGGTCCGCGACATTGTCAGGGACGAGGCAGTCAAAATTGGCGCCACGTTCGTCGATCCGATCGCTGATCAATGGTTCGTACGCGATCCGGGCTTGATACGCGAAGACGGGTCGCCGACGGACGCAGGTCATGCCTACATAGCTGAGAGGCTTCTGCCAGACATTCAAGGAGTTTTGGCCTGACTTTTATCACTGTTGCAGGTGTGGAGATTCCGTTGGCCGCCGAGCAGCCTCGCCATCTCAACGAATCGGCAATCGATGCTGCGTCCGAAACTAGCAGCTTGAGGGTTACATACCCGCCACCACGTCCAGCATAAGTGCGCTCATGGAATGATTGCTGGTCGTCCATTCATTGTGATGTCTGAGGCTGTATAGCTGCCGGCCGGCACATTGGAGGAGATGGCGGGCAGTTCTGTCCCTTGCCGAATCCGGATATTCTGAAACGCGACATTGCTCAGAGCTCCACCATTGGTGGTTTCGACGGCGATGTTGCTTTGTGCGGACGGCGGAGTATCAATAATGGTGAGGTCCGAAATGGTGACGTTAGTTACGCTATAGCCGGCATGGTCGTTCCCCACGGCAACCGCACCCATCGGCGCGGTCGGCGAGATGTTACCGCCAGTCACCGAGCCGCCCGAGACTTGGACCCCATCCGATGATCGGGTGTTGTAATCGACTGAGGAAGAAATAAAAACTCCCGCAAGGCTGGTTTGTGAGACCTTAATATTGCGCACGACGATATTCTCACCGCCCTGGACTAGTATGCCGCGGGCAGCGACATTAGCGGATCCAGCCCCATTAACGACGGGAGAATTGATGACGATGTTTCGGCACGGCTCAGGCTGTTGGATTAACGACACAACAGCGAAGCCGTCGTCACCGGTTCGCTCGGTCGTGGAATCGTTGATTTCACCGTTGCTCGCGCCACCGGTAACATCGATTCCGTCGGCCCTGGTGTCCCGAACAGTCACCCGGTCGACGCGGAAGTTGCTACCAGCTAGATATATGCCAGCCGATGCTGAACCGGTAATAGTTATGTTGCTCAGCCTCACTCCGTTACCAGAGACTACGATTTTGTGTTGCTCCGTCTCGTAGTAGCGTCGCCCGCCCAGCGGTGCCGTGAGGTTGAGATTCCTCACTGAAACATTGTCGGCCACAATCCAAACCCCGGAGGTGGCATCGTTTGTCGACCGCAGCGTCGCGCCATTCCCGTTGATTACAACACCCGGGACATGGATGTAGATAATTCCGCTGTGCTGGTAGGTTACTGGGTCCAGCGTTAGCGTCTCACCGGGTTTGAGTTGATCGAACTTGGCCTGTAAATCTGCCGTCCTATCGCCAGACGGGTCGCCCTTGGCGACCTGTCCACTCGAAACGAATGCTGCTAGGACGCAAGCGATTACGAACAGCGCAGCCACCGGCTTTCTCATCGGACTCCTCGGGTCCTGTCGCCTCCGGGTTGAGGCGGTCTTATTTTTCTCGATGAATGACCCGGCGAAGTGATGTGGTATCGAGTTCTGCGCGCGAGTGACTTCATTATCACGGATGAGTTTGTTACCGATGAGCCAACGGCCTTTTTCTGTGCCCGAATTGGTGTCGACATGCCCTTCCTCTCTTCGGAGTAGAGCTGTGGTTATACAGGTAATGCACTTCCATCGATAGTATCCGTACCATACGTTAGCATGACAGGGCAGAGGCAGACTCATGGTTTTTTATCAGCCTGCACGCATCCACAGATATTGGATACCAGCGCAGAGCAGACCGTAGACAGAAAAGGGCGATCGGTGCTCTCGCTGCGGCTGCGGTAGTTCGGAAGGCGAAAGGAGGGAGAGAACATGCCCGTCTCACGCCTTTGCGGCGCAGCTGTCCCGCGTTTCATTCGCGAGATAAAACAATCTGAGTACTGGGATCGGGCCGCCATCGATACGCCGCCGAGACCGTTTGAGACGACTTGGGGGTTTCGTCTGGACTAGGAGCGGAGAACGGCGAGTGGGAATATAGATATTCCCTCAGCTCACGGGCTTTCCCCTCAACCGGTAACACCAGTCTTCGTATTCGTCCAGCGCCCGTTCTGGGCTCAGTAGGCGGCGAGCGTACTGCTGGCCGGACACCCCAAGTCGGCTGCCGGCTTCGATGTTGTCGGCCAGACCGACCGCCGTGTCGAGCAGAGCCGCAGGATCGCCGGCGGGCACCACGACACCTGCCCCCGCGTCGCGGATCTCCCCAGCAGTGACACCGTCGGCGTCGGTGGCAGCTAGGACCGGGCGGCCGGCGGAGAAGTAGGAAGTCAACTTGCTCGGTACTGCCATCTCACCGACGCCTGGGCGCTCGTTGACCAACAAGACGTCGGCGCAGGCCAACACCTGACGATAATCGTCAGCGTCTAGCGGCTCCTTGAATTCAATCCGTTGGACCCCTTTGGCCGACTGTTGCAGTTGCCTTCGTTGGTTGCCGTCGCCCATTAGTACGAATCTGATGTAGACCCCGCGCTCGTCTGCGAGTCGTGCTGCTGCGACAACGTTTTCCAAACCCTGCTTGGCGCCCATGTTTCCGGAATGCAGAACGATGCGCTCCTGCGGTTGCCAACCGTGCTGCAGACGCACTTCCGCATGGTCCACGGGGGCGGTTGGTGGTTCGATGTGAGCCCAGTTCCGTATGACGGTGACTCGCTTGGCGTCTACCCCCATTTTGACCGCCGCGTCCGCGAAGCGGTCGTGAATCACCGCCGTGCCCGTCGCATGGTTGAGGACCGCACGTTCAAACCGCACTGCCGGCCCGGCCATGGTGGTCGACATCGCGCCCGTCTCGACAACGCCCTTGCCGTAAAGATCCTGCACGATGAGGCCCGCCGGGATGTTGGCCAGCCTCGACCGCGCGATGACCATTGCACTTGCGATCAACGACGGACTGATCGTGAGGACGAGTTCTGGCTTGTCCCAGCGCGTTGAAGCCACCCGGGCGCCGAAGGTGCTCTCGAATACCACCCTGTTGCGGGTCGTCGGGTTGGCGGGTACGTAGTGGGCGAACCGTCGCACCACCACGCCGTCGACGGCTTTGGCTGTCCCGGACAACCCGCGGTATGCGGGGTCGACACGCCATTCCGGATAGTGCGGCAGGCCGGTGAGGACCTCGACATCGTGCCCTCGAGCCGCCAGGCCGACAGCCATTCCCGTGGTATACGGGGCGATACCAGACTCCTCCGGCTCATAGTTGATACTGACGACGCAGATCCGCACTTACCCGACACTCCCGCCGTGGAGCGCCGAGATGGACATACCCGAACGGCCGAACGACTTGCGCCTCAAAGGTTTTCTATCGCAGCACTTTTCGCACGCCGGCAGTGCGTCACCAATCGAGACTACCGGGCCCGCTGCATTCATTTCCGTGCCGCGCCGGCGTTTGCTCGATACCAGGCCACGGTCGATTCGATGCCCTCAAGCAGTGAAATTGCGGGCTGCCATCCCACCTCCCGTAAGGCGGAGATGTCGAGAAGTTTGCGCGGTGTGCCGTCCGGTTTGCTGGTATCCCAATGAGTTTCGCCGTCGTAGCCCACCGTCGAGGCCACCATCTGCGCGATTTCCTGGATGCTGTGGTCGATTCCGGTACCGACGTTGATGTGATCCGGCCCGTCGTAATGCTCTAAAAGGAATAACGAGGCACTTGCCAAGTCATCGACGTGCAGCAACTCGCGCCGCGGTGTTCCGGTGCCCCAGTTCGTCACTTCCGGTGCCCCACTGGCTTTGGCCTCGTCGTAGCGGCGGATGAGCGCGGGCAGCAGGTGTGATCCGGCTGCGGCGAAGTTGTCACCCGGCCCGTATAGGTTGGTCGGCATCGCAGAGATCCACGACAGACCGTATTGACGCCTGACCGCCTGCACTTGAAGGATGCCGGCAATCTTGGCGATCGCGTATGCGTCGTTCGTCGGCTCCAGCGGCCCGGTGAGCAGTGCGCTCTCGGGAATCGGCTGGGGGGCGAACTTCGGGTAGATGCATGAGGAGCCAAGAAACAGCAGCCGCGGTACCCGGGCGGCGACGGCGGCGTCGAGCAGGTTGACCTGGATCTGCAGGTTCTCGGACAAGAATTCGGCGGGGTAGGTGCTGTTTGCCAGAATTCCACCCACCCGCGCGGCGGCGTCGATGACGACTTCAGGTTTTGCCCCGCGAACGAAGTCAAACGTGGCTGCCCGATCCGTCAGATCGAGTTCGGATCTTTGTCGCACAAGGAGATTGGTGAATCCTGCAGCTTGGAACGTGCGAAGGAGCGCGGACCCCACCAACCCGCGGTGCCCGGCGATGTACACCGAAGCCGAGCGGTCAAGCACGCCAAATGATGTGCTCACGGCTGACCGGCGAAGTTCGGCTTGTCGATCCACGGCTTGCCCTCGCACTCCAGCGCCGCGACGTCCGCATCCACCATGATTCGGGCCAACTCGGCGCTGTGCACGGAAGCCTTCCACCCGAGTATTTGGCCCGCTTTGGTCGCGTCGCCGATCAGCGAATCCACCTCGGTCGGCCGCAGATAACGTTGGTCGAACTTCACATACTGTTGCCAGTCGAGTCCGACGTGTTCGAACGCAGTTTCAGCGAACTCGCGCACGGTGAAACCGCGCCCGGTCGCGAGAACGTAGTCCGTGGGCTCGGGAGCTTGCAGCGTCCGCCACATTCCTTCGACGTACTCGGGTGCATACCCCCAGTCGCGCACCGCATCCAGATTCCCCATATACAGGTCGGCCTGGATGCCGGCCTTGATACGTGCCACCGCGCGCGTGATCTTGCGGGTCACGAAAGTCTCACCACGCCGGGGTGATTCGTGATTGAACAAGATGCCGTTCACCGCGAACAACCCGTACGCTTCTCGATAGTTGCGTGTCACCCAGTACGAGTACACCTTCGCCGCGCCGTATGGTGAGCGCGGATAGAACGGTGTCTCCTCGTTCTGCGGCGGCGGGGTTGCGCCGAACATCTCCGACGACGACGATTGATAAAAGCGGCATTGCACCCGGGACACACGAACGGCTTCCAGCAACCGGATCGATCCCATGCCCGTGGTGTCACCGGTATGCACCGGTTCGTCGAAGCTGACGCGTACATGCGACTGCGCCGCAAGGTTATACACCTCGTCGGGTTCGATGGTGCTCAGCAGAGTGACCAGGCGTGCACCGTCGGTGAGATCGCCGTAGTGCAAGAACAATCGCGCTCCGACCTCGTGCGGATCAACGTAGAGGTGATCGATCCGCGACGTGTTGAATGTCGAGGCTCGACGGATGAGCCCGTGGACTTCGTATCCCTTGCTCAGCAGCAATTCGGCGAGGTAGGACCCGTCTTGCCCGGTAATCCCAGTGATAAGGGCTCGCTTCACCGAACTCCCACCCCCGTCTTGGCGCGCTCGCCGATACATTTCCGGCATCTCATGATGGCCGTTTCACCCCTTGTCATAACATAGCGCCGTCAATCTGACGGTCATTTTCGATCGGCGAGCAGGCTCGGCGACACCGTGGCTGGAACTGCGCACCCACAGCGCCCCGGCCAGCGCAATCACGGAGGTACATCGCTGCAAGTGTCTGATGCCGTTTCTTCGCCGGGGCGCGGATGACCTCGCCCGCGAACAGGGCGGAAGACGATCAGGTGCCGCACTACCGTCTGCCAGGCTTCGGCATCGGGCGTGACGGTCTCGGGGCTGATTACGGGGATGACGGCGGTCTCTACCGCGGTCGCCGAATCACTGTCCATGCTAAGTTCCCCAGGTAATCTAAATCCGTATAATACATACTCATTGACTTAATATCTAAGCTTACACAGACTGTAAGTCTTTAAACAACTCGTAAAGCATGCGTGATCTATGGGAGCTGGGTCCGGTCAAAGATCGCGTGGGCATCGACTGAACAAGCCCCCGGACTGGCACGTCGAAATATGAGGGCTGTGCAGGGCGCGCCGTCCATCCGTCTACGGGCTACGACGCCCGACGACTGGCTCAAGCCGGTTATGTGGGACTTTCCCGGCGACCCCGGCCAGCTGCGCCCAAGCCGAGACTGGCTCGCCAAGGTCATCACGTCGAGCACCAAAGCTGCGCTCCCTCGGGCAACAGTGTGGACAAGACGTCGTGCGGACGACTCAGATCACCGCGACTGCCGGCAGTCCTGCGCACCAGCGTGGGCGCTAGACTACGGCCGCCGTCAGTGCCTGGCTGTTGCCGAGGAACGGCATCGGCATCCAGCGCGAAGACAACATGGTCTCCATTGCCTTGCCCGCAATGGGCCGTGAGAGCAAGTAACCCTGCGCGCGCCGGCAGCCGTGCTGCATCAATGCCATGGCGGCGGCCGGGGTTTCGACACCCTCGGCGACCAACTGCAGGTTGAACGCGTCGGCAAGTCCGATGATCGCCCGGACAATCGCCAGATCGTTGGCGTTGTCGCCCAGATTGCGCACGAAGCGCGGGTCGATCTTGAGCGTGTCGACCGGAAGCGTCTTCAAATGCGACAAGACGGCGTAACCGGTACCGAAGTCGTCGATGGAGGTTTGCGCGCCAACGTCTTTGAGCTCCGCCAGCGTGCGCGCGGTGTTGTCGATGTCGTGGACGATTGCGCGTTCGGTGATCTCGAGGCACAACGAACCGTCGTCCATGCCGAACTCCGCGATGGTGTCGCCAACCATGCGGACGAAACCGGGCGTGCTTAGTTGCAGAGGAGACACGTTGACCCGCAACGACGCGTCTCGTCCCACGCCGCGCGAACGCCAGCCGCTGAAGTCCGCGCACGCGGTGCGAAGCACCCACCGATCCAAATCGTTCACGAGATTCATCGACTCGGCTACCCCGATGAACGAATCCGGTAGCAGCACACCGCGATCCGGGTGCCGCCAACGCACCAGCGCCTCGGCGGCGACTATGGCGCCCGTCCACAGATCGACCTCGGGCAGGTAATCCAGCAGCAGGGCGTCGTCGACGAGGTCACCCTTTAGCTGCCCTTCGATGTCGCTGCGGAAACGCTGCTTCAACGAGTTCGCGCTTGCCGCCGTGACGTGGTTGCCGCCCGCGCGTTTGGCTGCCAGGACGGCTTCGTCGGCGCGGCGGAGCAGATCGGTGCATTTGTCGCGACCCGGCATGCCGGCCGCAACGCCGATGCTCACGGTCCGGTCGATGGTCTGGCCGTCGATGGTCAGGCGATCGCGCACCGTCTTGCGGATCCGGTCGGCGAAGATCTCCGCGGCATCGGTGGTCATCGGCTGATCCGGAATGACGACGAACTCGTCGCCGCCGATTCGTGCGACCATGCTCTGGCTCCCCGCGCAGGCACTGAGGCGATCGGCGAAGGTCTGGATGTACCAGTCGCCAGCGGCATGGCCGAGCGAGTCGTTGATCGCTTTGAGACGGTCGAGGTCGATGTAGAGGACGGCGACCGGGCCGGGCTGCTGGACGGCGAGCCGATCGGACAGGTGAGCTAGCAGTACTCGACGATTGCTCAGACCGGTCAGATC
>NZ_JBAPRN010000243.1:0-3491 GCF_049281135.1 Mycobacterium sp. | reverse complement strand
GGATGACAACGCGCATCTACCTGTCGCCTCCGCACATGGGCGGCGACGAGGCCGGGCTGGTCGCCGACGCCATTGCGTCGAACTGGATCGCTCCGCTTGGGCCGTACATCGATGAGTTCGAACGGATGGCGACCGCGCAGGTCGACGGTCTGCATGCGGTCGCCCTGTCAAGTGGCACGGCCGCTCTTCATCTGGCGTTGATCTTGGCTGGAGTCGAACGTGGTCAGGATGTCTTGTTACCAACCCTGACGTTTGCCGCTACGGCCAACGCCGTGGCTTATGTCGGCGCACGCCCGGTCTTCATTGACGCAGCCGCGGGTTCCTGGCAGTTGGACCCAGCGCTGTTGGAGGATGAGCTGGCCCGACGCGCGCGCAATGGCAACTCTCCCGCCGCTGTCATCACCGTCGATCTTTACGGTCAATGCTGCGACTACGAGCGCATCGAGGCAGCCTGCAACTCGTACGAGGTCCCGATGATCGAGGATGCCGCGGAGGCGCTGGGCGCGACATACCGTGGCCGCGCTGCCGGCAGTTTTGGGATGATGTCGACGCTGTCCTTCAATGGCAACAAGATCATCACCACGAGTGGCGGCGGAATGCTGCTCTCACGCGACAAGCAGCTTGCCGATCGGGCCAGATTTCTTGCGACCCAGGCGCGAGAGGCCGAAGCGCACTACGAACACCGTGAGATTGGCTACAACTACCGCATGAGCAACCTGCTTGCGGCGGTTGGTGTTGGGCAGCTGCGAGTGCTTGGCGAGCACAAGGCACGGAGGCAAGATCACAATCGGTTCTATCGAGAACACCTCGGTCAATTGCCGGGCGTGGAGTTCATGCCTGACTCAGGGCAGGGCGAAAGCTCATGGTGGCTGACGTGCTTGACCGTCGATTCCGCCGTCGCGGGCACGTCGTCGGCCACCATCCGCGAGCACCTCCTTGACCTCGGCATCGAGAGTCGACCGGTGTGGAAGCCCATGCACCTGCAACCAGTCTTCGAGAACTCCGAGGCTGTCGGCGGCGGCATCGCCGAGCGGCTTTTCAGCACCGGTTTGTGCCTACCGAGTGGATCGAACCTGACCGACACCGAGCGGGACGAGGTCGCGTCGGAAGTTCGACGGTGCTTCACCTGACTCGGCCGAAGTCCACCCATCAGAAGTGCGTGGCGGATGCCGATCATGAAGCGTGAGCGACCTCTACGCGTCTGCCGCTGCGGCGGGACCGACGGTCGGCGGCCAACCGACTACGCCGACGGCCAGGACAAGTGTGACGGCCGCCGCCCAGGCCGGCCGGTGACAAAGCCGACGCTGTCCATCAGACTTCGCATATGGATGAAGCGTCCGTCAGGGCATGGGCAACGGCCGATCGGTTGACGCCCTGGTTGGTGTACGACCTCGAACGCATCGCGTGGGTGATCGAGCTACGCGCTGGCGACCTGACCAACGAGGAGGACGGCATCGTGAGAGCCGCCGCGGCCCGAATGATCGCGGCCGTCGATGCCGCGCAGGCTGCGGCTGACAGCCAACTACTGCTGGGGGGAAATCCACATGAGTGAATCCACAACCATCCGTCCGGACACGTCCGACATGGCGGCAGTCCACAAGGTCTTCCGAACCTCGCTGGCCGCTGGACCTGACTTCCTGAGCAGCGCAGCGGGTGATGACGAGCGCCGCGCGCTCATCGCCAACTACTACGCCAACTTGATGGCGTTCCTCAAGGTCCACCACGAGGGTGAGGAGGAGCTGGTCTTTCCGCTCCTGATCGAACGAGCTCCCCAGCACGCCGGCCTCGTCACACAGGCCGAAGGTCAGCACGCCGACGTCATCGGGCGGTTGCTTGCCGTCAGCGAGAGCGTCAACTCCTGGGATCTCAAGGGTGACCCGCAGGCACCGGATCTGCTCAACGCGCTGCGGTCACTCGAGACATCGCTCATGCCGCACCTGGACCAGGAGGAGGCCGAGATCGTCCCCTTGGCGGCTGAGCACCTGACGCCCGAAGAATGGGGGGCGTTGCCCGGGCACGCCATGCGCAGCTTCGACGGGGACAAGATCTGGCTGATCATCGGGCTCATCCGGGAGAACTTCACTCCGCAGCAGCGCGAGGCAATGCTCGCAAACATGCCGCCGCCGGCCCGCGACATGTGGCAAGGCTTCGGTGAGTCCGCCTTCAACGACCTGATCGCTGAGGTCCGTCAAACCGGCTGACGCAAACTGACCCGCTGTTGGCGGACGGCGACTGCGTCACACACCGAGACGCTGGCGGGCCGAGGCGCGGGCCTCGGTGACCGTGATCGGCGTGCCCGCCCGCTGCAAGCCGGTAAGCGGCATGTTCTGGTAGACCGCCTCGTACCGTCCGGCCGAGACCGGGAAGGTTTCATGCCAGATACCCGCGCCTGAGCGCTCGTCCTCAGCGAGCTTGTTCCACGCTCGCCACACCGGCGCGTGTGCCGCGGCCGGGTTCTTCGCGTACGCCTCCAGTGCCTCGAAGGATCGCCAGTACTGGGCAATCACTCCGCCAACTGCACCGAACACCTGGTATCCGAGCAGGCCCTTCGTCGGGTCCTGCTCGAGCTCGACGAGCATGTCGACCATCGCCGCGAGCTGGTCTGCCGCTGGCCCAGCTTGCGCCGGATCGCGGAGCTCGGCCCCGATCAGGAAGACGACGAAGTCGCCGTCGATAGTGGCCGTCCAGCGGCCCGAGTTGGTCTCCATGGGCGTGATGCTCGCACGAGCCCGAAGGCGTGGGCGCTCATTTGGTCAGCAAGCGGCGACGACGCAATAGCGCGATCAGGAGCAGCGCCACACCGACAACGGCGGCGGCGCCCGCCTGCACGGCACCTCGATGAAGCTGATCGACCTGGTTGAACGAGGGGCTCCCCCACCAACGGGTGGTGGAGTACGGCCCGAGAATCAGCAGCACTCCGTCGAGCACCAACCCGACGGCAATCAGGATGGCAACACCGACGGCGCTGAGCCGACCTGAGCGGCCGAGGCCGAAGGTCACGAACCAGCCAATCGCGACCACCGCAAGGCCCATCAACAGCAGGAAGGCCACACCGGCGACAAGTCCCACCGGATTGGTCAACGACGACCCACCCGTTGCGCCATCGAGGAAGCGGTGAACAACGACGGCATGCTGTCGGAGCCCGATCGCCAACGCGAGATTGCCGGTCGTCCAGATGATGAGTAAGACCACGAGTGACCACCAGGCGCGGAGAAATCGGGCTCGGTCGATCCGCTCTTGCCAGAACGTCCAGTCGGCAGGCGCCGCAGGCCAGTCCGCAGCCGGCGCCCAGCCTGGCCACGGTCGCCAGCCAACGGATGGCTCCGGCCATCCGGGCGCCGCGACCCAGATGCGATCCACCCCGGCTGGCACGCGGCCATGATGTCCGATTGCCATCTCGACCGCTAGATAGCGCTGTCGTGGCGCGGTGCTAATTGGGCGCGGCTACCCACGGGGACCGCGGGTCGTCCGGCGAATGATCAACTTCGTTT
>NZ_JBAPRN010000242.1:0-26812 GCF_049281135.1 Mycobacterium sp. | reverse complement strand
CATCAGGGCCGTGCGCGACCCGAAGGTGTGGTAGAGCGCGCCGTTGGAAACGCCGACTCCGGCGCTGATCGCACGGATGGTGACCGCGGCGGGTCCGGATGCGACGGCCAGCGACTCGACGGCGTCCAGGATCCGATCCGGCTCGTACACGCGCTGGCGGGGCATCCCGCAATAGTAACAGAGCGTTTGCTCTGTTATTCGGGTGTCAGTTCGGGAACATCGGCGGTGGGTTCGCCCAGTTCGGCCTCGCTGCTGACGCGGTCACGAACCAGGAACCATCCGCCGATCAGGGCGGGAACGGCGGCCACCAGCGCCGCGATCACCCAGGGACCCTTCTCAGGGTCGAGGCACATCAGCACCAGCACGCCCACCAGGAAGGCCAGAGTGACATAGCCGCTGTACGGGGCGAGCGGCATCCGGAAGTGCGGTCGCTGCAGCGTTCCAGCCTTCACCTTGCTGTAAAACCGGAGTTGGCAGAGCACGATCGTTGCCCAGGCCGCCAGGACGCCCACAGCGGCGATGTTGAGCACGATTTCGAAGGCCTCGCTGGGCTTGACCGCGTTGAGCACGACGCCGAACAGCCCGATGACGGCAGTCAGCAGAATTCCGCCATATGGCACACCGCTTTTCGACATCCGCGCGGTGAATTTCGGGCCGCTGCCGTTCACTGACATCGACCGCAGAATCCGGCCGGTGGAATACAGCCCGGCGTTCAGGCTGGAGAACGCGGCGGTGAGGACGACGACGTTCATCAGCGTGCCGGCGCCGCTGAAACCGATGTGGGAGAAGAAGGTGACGAACGGGCTCTCGCCGTGCTTGTACATGGTGTAGGGGAGCAGCAGCGCCAGCAAAAGCACTGACCCGCAATAGAACACCGCGATCCGGGCGATCACCGAGTTGATCGCGCGCGGCATAACCTTCTCCGGATCCGCGGTTTCTCCGGCCGCGGTACCGACCAATTCGACTGCGGCGTAAGCGAATATCACCCCCGAGGTGACCAGCACCAGCGGCAGCAGGCCGGTCGGTAAAAACCCGCCGTGGTCGGCCCAGATGTGGGGCCCGGTGGTCTTTCCTTCGATCTTGAAGCGGCCGGCCAGGAAGACGATTCCGACGACCAGGAACGTCGTCAGGGCTATCACCTTGATCAGCGCCGCCCAGAACTCGAACTCGCCGAAGGCCTTCACCGAGATCAGGTTGACCGATACCACCGCCGCCAGGGCGATCAGTGCGAGCGTCCACTGCGGGACGGCCTGGAAAGCGGTCCAATAGTGGAAGTAGGTCGCAATCGCGGTGCTGTCCACGATGGCCGCCATCGCCCAATTCAGGAAGTACATCCAGCCGGCAACGAAAGCCGCCTTCTCCCCGAAGAACTCGCGCGCATAGGAGACGAACGACCCCGACGCCGGGCGATGCAACACCAGTTCGCCGAGAGCGCGCAGGATCAAAAACACGAAGCCACCGCAGATCCCGTAAACCAGGAACAAACCAGGGCCCGCTGATGCCAGCCGTGCTCCGGCGCCCATGAACAACCCGGTCCCGATGGCGCCGCCGATCGCGATCATCTGCATCTGGCGGTTGCTGAGATCGTGGTGATAACCCGCGTCTTCGCGAGCGAATCGATTATCGGCGGCGGCGTGACCAGCCGGGTCGGGCGTGCTGGGCGGCGATGGCATTGAGTTCCTATCGTCGGGGGGCAATGCTGCGGCGCCGGGCACGACCGCTTCGGGAGTTGGTTGCGAAACTATCCCACGGCGGGCAACGGCGCGACGTTTGCGGCGGGGAACTCAATGAACCTTTCGCTCTGTCCACCAGCGCGTTGAGAAGAAGTTTGGCGCGTCAGGATGTGGCTGGTTAAGGCGGGATGAACGCAGCCGATAACGGCGGATTGCGGAGTTACGCTTACCCCAACACCGTGTGTTTGGACGCGAAGCGGCGGTGCGGAGTGCGATGAAGCGGGTTGGCCGCCGGGCCGAGTGCGACACCCTGGACCGGCTGCTGGAGGTGGTGGACGCCCGGTATAGCCGGGCGTCGGTGATCTGCGGCCAGCCGAATGTGGGCACGACGGCGTCAATCCAATCTCTGGTTCGCCGCCAGTGCAGTCCCGGAATTCGCGAACCCGAGCGGAAGTAAATCATGGCTGAAACCGTTATTCACTATGTTTTGAAGCGGCTCAAGGAAATTGGCGTCGATGACGTCTTCGGAGTCGCAGGCGATTACGCATTCCCGGTCAATGACGCGATTGTCCAAGATCAGTCGCTGAATTGGACTGGATGCTGCAACGAACTCAATGCCGCCTACGCCGCGGATGGATATGCCCGGACGCGCGGCGTTGGCGCGTTATGTTCCACCTACGGGGTGGGCGAACTCGCCGCGATGAGCGGTATCGCGGGCGCCTACGCCGAGCATCTTCCGGTGTTTCATCTGGTCGGCACGCCCAACCTGGCGACACAGGAGGGTCGGGCGCTGGTGCACCACACGCTGGGTACCGGCGAATTCGACCTGTTTCATCGGATGGCCGAGCCGATTGTGTGTGCTAGTGCGGCCCTGACGCCGCAGAACGCCGCTGCGGAGACCGAGCGCCTGATCGCGGCGGCGTTCTACCACCGGCGGCCGGTCTACCTGGCGATTCCCAGTGACGTCGCGGACATGCCCGTGCTGGCCGGCGCGCCCCCGGTGAGCGCACCCTGCAGTGATCCCGATGCGTTGGCCGCGGCCACCGACGCTGTGGCCGCCGCTCTCAACGGCGCCGAGCAAGCGTGCGTGCTGCCAGGCGTGCTGCTGCGTCGGCTCCGTCTGCAAGGTGCAGCGGCGGCGTTGGTCGACGCAGCGGGCTTACCGTTCGCGACGATGTTCGCCGACAAATCGGTGCTGGGCGAAGACCACCCGAACTACATCGGCATGTACGTCGGGCGTCTGATGAGTGAGCCCGTCCGCGCCTTCGTCGAGTCGTGCGATGCGGTGGTGATGATCGGGGCCATGCTGAGCGACGGCAACATAGCCGGGGGCACCGTCCAACTGAACCCGGCCAAGGTCATTTCGATCGATCACCACCGCACCACCGTCGGCGGCACGGTGTATCGAAATGTGGAGATCGCCGACGTGCTCACGCAACTGTCGGGGCGTATCACCAAACGCGGTGAGCGGCCGGCTGTCACACCTGAGACGCTCGGGCCGATAACCGGCGGTGGCGAGGACCCGATCACCGCTGACGCGCTCTATCCGCGCTGGGCGGACTTCTTCCGTCCTGATGACGTGATCCTCACCGACACCGGTACGTCCTCGCTGGGTTTGGCGTTGGCGCGACTTCCGAAAGGCGCGGAGTTCCACAACCAGACTCTGTGGGCGTCGATCGGGTGGGCGACGCCGGCGGCCTTCGGCGCCGCAAAAGGGGCTCCGGATCGGCGGTTGATCCTGATTACCGGTGAAGGCTCGCACCAGATGACCGCTCAGGAGCTGAGTCAGCTCGGTCGTCATCAGCTTCGCCCGATTGTCTTCGTGCTCAACAACTCTGGCTATCTCAGCGAGCGCATGCTGTGCAAGGACATGGCGTTGGGCTACAACGACATCGCGCCGTGGAACTACGTCGAGTTGCCACACGCTCTTGGCTGCCAGGGGTGGTTCACCGCCCGGGTAAGCAGCTGCGGTGTACTCGACGACGCGCTCAAAACGGCCGAGCAGGCCGATGGTGCCGCCTATATCGAAGTGGTCACCGACGCATACGAGGCCCCGCCGATGTACAGGAAGCTGCGCGAGCACGTCGAATCCTTCTATAGCCACCACTAGGCGCCCAGATTTGAGTCAGGCAAGCCGCTTGAACTGGGTCTTTCGACTATTTAGGCCGTCTGGGAACAATCTCTGGGACGCCCTCGTTGAGCACTCTGACAACCTTGAGTGACTCAGACTCAACCTTGACTTGACAGCGGTACCTCGCAGAGGGCAATGTTGAGCGCGGTTCGCTCAGTAGCGTAGTGCATACAAAGCTCGATTATCAGGGAGGATTCACCATGGCTCGTGCGGTCGGTATCGACCTCGGGACCACCAACTCCGTCGTCGCAGTTCTCGAGGGTGGCGACCCCGTCGTCGTCGCCAATTCGGAGGGTGCAAGGACGACTCCGTCCGTTGTGGCGTTCGCGCGCAACGGCGAGGTGCTGGTTGGCCAGCCCGCCAAGAACCAGGCGGTGACCAACGTCGACCGCACCATTCGTTCGGTCAAGCGGCATATGGGCACCGACTGGTCTGTGGAGATTGACGGAAAGAACTACACCGCGCAGGAGATCAGTGCGCGCGTTCTGCAGAAGCTGAAGCGGGACGCCGAAAGCTACCTCGGTGAGGACATCGCCGACGCGGTGATCACCGTGCCCGCGTACTTCAACGACGCCCAGCGTCAGGCCACCAAGGAAGCCGGCCAGATCGCCGGTCTGAACGTGCTGCGGATCGTCAACGAGCCGACCGCGGCCGCACTGGCCTACGGCCTGGACAAGGGTGAGAAGGAACAGACCATCCTGGTCTTCGACCTCGGCGGTGGCACCTTCGACGTGTCGTTGCTGGAGATCGGCGACGGTGTCGTGGAGGTCCGCGCGACCTCCGGCGACAACCACCACGGTGGTGACGACTGGGACGACCGGATCGTCACCTGGCTGGTGGACAAGTTCAAGGGCAGCGCGGGCATCGACCTGACCAAGGACAAGATGGCTATGCAGCGACTGCGGGAAGCGGCCGAGAAGGCCAAGATCGAACTGAGCTCGAGTCAGAGCACCTCGATCAACTTGCCGTACATCACCGTTGACGCCGACAAGAACCCGCTGTTCCTTGACGAGCAGCTGACGCGTGCCGAGTTCCAGAAGATCACCCAGGACCTGCTCGACCGCACGCGGCAGCCGTTCCAGTCGGTGATCAAGGACGCCGGTATCGCGGTGTCGGAGATCGACCACGTGGTGCTGGTGGGTGGTTCCACCCGCATGCCCGCAGTGACCGAATTGGTCAAGGAGATGACCGGCGGCAAAGAGCCCAACAAGGGCGTCAACCCCGACGAGGTCGTCGCCGTGGGTGCCGCACTGCAGGCCGGTGTGCTCAAGGGTGAGGTGAAAGACGTTCTGCTGCTTGATGTCACACCGCTGAGCCTTGGTATCGAAACCAAGGGTGGCGTGATGACCAAGCTGATCGAGCGCAACACCACCATCCCGACCAAGCGGTCGGAGACCTTCACCACGGCTGACGACAACCAGCCATCGGTGCAGATTCAGGTATTCCAGGGTGAGCGCGAAATCGCTTCGCACAACAAGCTGCTCGGCTCTTTCGAGCTGACCGGTATCCCGCCGGCTCCGCGCGGCGTCCCGCAGATCGAGGTCACCTTCGACATCGACGCCAACGGCATCGTGCACGTCACGGCCAAGGACAAGGGCACCGGCAAGGAGAACACGATCAAAATCCAGGAAGGCTCCGGCCTGTCCAAGGAGGAGATCGACCGGATGATCAAGGACGCCGAAGCGCACGCCGACGAGGACCGCAAGCGCCGCGAGGAAGCTGACGTCCGCAACCAGGCCGAGACGCTGGTCTACCAGACGGAGAAGTTCGTCAAGGAGCAGCGCGAAGCCGAAGGCGGTTCGAAGGTTCCCGAGGACACGCTGAACAAGGTGGATGCCGCGGTGGCCGAAGCCAAGACGGCGTTGGGCGGCACCGATATCGGTGCGATCAAGTCCGCGATGGAGAAGCTGGGCCAGGAGTCGCAGGCTCTGGGTCAGGCCATCTACGAGTCCACCCAAGCCGAGCAGGCCGCCGGTGGCGGCGAGCCCGGTCCGGGCGGATCTGGTTCCGATGACGTTGTCGACGCGGAGGTGGTCGACGATGACCGGGAGGACCAGTGACCGAAGGCAATCCGCAAGAGCAGGTAACCGTCACCGACAAGCGGCGGATTGATCCTGAGACCGGCGAAGTACGTCACGTAGCTTCTGGTGCCGCCCCTTCGGGGGCGGCGCCGGACGCGGGCGGTCCGGCGCCGGTCGGCAAAGACCCCGCCACTGACGAGAAGGTTGCCGAGCTGACCGCTGATCTGCAGCGCGTGCAGGCCGACTACGCCAACTACCGCAAGCGGGCCCTGCGCGACCAGGAGGCGACCGCCGAGCGTGCGAAAGCCGCGGTGGTCAGCCAATTGCTGGGCGTGCTGGACGATCTCGAGCGGGCGCGCAGCCACGGAGACCTCGATTCGGGCCCGCTGAAGTCGGTCGCCGACAAGCTGTTCGGCGCACTGACCGGGCTCGGATTGGCGGCCTTCGGCGCCGAGGGCGACGACTTCGACCCGGCGCTGCACGAGGCCGTGCAGCACGAGGGCGACGGCGCACAAGGCTCCAAGCCGGTGATCGGCAACGTGATGCGGCAGGGCTACAAACTCGGCGAGCAAGTGCTGCGGCACGCGCTGGTCGGCGTGGTCGACACCGTCGCGGATAACGCGCCGACCGCCGACCCAAGCGATAACGACGCGAACGAGGGTGAGCAGCACGCAGAATCAGAACCGTCGGAGTAACAACGACCGGTTCGATCAGGACATAGGCGAGCGCAGGAAGCTCGAGGAAGGTAGGCAGGGGGTGACGCGGTATGGCTCAACGTGAGTGGGTCGAAAAGGACTTCTATAAGGAGCTGGGCGTCTCCTCTGACGCCAGCCAAGACGAGATCAAGCGGGTGGCGCGCAAGCTGCTCGCCGAAAACCATCCTGACCGCAACCCGGACAACGCAGCCGCCGAGGAACGGTACAAGGCTGTCTCCGAGGCGAAGGAAGTACTGACCGATCCCGCCAAACGCAAGGAGTACGACGAAACCCGTCGGCTCTTCGCCGGCGGCGGATTCGGTCGACGATTCAACGGCGGCGGCGGGGGCAACTTCGCCGGCGGTTTCGGTGTTGGCGGAGACGGTGCTGAGTTCAACCTCAACGACCTGTTCGACGCGGCCGGCCGCAGCGGCGGCAACAACATCGGGGACCTGTTCGGCGGATTGTTCGGCCGCGGCGCACAGCCCCGGCCCAGTCGGCCGCGTCGCGGCAACGACCTGGAGACCGAGACCGAACTCGACTTCATGGAGGCCACCAAGGGCGTGGCGATGCCGCTGCGACTGACCAGCCCGGCGCCGTGCACCAACTGTCATGGCAGTGGAGCCAGGCCGGGCACCAGCCCGAAGGTCTGCCCGACGTGTAACGGCGCGGGCGTAATCAACCGCAATCAAGGCGCTTTCGGCTTCTCCGAGCCGTGCACCGAGTGCCGCGGTAGCGGGTCGATCATCGAGCACCCCTGCGATGAATGCAAGGGCACCGGTGTCACCACCCGCACCCGCACCATCAACGTCCGGATACCCCCGGGCGTCGAAGACGGGCAGCGGATCCGGCTGGCCGGTCAGGGTGAAGCGGGATTGCGCGGCGCTCCGTCGGGTGACCTGTACGTGACCGTGCACGTGCGCCCGGACAAGGTGTTCGCGCGTGACGGCGACGATCTCACCGTCACCGTCCCGGTCAGCTTCAGCGAATTAGCGCTGGGTACAACACTTTCCGTGCCGACCCTGGATGGTAAGGTCGGTGTCCGGGTGCCCAAGGGGACGACCGACGGTCGCATCCTGCGGGTGCGCGGCCGCGGTGTGCCCAAGCGTTCCGGCGGTCAGGGTGACTTGCTGGTCACCGTGAAAGTCGCGGTCCCGCCGAACCTGGAAGGCGCCGCGAAAGAAGCGCTCGAGGCCTACGCCGTGGCCGAGCGGTCCAGTGGTTTCGACCCGCGGGCCGGATGGGCAGGTAATCGCTGATGGGCAAGAAAGACGAAGCCCGAACGTTTCTGATCTCGGTGGCGGCCGAGCTGGCCGGTATGCATGCGCAGACGCTGCGTACCTACGACCGGCTCGGGCTGGTCAGTCCCAACCGCAGTTCCGGTGGGGGACGCCGCTATTCGCAGCACGACGTGGATCTGCTCCGCGAGGTGCAGCGGCTTTCGCAGGACGAAGGCGTCAACCTAGCTGGTATCAAACGGATTATCGAGTTGACAAACCAGGTCGAGGCACTGCAGTCACGGCTGAAGGAGATGGCCGCCGAGCTCGAGGTGCTGCGGGGCAATCAGCGACGCGACATCGCAGTGGTGCCCAAGAGCACCGCTGTGGTGGTCTGGAAACCGCGCCGCTGACGCTCTTGCTGCGAAACGGAAGCCAGGGCTGTGGTCTTCGCCGGTTCACATTCCAGGCTGCTGTCTGGCGGTTGAGCTGCTCTGGTGAGGGGTCCTGCGGCATCCCGAACCGCTCGTTGAACATCGGTTAAATAGGTTCTTTTGTTCCTGGCGAACCCCTATCGTTGGCGCATGACGGACACGCTGGCGTGCCTGACGTGCGGGGCAGAACTGCAGTCGAGCGCGAAGTTCTGCAGCGAGTGCGGCGCTGCCGTTTCGGCAGCCTCGAAACCGGCTGAGTACAAGCAGGTGACGGTGCTGTTCGCCGACGTCGTGCATTCGATGGATATCGCGGCGGCCGTGGGTGCCGAGCGGTTGCGGGAGATCATGACCGAGCTGGTCGAGAGTTCAGGGGCGGTGGTGCGGCGCTATGGCGGCACGGTGGACAAGTTCACCGGTGACGGCATCATGGCAGTCTTCGGAGCGCCGGTCGCGTTGGAGGACCACGCGCTGCGCGCGTGTCTGGCCGCGTTGAGCATCCATGAAAAAGTCGCGCTCCTTGCGGCCGACATCGAGCGCCGAGACGCGGTCGATCTGCGCCTGCGGATCGGCATCAACTCCGGTCAGGTGATTGCCGGTGAGATTGGCTCGGGCGCCTTGGGTTACACCGCTATCGGTGAACAAGTCGGAATGGCCCAACGGATGGAGTCGGTGGCGCCGCCGGGTGGGGTGATGCTGAGCGAATCCGCCGCGCGGCTGGTCGATGGCCCTGTGGTGCTCGGGGATGTTGAGCTTGTCCACATCAAAGGTGTCGATGAGCCAGTGTGCGCCAGGAGGTTGCTGAGCGTATCGGAAGATCAGCGTCCGCTCGGACGTTCCGAGTCGAATCTGGTCGGTCGGCGCTGGGAAACTGCCGCCATCGAGAGCCTGCTGGAACGCGCCATCGACGGCCGAGGCGCGGTGGTCGGCGTCGCGGGTCTACCGGGCATCGGCAAGAGCCGTCTGGCGCGGGTGATCGCCACGATGGCCGCCGCCCGCGGCGCGGAAGTATTCACCACCTATTGCGAATCGCACGCCAGCGACATCCCCTTTCACGGCGTAGCGCGCTTGCTGCGGGCGGCCTTCGGTCTGGCGAACCTCGACGATGCGGCGGCCCGCGCAAAGGTCCGCACCCAAGCTCCCGACGCAGAGCCCGAAGACTTGCTGCTCTTCGACGATCTGCTGGGCATCGCCGACCCTGATGTCACTCCGCCGCCACTCGGTCCGGACGCAAGGCGGCGGCGGCTGACCGCCCTGATCAATGCCGCGTCGCTGGCCCGCAAAGCCCCGACGGTCTATGTCATCGAGGACGCCCACTGGATGGACGCCGCCAGTGAGTCGATGCTGGCCGAGTTCGTCACGGTGGTTCCGCAGACACCGTCGCTGGTGCTGCTCACCTACCGGCCCGAATACCGGGGCGTGTTAAGTCATGTAGGCGGTGCTCAAACGATAGCTCTTGCGCCGCTGAATGATTCAGAGACCGCAACACTGGTTTCACAGTTGCTTGGACCGGACCCGTCGGTCAGCGCCCTGGCCGATCTCATCGCCGGGCGCGCTGCCGGTAATCCATTTTTCGTCGAGGAGATGGTGCGTGACCTGGTCGAGCGCCGTGTGCTGCGCGGGACCCCCGGCGCTTACGCGTCGACGGCAGAGCTGGCCGAGGTCAGCGTCCCGGCTACCTTGCAGGCCACCATCGCCGCGCGCATCGACCGCCTCGACGCAGGCGCCAAACGCACCCTGAGCGCAGCGGCGGTGATCGGCTCGCAATTCGACCCGAACCTGTTGCAAACGGTGGGGATCGAACCAGTCCTGGCGGACTTGCTGGCAGCAGAGCTCATCGATCAGACGCGATTCACCGGCGAGCCCGAATTTGCATTCCATCATCCGCTAATCCGTACGGTGGCCTACGAATCGCAACTGAAATCTGATCGTGCCGAGCTGCACCGTCGCTTGGCGTCCGCGATCGAATCGCGCGACCCTGCGGCGGTCGATGAGCATGCCGCGTTGATCGCCGAACACCTGGAGGCCGCGGGGGACCTCCAGGTGGCCTTCGGGTGGCACATGCGCGCGGCAAGCTGGGCGACCCACCGCGACATCAACGCGGCGCGAATGAGTTGGGAGCGCGCCACCCAGATCGCCGACGCCCTACCTGGCGGGGACCCGAACCGGCCAGCCATGCGCATCGCTCCGCGCACCATGCTGTGTGGGATTGCCTGGCGGGCTCACGTGAACAATGCCGATGACCGGTTCGAGGAACTGCGAGAGCTGTGTGCCGCCGCCGGCGACAAGACGTCATTGGCGATTGCCATGGCGGGGCTGGCGATCGATCGCATGTTTCAGGATCGGATGCGCGAGGCTTCCGGATTGGCATCCGAAGCGATGGCCCTGATCGAATCTATCGATGATCCGACCTTGACCGTGGGGCTGTCACCGCTGGCAATCTACGTCAAGGGTGAAGGTGGCGAGTGGGCTGACGTCCTGCGATGGTCGCAAGTAGTTATCGACCTGGCGGACGGTGATCCGTCCAAAGGCAACTTTCTCATCGGATCGCCGCTAGCAGCTGTCATCTACGCGAGGGGTAATGCACGGTATTCCGTGGGCGATCGCGGTTGGCGCGATGACCTGAGTCGCGGTTTAGCAATGGCCCGCGGTGCCGACCACACGGCCTACGTCAGAGCCATCTTCTACGTCTACGCCCCTGGAATCTCGAACGGCGCATTGCGGCCCGACGATGGCGTAATGCGCGAGATCGAGCAAGCCTTGCGCATCGCTGAAAGGGCCGGTGACAACTTGGCGTTGGCACAGGTCCGGATGACGTTGGGCATTGCGTTGGTGCACCGTCATACGCTCGCGGACCAAGACCGCGGACGAGAGATCCTGGCCGAGGTCAGCGCTGTGTTCCTGGGCCGGAAGCACAACCTATGCGACTTACCTTTCCTCACTGTGTGTTTGGCGCGTGAGATGGCTCGACGCGGCGACGACGGCGAGGCCATCGCCCGAATGCGCGGCGCCGTAGACTATCTCTTCCGCGAGGGACAGCCACTCATCTATGGCCCTGCTGCCACGGGTCTTTTGGTCCAGACACTGCTGGATCGCGGGACCGACGATGACGTGGCCGAAGCGAAGGCCGCAATCGACCGCCTGGCCCGCACACCAACGGAAGGCGTTGTGGTGCGCGATATCTGGCTGCTACAGATGCATGCTTCGCTGGCACGGGCTCGCGGCGACACCGCCGCCTATACGGAGTCTCGGGATCGCTACCGCGACAAGGCGAAATCGCTTGGGTTCGAGGGTCATATCGACTGGGCCGAGGCGATGAGCGACCGCTAGACGTGGATCGAGAACTGGGCGATTCCCCAGTCGCCTGGTTGCGCTGACCGGTAACCGCCGCGGCGCAGCGCGTCGGTGACGGCGGCCATCGGCTCGAAGCAGACGAGGTTCTCGCCGAGCGGAGCGAAGATTTGCGCCGCGGGATAGCCTTCCTCGAAGTGCACCTCGATGCGGCGGCCGCCGCCGGAAACCGCGAACAACGCGCCGTCGGCGACCTGGTCGTACCCGTCGTCAAAAGCCCTGTCGCCCAACGGTTCGCTGAGGGCGGGCTGGACGACCGCCTCGCCGGTGGGAAGACCTTTGTCGTCGAGCGTCAGATGCCGCATCGCCGGCGTCTCGATGATCCACTGATCGCGCGGCACGTCCGGTAGCTGCAGGTACGGGTGAAAACCGAAACACAGCGGCACCGCGAGCTCCCCGGTTGGAGTCACGGAAAGGCGTAGCCGCAAGATCCGCTCGTGCAGCGTGATGGTCAGCGCTAGTCGGTGCGGAAACGGAAAGCTGGCCAACAACTCTTCGTCCTGAGTGAAGTCCACTTCGCCGGTCAGTTCGTGACCGGACTCATGCGTTACCCGCCAATTCGGAAAGGCTGCCAGCACACCGTGAATCGGCAGGCCGTTGGGATCGGCCCGCACCCCGTATTCACCGGCCGTCAGCGTGACCGTCTTGCCTTCGGCTTCGTATGTGTTGGCGCCCAGCCGATTTGCCCAGGGGTACAACAGTGGGATGCCCATTGTTTTCCCGTTGGCCACGTACGCGTCGAGTCCGCGTCGTTGGCCGAGTAGTTCGACCCCCGAGTCGGTCAGCGAAATGCCGATCATGCCGGCTTCTGCGACGAACTGGGCTTCTACTTCGGATGACGGATCGCTCAGTGTGACAATGTGCACCCGATGAGACTATGCCAAAATCGTCGGCGACTAGCTGGACAACGGGTCGTGCTGAATACGCTCCGGTGGCGCGCCTTTGGCGATCAGCGCGTCTTTGGTGGCGCGGACCATCTCCGGTCCGCCACAGATCAGGATCTGCCGGTCTCCCCAGTTGCCGTATTTGGTGACGATGTCCATCAGCTTGCCGGTCTGGCGCAGATGCAGCCCGCGCGGCGGCGCTACATCGGGATAGTCGGAAGCCCAGGCGGGGTCGCCGTTGAGCTCGGAGACTGGCGTCACCGACAGCCAGGGATTGTGTGTGGCGATCTGCCACAAGGTCGGCAGGTCGTAGAGCTCGCACGGGTAGCGGGCGCCGAAGAACAGGTGCACGCGCGGGTTCACCCCCCAGCGGGTGAGGTCCATGACGATCGAGCGCAGCGGGGCGAGCCCGGTGCTGCCGGCCACCATCAGCACGTCGCCGCCGTCGCGGTCGACGTACAGGGCGCCGTGCGGGCTGGACAGCCGCCAGCGATCCCCGGTCCGGGTCTCGTTGACGATGGCATTGCTGACCAGGCCGACCGATACCGTGCGGACGTGAAACTCGATGGCTCCGGTCTCATCTGGCGGGATGGCCGGTGTCAGATAGCGCCACCGCCGCGGGCACTGCGGTATGGCGACGTTGACGTACTGGCCCGCGTGGTAGGGCATCGGGCGGTCCAGTTGCAACCGGACGACGGCGAGGTCGCGGGACACCCGAAGGTGTTCGACCACCGTGCCGTCCCACCACGCCGGCCCTTGTTCGGCGTCGGCGGCGCCGCTCATCACCCCGGTGATCAGGTTCACCGACTGCCGAGCCGCGGCATCGACGGCGTCGGTCCAGGCCTCGGCCAGCTCGTCGCGCAGCGTCGCATACAGCGCCTGACCCAACGTCTCGTAATGCTCGGGCAGCACCCCGTATTTGCGGTGATCGCGTCCCAGCTGTGCCAGAAACGCCACCGGATCTTCGGCACGCTGAGCGACCAGTTCGCCGTAAATCCATTTCAACGCTTGGGCGAAGGCGGCCCGCTGGACGCCCATGTCGGGCGGAAACAGGTCGCGCGGCGACGCATCGAAGGCAAACCAGCGGGCGTACAAGCGGCCGATGAGGCCGTTGTGGTCGTCCGGGTCGACGGCGGCGTGCAGCACCGCCAGCGCATCCCGGTCGTTGAGGCTCACGGCCGCCGATTTTATGCCTGGTTCAGCGGCCCTCAGAGCAGCGCGTTGACGCCGTGGTAGAGCACCAGCCCGCCGATCAGGACCAGCACCCCGGCGAGCATCGCAGCGTTGTTGCGCTCCATCCATTCCTTGAGCCGCGCCATTGAGTCGTCGAGCCGGTGACCGGCGGCGACGTAAGCGAGGACGGGGATCGCCACCGTGGATGCCGCGACGGCGACGTAGACGGCACCGGTAACCAACTCGCCGGCCTTGCCGAGGTTACCGCTGTCGATGGCCAAGCCGGCCAATGCGCACATGGTCAGCACCTCGACCCGCACCACGACCAAAACCAACCCGGTGGCCAGAGCCCTTGCGGGCGTGAGGGTTTCGAAAGACCGCATCCACTTCGGCGACTCGGTGTGTCCTTCGCGGGTCAGCCAGCGATAGATACCGAACGCGATCAGCGCCAACCCGAGCACCACGCGGGTCCAGGATGCCCAGAGCGGCGGCTTGTTGTGCAGGCCACCGAGCGCGTCGGAGGACGCGACGAACACGGCGGTCAGCGCAACCAATCCCAGCGACCAGCCGCCGAGAAAGGCCAGGCCGGTCGGCCGCGGCCGCGGCGTCTGCAGCACCAGCACCGCCGGGATGACGGACAGCGGCGAGATCGACACAACGAGCGCCAGCGGAATCAGTGTGGTCAGTACGGAGACCCAACTTGCCGTCACGGCTGAATCTTCGCATCACCCGCCGCCGCGCGCTGCGGGACCGCCGACGGTTGGCCTAGTGTTTCCGTCGCAGCGTCCACGCGGGCACCCAGTGCGTGACGTTCTTGCGTTTTGACCCGTAGGCGATCGGGTAGGTCACCAACCCCCACCAGTCGCCCTGCTCGCAGATGCCCCAGCAGCTGAGCCGACCCTCGACGACCTTGTGCAACTGCAGACCATTGGGCTCAAAGCGGCCCGACCGGTGTGGCTCACGGGGAAAGAGCACGGTCAGATCGATCAGCACAGTGATCGGTGGGCGCACGACGCGGAACGGGTTACGGGCCGGCTGGCCGTTGTATCCGATCGACGCGAGGTCTCCCACTAATCGATCATACGTTCGAATAATTCTGATCGGCGGGTGATCCGATCAGGGCGAACCCCGGACGGATTCGCCGGCCCGCAGCTGCAGGCCGCCTTCCAGCCTTGCCCGGCCTAGCCGCCGCCCCCGGTGAGCGGAAAATAGCTAGAGTTGAGCGGAACAGACTCAACCTTGACGGCGTTGAACAACGCGACAAGCATTTTTACCGGGCCCCTCTAGGCCCTCTCTGACTCTGAACGGAGGTGTCGTGGACTCTTTCAACCCGACAACCAAGACACAGGCGGTGCTGACATCGGCTTTGCAGGCGGCGAGTGCCGCCGGCAACCCCGAGATCAGGCCGGCGCACCTGCTGCTAGCCCTGCTCACGCAGAACGATGGGATCGCCGCGCCGCTGCTGGAGGCTGTCGGCGTCGAGCCCGCCACTGTCCGCACCGAAGCGCAACACATCCTGGACCGGCTGCCGCAGGCCAGCGGCGCCAACGCGCAGCCGCAGCTGTCGCGTGAATCGCTGGCGGCCATCACCACCGCGCAGCAGTTGGCCACCGAGATGGACGACGAATACGTCTCCACCGAGCACCTGATGGTGGGTTTGGCCACCGGCGACTCCGAGGTCGCCAAACTACTGACCGGGCATGGCGCATCGCCGCAGGCGTTGCGCGAGGCGTTCGTCAAGGTTCGCGGCAGCGCCCGCGTCACCAGTCCCGACCCCGAGGCGACCTATCAGGCATTGGAGAAGTACTCGACCGATCTGACCGCCCGCGCCCGCGAAGGCAAGCTCGACCCGGTTATCGGTCGGGACAACGAGATTCGTCGCGTCGTGCAGGTGCTGAGCCGTCGCACCAAGAACAACCCGGTGCTGATCGGCGAGCCCGGCGTCGGCAAGACCGCGATCGTGGAAGGTCTGGCCCAACGCATCATCGATGGTGATGTCCCCGAGAGCCTGCGCGATAAGACCGTCATCAGCCTGGACCTGGGTTCGATGGTGGCCGGTGCCAAGTACCGCGGCGAATTCGAGGAACGACTCAAGGCCGTCCTCGACGACATCAAGAACTCGGCCGGGCAGATCATCACCTTCATCGATGAGCTGCATACCATCGTCGGGGCCGGTGCGACCGGCGAGTCGGCGATGGACGCCGGCAACATGATCAAGCCGATGCTGGCCCGCGGTGAGTTGCGCCTGGTGGGCGCCACGACGCTCGACGAGTACCGCAAGTACATCGAGAAGGACGCGGCTTTGGAGCGGCGCTTCCAGCAGGTGTTCGTCGGTGAGCCGTCGGTGGAAGACACCGTCGGCATCCTTCGTGGCCTCAAAGACCGCTACGAGGTGCACCACGGTGTGCGCATCACCGACTCCGCGCTGGTGGCCGCGGCCACGCTGTCCGACCGTTACATCACCGCCCGTTTCCTCCCGGACAAGGCGATCGACCTGGTCGACGAGGCCGCGTCACGGCTCAGGATGGAGATCGACTCGCGGCCTGTCGAGGTCGACGAGGTGGAGCGGCTGGTACGCCGGCTCGAGATCGAAGAGATGGCGCTGGCCAAAGAAGAAGACGCGGCGTCCAAGGAGCGCTTGGAGAAGCTGCGCGCCGAACTGGCCGACCAGAAGGAGAAACTGGCCGAGCTCACCACCAGGTGGCAGAACGAGAAGAACGCCATCGACGTCGTCCGCGAACTGAAGGAACAGCTGGACACGCTGCGCGGGGAGTCCGAGCGCGCCGAACGTGACGGCGACCTCGCCAAGGCCGCCGAGCTACGTTACGGGCGCATCCCCGAAGTGGAGAAGAAACTCGACGCCGCGCTGCCCACCGCTCAGGCCCGCACGGACGTCATGCTCAAGGAAGAAGTCGGACCCGACGACATCGCCGACGTGGTGTCGGCGTGGACGGGCATCCCGGCCGGGCGGCTGCTGGAAGGCGAGACCGCCAAGCTGCTGCGGATGGAAGACGAGCTCGGCCGCCGCGTGGTCGGGCAGAAGAAGGCCGTGCAGGCCGTCTCCGACGCGGTGCGTCGCACCCGGGCCGGGGTCGCCGACCCCAACCGGCCGACCGGTTCGTTTCTGTTCCTCGGCCCCACCGGTGTCGGCAAGACCGAGCTGGCCAAGGCGTTGGCCGACTTCCTTTTCGATGACGAACACGCGATGGTCCGCATCGACATGAGCGAGTACGGCGAGAAGCACTCGGTGGCCCGCCTCGTCGGTGCGCCGCCTGGCTACATCGGTTACGACCAGGGCGGTCAGCTGACCGAGTCGGTCCGTCGCCGGCCTTACACCGTCGTGCTGTTCGACGAGGTGGAAAAGGCCCACCCGGACGTCTTCGACGTGCTGCTGCAGGTGCTCGACGAGGGCCGGCTCACCGATGGGCAGGGCCGCACGGTCGACTTCCGCAACACGATCCTGATCCTGACGTCCAACCTCGGGTCGGGCGGCAGTGAGGAGCAGGTGATGGCCGCGGTGCGCTCGGCGTTCAAGCCGGAGTTCATCAACCGGCTCGACGACGTGCTGATCTTCGACGGGCTCAACCCCGAGGAACTGGTGCAGATCGTCGACATCCAGCTCGACCAGTTGGACAAGCGGCTCGCCCAGCGGCGGCTGCAGCTCGAGGTGTCGTTGCCGGCCAAGACGTGGCTGGCGCAGCGTGGTTTCGACCCGGTCTACGGCGCCCGTCCGCTGCGGCGGCTGGTCCAGCATGCCATCGGCGACCAGTTGGCCAAGATGCTGCTCGCCGGTGACGTGCACGACGGCGACGTGGTGCCGGTCAACGTCAGCGCTGACGGCGACTCGCTGATCCTGGGCTGATACGGGTCGCCACCGGCTGGCCCTTGCTACCGCTTCGGTGCGGACGCGTGCCGAAGCGGTAGCAAACTTTAATTCTGTTGTGACCTGCTCGCATTCCCGGTTGGGGGGTCACAGCGGTTAGGCTACGTGGCGATGGTTCCCCTCTGGTTCACGCTCTCCGCGCTGTGCTTCGTCGGCGCGGCGGTGTTGCTATACGTCGACATCGACCGCCGCCGCGGTCGGGGCCGGCGCCGTAAGTCGTGGGCACGATCGCACGGATTCGACTACGAGCAGGAATCCACCGAGATCCTCAAGCGCTGGAAGCGCGGTGTGATGTCGACCGTGGGCAGCAACATCCCGGCCCGCAACGTCGTGTTGGGGCAGATCCGCGGCGAGGCGGTCTTCATCTTCGACCTCGAGGAAGTCGCCACCGTGATCGCCCTGCACCGCAAGGTGGGCACCAACGTCGTCGTCGACGTGCGGCTCAAAGGCCTCAAAGAGCCTCGCGAGAACGACATCTGGCTGTTGGGGGCGATCGGGCCGCGGATGGTGTACTCCACCAACCTGGACGCCGCCCGTCGCGCCTGCGATCGCCGCATGGTCACCTTCGCGCACACCGCACCCGACTGCGCCGAGATCATGTGGAACGAGCAGAACTGGACGCTGGTCAGCATGCCGATCGGCAGCACTCGTGCCCAATGGGACGAGGGTTTGCGCACGGTGCGCCAATTCAACGACCTGCTACGCGTGTTGCCGCCGGTGCCGCAGGCGGCAGGATCTGGCGGGACGCAGCAGTCGGCTACCCGCCGCAAGTCGGCCCCCAGCCGCCCGCTGGCTCCCGCCGGGCGAGCCGAGGTGCCGCAGCGACAGACCGAGTCCTTCACCCGTGAAGCCGGGCCTGCGACGCGCGCCGCAACCCCGCCGCCCGCTGCTCGCCAAGAGCCGATTCCTCGTCCGCCGACGAGCCGAAACGGCCACCAGGCTTCACATCACCAGCGCTGAATCCGAGCCGCACACCCGCTCAGTACACTGACGCCGTGCCTCGTCGCGTCGCCCTGATCACCGGGCCCACATCCGGTATCGGCGAAGGTTTCGCGCGACGCTATGCCGCTGATGGTTACGACCTGGTGCTGGTGTCTCGCGGCGCCGACCGTCTCAAGGCGCTGGCCGCCGAGCTGTCCGACGAGGGCGGCCGGAACGTCGAGGTGTTGCCCGCCGATCTCAGCCAGGCCGCCGAACGCGACAAGGTCGCCGAGCGGCTGACCGCCGGCGTTGAGGTACTGGTGAACAACGCCGGTTTCGGTACCTCCGGCGAATTTTGGACCGCCGAGCCCGCGAGGCTGCAGTCCCAGCTGGACGTCAACGTCACCTCGGTGATGCAGCTGACCCGTGCGGCGTTGCCGGCGATGATCGACGCCGGTGCGGGCACGGTGATCAACGTTGCGAGCGTGGCCGGGCTGTTGTCGGGTCGGGGCTCGACCTATTCGGCGTCCAAGGCCTGGGTGGTGTCGTTCACCGAAGGGCTGGCCGTCGGGCTGCGAGGCACCGGCGTCGGCATGCACGTGGTGTGTCCGGGCTACGTGCACACCGAGTTTCACGACCGGGCCGGCATCGACATGACGTCGCTGCCGTCGTTCATGTGGCTCGAGGTGGACGATGTGGTTCGGGAAACCCTCGCCGACGCCGCCGGTGGCAAGGTGGTCATCATCCCCGGCGTGCAGTACAAGGCGATCACCACCGCCAGCCGGATGGTGCCGCGAACACTGGCGCGTGCCGCCACGAGTGTCTTCGGGCGGGGCCGTGGCCGCACCTGAGCTCGCCGAATTAGCAGACCTGGTAAGCCAATTGGCGGTGGTGCACGGCCGCGTTACATTGTCGTCGGGCAAGGAAGCCGACTACTACGTCGACCTGCGTCGCGCCACATTGCATCACCGGGCCGGGCCCCTGATCGGCCGGCTAGTCCGCGAACTCACCGCCGACTGGGACTACGCCGCGGTCGGTGGACTGACACTGGGCGCCGATCCGGTAGCCACCGCCGTCATGCACGCACCGGGTCGCCCGATCGACGCTTTCGTCGTCCGGAAATCCGTGAAAGCCCATGGCATGCAACGACTTATCGAAGGGCCCGACATCTCCGGCCAGCGTGTCCTGGTGGTCGAGGACACCAGCACGACCGGCGGGTCGGCGCTGACCGCGGTGCGGGCGGTGCTGGAGGCCGGCGCGCAGGTGGTCGGCGTGGCGACGGTGGTCGACCGGGCCACCGGTGCGGCCGAAGCCATTGAAGCCGAAGGCTTTCCGTACCGCAGCGTACTGGGGCTGGCGGACCTCGGGCTGCAGTAGTCACCGTGCGCACTCTCATCGCGATGGTGGCGACGCTGGCCGTGGCCTGTGCGTGTTCGAATCCCTCAGCGCGCCAACAGGTCTACGGCGCGGAAACCGCGCACCTCGGCGAGTCACTGGCGGTGTTGGGCTGGAACACCTCGATATCGAATCTGCGCTGGCAAGACGATTACGTGCTCGTCGACGTCGATGCTGCCCCGGCCGACCCGGCCAAACCCCACGCCGACCCCGGCGATATCCGCTTCGGCCTCTACGGCGCATTGGCGCATCCCATGGAAGCCACCGGGATCGGCAGCTGTGACGGCGTGAAAAATCTTGTCATCCAATCGCTTTCCGCGCCCGGCGGCACGCGGCTGACCGGCACGGTATGCCTGGGCCCGATGAAGGACCGTGCTGCCGTCCGCGGCGTCTACCTGTACTCGCCACGCGACCGGATCGCCGACACCGCCGCTGCCTACCCGGCGGCGTTCCCCGTCGGGGTCATGCCGACCAAGGAAAGTGACACCGGCCTGGTCGTCAAATCCACCAGTGTGGCCGCGTGGCGCGCCGACGGCGCTCAGCTGACTCAGGCCTCGCTGGGCGACCCGGCCGCGTTCAACGGCAGCGGTTACATGCTGCTCGGTTTGGAGGCCCACACCATCGCGGCCAAATATCGCGACGACTCCGCCGGCCGCGGCGGGCCGATGATGCTGCTCGCCGCGCCGACCCTGCCTGCCCCGGGCCTGAACGCCGCCTGCACGGCCTACGGGGCGTCGGTGCTGATCCTGCCGGAGGCGTCGCTGGACGCCGTGCGCGTCAACGCCTCGCTGTGCACGCAGGGCGACCTCAACGACGCGCTGCTGTACGCGACCGTGGCGATCGTCGGCACCCACGCCGCGGTCTGGACCGTGCGGTGACCGATTCACCCCGCTCCTCCTCAGGCCGTTCGGGCCCGCATCGTCGCGAGGACACAACCGAGCCCGGTCCCACCGAGTGGAGTGTCCCGACATCCGGCGTCGGCCCCTGGGAGGGTCCGCTTCCCGACGACCCGCGCTATGACCCGGAGTTGCTGCGCGACGGCGACACCCGCAACGTCGTCGACGCCTATCGGTACTGGACGCGGGAAGCCATCGTCGCCGACATCGACACCCGCAGAAACCCGCTGCACGTGGCGATCGAGAACTTCGGTCAGGACGCGAACATCGGCGGGGTGGTGCGCGCCGCCAACGCGTTCGCCGTGGACACCGTGCACATAGTCGGCCGGCGCCGCTGGAACCGCCGCGGCGCCATGGTCACCGACCGCTACCAGCGCCTCCGTCACCACGACGACACCGCCGATCTGCTGAGCTTCGCTGCCGGGTCGGGCCTGACGGTGGTCGCCGTCGATATCGTGCCCGGCGCGGCGCGGCTGGAGCAGACGGCGCTGCCGCGGGACTGCCTGCTGCTATTCGGCCAGGAGGGCCCCGGCATCAGCGACGACGCCCGCGCCGGCGCCGCGCTGACCGTGTCGATCGCCCAGTTCGGGTCGACACGCAGCATCAACGTCGCGGTCGCGGCCGGAATCGCCATGCATACCTGGATCACGCAACATGGGAATATCGCGAGCGCCTGGTAGTTGCGCCGATTCGCTAATGCCTCGGCGAGACATCGAACTCGATGGGCAGAGTGATGGGTCCGGTCAGCGCGGTCAGCGGTTTCCAGGGGGCTGGTCCGGTTCGCCGGGCGTGCGGCATGTGCTGAGTCATCACCGTCAAAGCTTCGGCGAGCTCGAGCCGGGCAAGGTTGGCGCCCAGGCAGTAATGCAACCCGGCACCGAAGGTCTGTATTGGGTGGTCGCCATCGCGAGTGATGTCGAGTTGGTCTGGTTTGTCGTACACGGCAGGATCCCGGTTCGCCGAGGCGGTGTTGGCGACGACCAGTGTGCCGGCCGGGATCACGACTCCGGCGAGTTCCACATCCTGGAGGGCGATGCGCAGGGTGCCCCAGGCGATTGGGGAGTGTCGCATGGTTTCCTCGACCGCATTGGCGGCCAACTCGGGGTGATGAGCCAGCAGCGTCCACTGGTCGGGGTGATCACAGAGCACCTGCACCGCAGCGGCGAGCTGGTTTCGAGTGGTGTCGGTGCCGGCAATCAGCAGACCTACGACCAGCATGCGCAACTCGTCGGTGTCGAGCCGATCGCCATCGTGTTCGGCGCGGATCAGCTCGGAGATCAGGTCGTCGGTCAACGCGTCACGGCGGTCAGCGACCATATCGTCGACGTAGTCGTCGACGGCCTGCCATGCCGCCAAGATGGAATCCGCCTCTTTGGCGACGTTCCAGCTGAAGGCCTTGAAGATGTCGTCGGTCCATTCCGAGAACAGCTCCCAGTCCGCGGCCGGTGCGCCGAGTAACGCGCAAATAATCGGGATTGGATATTGACGCGAGATGTCGGTCACCACATCGCAGCTCCCACGGATCATCTGGCGTTCAACGAGTTCGGTGATGACGTCGATGATCGTCGAGCGCAGCCGTGCGGTGGCCCGAGGAGTGAAGGCCTTCGATATCAGACGACGAAGGCGGTGGTGCTCGTCTCCGTCGAGACTGATCAGGTTCGCGGTGACGCGGTCCCATATCGGGCCGGACGTTATGCCTTGGGCGGCGAGGAACATTCCCTTCGGGACGCGAAATCGCGGGTCGCGCAGTACCGCGCGAACCAGTTCGTGGCTCAATATCTCCGGGCCATGAATCCCGATGGCGATCGGTGCTCGATCCCGGGCCTGCGCGACGAGTCGATGCGCCTCTTCAGGATCATCCACGTGTTCATATGCCAAGATCGGCAGCCCCGCGTCGAAGACATTGGGGCAACTACGGGTGGGCATGATGTCGACCGTCATCACAACTCCTCGCTCGAAACACGTCAGCTGGGCGTTTGCCGTTTGCTGACCGCGACGCAATCGTCGATCCGGTACCGCGGCGACACGTCAGTGACCGAATACTGATCTTTCGTCTCACCGGCCGGGTACCGCTTCTAGGCTGTACCGATGCGCTTGACGTGGCCGTTGACCGGCCGATCGAAGGAACAGCGACTCATCGAAGGCGCAATTTTCGACTCCGACTTGGCTGGGGTCGTGGTTTGCGGTGCTGCCGGCGTGGGCAAGAGCCGGATCGCGCGTGAAGCGCTGAGTTCCGCCGGGTCGCAGGGGCGTGAAGTCCGGTGGGTAGTGGGCACGTCCTCAGCGCGGTCGATTCCGTTGGGAGCGCTCTCCTCGTGGGCAGTGTCCGCAGGTGACGACAACCTCGAATTGATCCGCAATGCAATCGCCTCGCTGACTTCCTCGTCCTCCGGCAAGACAGTCGTGCTGGGTGTCGATGATGTGGCCTTGCTCGATGATCTGTCGACATTCGTTGTGCACCAGATCATTCAGCGCCGCGCCGCCAAAGTCGTGCTCACCATCCGCGCAGGTGATTCGATTCCTGCCGGGGTACGGGAGTTGTGGGACGGGGGGCATCTTGACCGCCTCGACCTGCAGCCGCTGTCCGAAGCCGAAACCACCGCGCTTACCTCGGCTGTGTTGGGCGGGCCGGTGGATCCGCAAGCCGCTGAGCGATTGTGGACGTTGACCCGCGGCAATCCTCTGTATCTGCGGAACATCGTCGAGCAGGAAGTTGCCGACGGCCGGCTTGCAATGCAGGACGACTACTGGCGTTGGCTCGGTGATCCGGTGCTGCCGCCGAGCCTCATCGAACTGGTCGAAGGACGCATCGGAGGCCTGCCCAGCTCGGTCAGCGACGTGATCGACGCCCTCGCCGTTGGCGAACCCATCGAACTCGGGTCGCTCACCCGAATAACCGACCCGGGCGCGGTCGAGCAGGCCGACCTCCGCGGTCTCATCGCTCTTGACCAAGTAGGCAATCGGGTAGAGGCGAGGCTGGCGCACCCGCTATACGGGGAGGTCCGACGAAATCGGGCTGCCGCCACCAGGTTACGACGGCTGCGTGGCCTGGTCGCTGCCGAACTCGCCGGGTCGGATGATCGTGACGATATGCAGGTCGTGGTCCGCCGCGCCACTCTTAGCCTCGACTCGGATCTCGAGCCCGATTCAGACCTCCTTATTCGGGCGGCCAGCGGCGCGGTCTGGCTATGGGAATTTCCCCTAGCTGATCGGCTCACGGCGGCGGCGATCCAGGCAGGAGGTGCCGCGGACGCGAAACTCATTCGCGCCTACGCTTTGTCGTGTGCTGGCCGTGGCCAGGAAGCCGACGATGTGCTCGCCGGCATCCGGGCAGACGAGTTGGGTGACGCCGCGTACGGGCGAATGGCCTTCCTGCGGGCGACCAATCGGCTGTTCACCCTGGCTGATCCGGTCGGGGCAAAGGAATTCATCGACGATGCATCACGCGCCGCAGGTCAACAGGCTCGAAGCTGCATCGACGCATTTCTGACGGTGTACTGGGCGGCGATGGGCCAGCCGCAAGTGGCCATCGAGTCGTCCGGCAAGTTCACCTGGCAGGAGCTACCCGATCTCGTCGCCCAGCGGGTGACCGCCTGGGCCCTTGCCCTCGCGCTTGGAGAAGCGGGCCGCGCCGGCGAAGCCGCAGCGGCGGCAAAGGCCGGTTACCCGATTCCGATACGTTCGTTCGTCATCATCACCGACGCCCACATCGGCGCCCTGCTGTTAGCCGGTCATATCGCCGATGCCGATGCGCCGGCGCAGACGATACGACAACGCCAAATCGAGTTCCAGGCATTTCAGTCTTTCCAAGTCGGCACTCTCGCGGTGGGCAGAGCGGCCCTGGGTTCTGGGCGACTCGACACCGCGGTTTCCCTGCTGACCCAATCCATCGAGACCGTAAACGATTCCACCGACTCCAGCGGGTGGGGTTACCGGTGCCGGATTCCGCTGACGACGGCGCTTGCGATGAGCGGCTCGATTTCCGAGGCAGCGGCCCAGTTGGGGGCACTCGAAAGGCTGCGCCATCCCAGCTGGCGATACCTCGACTACGAGTACGCGATCGCCAAGGCATGGGTGGTCGCCGGGCAGGGCGCCATCAGCGAAGCAATCAAGGTCTCGCTTGCTGCCGCCGAAACAGCCAGGACCAATGGGCAATTCGCTCCTGAAGTGATGTGCTTACAAACCGCCGTGCAGTTCGGGGAGCGTTCCTGCGGGCCTCGATTGCGGGAGCTTGCTGCGATCGTTGAAGGGCCCCGCGCCGGCGTGGCCGCCCGATTCGCTGAGGCGCTGCACGATGATGATGGTGCCGAACTAGGCGCGGTTTCAGCCGAATTCCAGGATATGGGCGATTTGATCGCTGCCGTCGATGCGGCAGCGCATGCAGCCATCGCCTACCGGCACCGAGACTTACGCGGGTCGGCGTTGGGATGCTCGGCGAGGGCCGAAGCGTTGGCCGAGCAATGTGGCGGCGCCCGCACGGCAACTCTGCGCAAGGCGGCCGAACGATTGCCGCTGACTGACCGCGAACGAGAAATCGTGATGCTTATCGGTCAAGGGCTGTCCAACCGGGATATCGCGGCACGGCTGACGTTGTCGGTTCGAACCGTCGAAAGCCACATCTATAAGGCGATGGCCAAAACTGGCACATCCAAGCGCGACGAGCTCGCGGGGCTATTGCCTTCCCGCCGGGAACGACACGGCGACAACGGCTCGCGTCAGCTCAACTGATCGGCTACCGCCGCGGTATCCAGCCAGAACTACTTATCCGCCTCTCGGTGGTGGCACGTCGCAACGCTGCGAAACATCAGTAGTGCATCACTGATATCGATCCATCCACCGCGATCAAAGATTTCAGCAGCGGATCTCATCGACGGAGGATTGAAATGCTCACCGAAAAGATTGCAGTCACCACCTCTGACGAGGCCCAAGAGACCTTTGACGAGGCCCGAGAGCGAATGGTTTCGCCGGCACCGGTCTTGATCAGCGAGCAAGAGGTTGTGCTTGGCACCGCCGTTGCGCTGCGGGCACAACCCACCACCCGGCGCCGGTGGTTCGAGGCGGTCAGCATCCTGCGGGCCGCCATGCGGCGCCCGCTTGCTCGGTCGACGCGAGAAGCCCATCGAGAAGCCCGTCCAGTGCGCCGCGACTACCCGAAGCGCTACGCGTTTTTAGAGAACGGCTGCATGGCGCGCGAGATGGATCGCCTTTGACATCCGTCGAGGCGTGACTGCCCTGCTCAGGCGATATGGGCGGTGTGCTGGGTTTGCTGTTCTTACGACTCGCACCCTCAGCGGGCATCCTTCCGGGACTTGAACCGGGACAAAAAGTTCCCGGAAGGATGCCCGCTTGCGCACCGGCCCGGTAGGGCAGGATCTGCAGACATGGATCAGGTATGGGTCAACCGGGCGGTCAGCGCGGAGGCCGCTGTCACCGGTCGGCATCTGAAACGGCTGTGGGCGCTACCTGGCACCCAACTCGGCGTGGTGGCCTGGCCACCGACCCGTCGCGACCGATGGTTTGGCGGCTGGCATTACTGGTGGCAGGCGCATCTGCTGGACTGCCTGGTCGATGCCGAGCAGCGTGACCCGCAGCCAGAGCGCCGGATCAAGATCGAGCGACAGATTCGCTCACATCGACTGCGTAACAACGGATCCTGGGTCAACAGCTACTACGATGACATGGCCTGGCTGGCGCTTGCGCTGGAGCGGGCGTCCAGGATTGCCGACGTCGACCGCGAGCGGGCGCTGAACAAGCTGAACGACCAACTGGTCAAAGCGTGGGTGCCCGAAGACGGCGGCGGCATCCCGTGGCGCAAGCAGGACCAGTTCTTCAACGCCCCGGCCAACGGACCGGCCGGGATCTTCCTGGCGCGCTACGGTGACCGGCTGCGGCGCGCCCAGCAGATGGCCGACTGGATCGACGAGACGCTGATCGACCCCGAACAGCACCTGGTCTTCGACGGCATCAAAGCGGGTTCACTCGTTCGCGCCGAGTACACCTACTGCCAAGGCGTGGTGCTCGGGCTGGAGACCGAACTGGCCGCGCGCACCGAGGACGACCGGCATGCGCCGCGGGTGCATCGCCTGGTCGCCGCCGTCGACGAGCACATGTCGCCGGGCGGGGTGCTGCGTGGCTCCGGTG
>NZ_JBAPRN010000241.1:0-2877 GCF_049281135.1 Mycobacterium sp. | reverse complement strand
AGGCCAGCCATGATTGGAGCAGGTACTTCCGCGATCTGGCCGGCCAGCTCAACGGTGCGGGGCAGCAGCTGATCGTGCGGCACGACCTCGGTGACCAGCCCGATCCGCTCGGCACGTGCGGCGTCGACCACCTCGCCGGTCATCGACAGCCGGCGGGCCATCGCGGCGCCGACTACATGCGGAAGCCGCGCCGTCATCCCGCCGCCAGGCAGGATTCCTACGCGGGCATGGGTGTCGGCGAAGATCGCGCGCTCGGAGGCGATGAGAAAATCGCAGCCCAACGCCATCTCGAGCCCGCCGGTGAACACCGCGCCGTTGATGGCGGCGATGATCGGCGTGCGCATCTCGCCGGTTTGGCGAATACAGCTCTGGTTCTGAAACTGCTCGAAGTAAACCGAGCCGAGCCGCTGGGCCTCTTTGAGGTCGACGCCGGCGCAAAATGCCGGGTCGGCACCGGTGAGTACCACCGCCCGCACCGACGTGTCGTCGTCAGCCTCGCGTAGCGCGGCGTACAGCGTTCCGATCAGCTTCGGGCTCAGTGCGTTTCGTGCTTCGGGACGGTTCATGGTCAACACCCGAACCGGTCCGTTGTCGTCGCTGAGAACCAGCGCCGGTGTCATGTCAGGAACTGCGCGGCCTGCCGGACGAGATCGAGCAGAGGCTGCGGGAAGATACCCAAGCCGACGGTGATCAACGCGCACACCGCGATGGCGGTCTTACTCCAGAAGCTGGGCATGACGACGTGTACCGGCTCGGCGTGCGGCTCGGTGAAGAACATCAGCACGATCACCCGCACATAGAAGTAGGCGGCCACCGCGCTGCCGATCACACCGATGATGACCAACGGCACCGCGCCGCCTTTGGCCGCTGCCTGGAACACCGCGAACTTGCTGATGAACCCGCTGGTCAGCGGAATCCCGGCGAAGGCCAGCAGAAACATCGAAAAGAGCAGGCCAACAACGGGATAGCGCTGCCCGAGCCCGGCCCAGTGCGACAAGGTGGCGTCTTCTTCGCCGTGCGAGTTGCGGATCAGACCCACGACCGCGAACGCGCCGACCGTGCTGAAGCTGTAGGCGACAAGATAGAACATCGTCGCCGCGAGGCCCGCCGTGTTGTCGGCGATCACACCGGTGAGGATGAAACCCACGTGCGCGATCGACGAGTACGCCAACATCCGCTTGACGTCGGTCTGGGTCACCGCGGTGATTGTGCCGACAGCGATGGTCAGTATCGCGATGGCCCACAGCACCGGCCGCCACTGGTCATGCAACGGCGGCAGCGCGACGTAGACGACCCGCAGCAGCGCGCCGAACGCCGCGACTTTGGTCGCCGCCGCCATGAACCCGGTGATCGGGGTGGGCGCGCCCTGGTAGACGTCGGGAATCCACGAATGGAAGGGCGCTGCACCGACTTTGAACAACAGCCCGACCGATAGCAGTGCAACACCGATCAGCGCCATCGAGTGGCTGTTGCTGGCCGCCAGCGATGTGGCGATGCCCGGTAGCGACAGCGTGTTGGTGGCGCCGTAGAGGAACGCGGCGCCGTACAGGAAGAACGCTGAAGAAAACGCGCCAAGCAGGAAGTACTTCACGGCGGCTTCCTGGGACAGCAACCGCCGGTGGCGGGCAAGCCCGCACAACAGGTACAGCGGCAGCGACAGCACTTCGAGCGCCACGAACATGGTCAGCAGGTCGTTGGCTGCCGGGAACACCAGCATGCCGCCGACCGCCAGCATGGTCAGCGGGAACAACTCGGTCTGGCTTGCCCCGGCCCGCTCCGCCTCATGCTCGGCCGCACTGCCCGGCACCGCAGACGCCTGCGGCGTAAAGGCTTCCAATCCGGCGGGGGCGTGGACGGTGGCGGTGGCGGCGCCCGGACCGGCGGCCGGATTGTCGCCGCTGTGCCGCTCGGCGAAAAAGATCACGGCGAGCACGGCGACCAACAGGATGGCACCCTGCAGCAGCAGCGTCGGACCGTCGACAGCCAGCGCATGCAGGACCGCGTAGCGGCCCGGCGGGTCGAGCTGCCTGGCGACGATGACGTCGGCGACGGCCGCGGCGATCAAACCGCCGATCGCCAGCACGACCTGGACGCCATAGCGCGCTCGGCGGGGCAGGAACGCTTCGACGAGCACGCCGGCCACCGCAACACCGAAGACGATGAATATCGGTGAGAGCAGCCCATATTCGACGCTGGGCGTCGGTACAGATAGAGACGTCATCGGCGCGGTCCTTCCGCCATTCCGGGTAGGTGCGCAGTGCCTGGCCGCACGATCGGTGGGGGGTCCTGCTGACCGATGGTCGCCATGGTGTTCCCCACTGCGGGGTTGATGATGTCGAGCACGGGCTTCGGGTAGATCCCCAGCACCAGCAGCAGCGCGATCAGCGGTGCGACAACCAGGATTTCGCGCGGCACGAGGTCACGGATCCGTTCGTTGCCCTCGGTGACGGGGCCGGTCATCACCCGTTGGTACAGCCACAAAATGTAGATCGAGGAGAGGATCAGCGCGATCACACCGATTGCCGCGGACAGCCAGTAGCGGTTGTATGCGCCTAGCAACACCAGGAATTCGCTGACAAACGGGGCCAGCCCGGGCAGGGACACGGTGGCCAGGCCCGCGATCAGGAATGTGCCGGCCAGCACCGGGGCCACCTTCTGGATACCGCCGTAGGCGGCGATCGACCGGGTGCCGCGCCGCGAGACCAGGAATCCCGCGATCAGGAACACCGCGGCGGTGGAGATGCCGTGGTTGAGCATGTACAACGTGGATCCGCTCTGGCCCTGCGTCGTCATCACGAAGATGCCCAGGATGATGAAACCGAAGTGCGAGATCGACGTGTAGGCGATCAGCCGCATGATGTCGGTCTGCCCGATCGC
>NZ_JBAPRN010000240.1:0-6009 GCF_049281135.1 Mycobacterium sp. | reverse complement strand
GTAGTCAGTTGTCGCTGTGAGGCGGGCACAACGCCCACCCCGACCCTGACGTGACTCAAGTGGCGGATGCGCCCGCTGCGGCGTACGTCTGAGTAATCCCCGGATCTTCGTAGCCCGCTGAGCGCACCGCGGACCGGACCGCTGCACCCACCGCGTCCACGAGTTCGGCCGGCACCAAAGCGATCACACACCCGCCGAATCCGCCGCCGGTCATCCGAGCGCCCAGCGCGCCCGCATCCACCGCGGCGTCGGCGATCAGATCGATGTTCCGAGTGGTGATCGCGAAGTCGTCACGCATCGATGCCTGTGACGCGGTGAAGATGCGGCCAGCCGAGGCATAGTCCGAATCACCTAACGCCGCAACACAATCGAATACTCGCTGGTTCTCGGTCAGCACATGTCGGGCGCGACGGGCATCAACGGCGTCGCGGACCCCATCCAGCACTGCAATCCCCCGGTCTTGGACTTCCCGCAACGACACCACGCCCACGTCGGCCGCCGCCCGCTCGCACGACAGCCGGCGCGCCGCATACTCGCCGCTGACGTGGCCGTGCCGCTCCCGCGAGTCGATCAGCAGCAACTCGACTCCCGACGATGACGGATCGAAGCCGACCGGCGACACGGTCAGCTCCCGAAAGTCGATCAGCAACGCCGTCGACGCCTCACCGAACAACGACGACAACTGATCGAGCAAACCGGTTGGCGCACCGACGTACTCGTTCTCGGCACGCTGGGCAAGACGCGCCTGATCGAGGCGGTCGATATGCAGACCCGTCGTCAGCGCGCCGAGAGCCGCACATTCCAGCGCGGCCGACGATGACAGGCCTGACCCCATCTCGACTTCGCTGCTGATCGACATCGAACCGCCCGAAACCGGATGCCCGGCAGAGCGAAGCGCCCACACCACCCCGGCCACATAAGCCGCCCACCCGGTCACCTCACCGGGCTTGGTGGTCAACGGGATTCGCACGACGCCGTCGATACGATCAGTAAGCACGGTCAGCGCATCGGCGTCCGACGGTTCGAACGTCACGACGGTGCGCCGCGGTAGCGCGATCGGCAGCGACCAGCCGAGGTTGTAGTCGGTGTGCTCGCCGATCAGGTTGATCCGGCCCGGCGCCGAATATCGAATCACGCGAGCGACCGGAGTCGTTCGGCCACGGCCTCGGGCACCACGTCAGTGATGAACGCGTCCATCGCCGACTCGGACGCCGCCAGGTATTTCAAAGCAGTAGCGCTGCGCCGGATCGACATCAGCTCGACATGGAAATAGCCCTCGCGCAACGCAGAAGTGTCGGCGTATTGGTGCAGCGCCGAAATGTACGGCAACGGAACGGAATACATCCGGTCGAATCGTCGCAACACATCAAGATAGATCCGCGCGAAGCCGTCCTGCTCGTCATCGGTGAGGTCAATGAGGTTGTGCACGAACCTGTTCGGATAGATATGAACCTCGACGGGCCATCGCGCCGCGAACGGCACGAACGCGGTGAACAGGTCGGTGCGCGCCACAATCCGGCTGCCGTCGGCGATCTCGGACGCCAGCAGATCGGCAAACAGGTTGCCGCCCTTGTGCAAAGCAGCTCGCTCCATCATCGCCGCGGTCCGCGGCGTCACAAACGAGTAGCCGTAGATCTGGCCGTGCGGATGGGCCAGCGTGACGCCGATCTCCTCGCCCCGGTTTTCGAAGCAGAACACCTGCTGCACACCCGGCGTCGCCAGCAGAGCCGCAGTCCGGTCGCGCCACGCGTCGACAACCAAACGGGCATGCGGCTGCGACAGTTCACAGAAGGACCCGGTGTGGTTGCTGGAGAAGCAGATCACCTCACACCGCCCGACACCGGGCATCGGCACGAAGCCGTCGGGCGCCGATGCCACAGCCCCGGCACCGGACAAACTCGGGAAGCGATTCTCGAAGACGACGACGTCGTAGTCGGGCGCGGGCACCTCGCTGGTCAACCCCGTCGGCCCGGGGCACAGCGGGCACTCGTCCGGCGGTGGCTTGTAGGTCCGGTCCTGTCGGCGCGCGGCGATGATCACCCACTGCCCCGTTGTCTGGTCGAACCGCAACTGCGACTGCCCCGGCTCCCACGGCGGCAGCGGCCGGCGATCGGCCACGACAGCCGGGGTGTGGCCGGCCAGCGAAAAGAACAACAACTCGCGGCCATCGGCCAGCGTCGTTCGCGTGCTCATTGGGTCCCATCTTGGTCGCTGTGCCAGAGTCGAGTGCAAGAGACACGCAATCCGCAGAAGAGAGGCTGGCCACGGGTGTTCGGTGACGCAACCGCGCTGTACGAGCGGGCGCGTAACTGGACGGTCGGATCGGACCCCGGGCTGCTGCGGCTGCGGATGGCCACCCGGACCACCGGCGCCCTGGCGACGGCTCTACTGGCGCTGTTCCTGCTGACCCGGGCCACCGGACAGCCGCTCACGGTCGCACTGCTCGGAGTGCTGATCAGCATGATCTCAGCGCGGTCGGTGAACGAGCCCGATCCGCGGCAACAGCGCATCACGATGGCGTTGCTGCCGCTGCCCACCGCGCTGGCCATCACCGCGGCCGCGCTGCTCGCGCCGCACCCGGTGCTCGCCGACGTCGGATTCGTGCTGGTGGTGTTCGGTGCGGCCTATGCGCGCCGGTTCGGCCCGCGCGGAACCGCGCTGGGCATGGTCACCTTCATGTCCTACTTCTTCTCGCTGTATCTGCGGGCGAAGTTCTCCGAGCTGCCGTGGCTGATCGGCGCCACGCTGGTGGGCAGCCTGTGCAGCTTCGTCTGGAGCGTCTTCCTGATGCCCGATCGACCGGAAAGTGTTCTGCGTGAGAGTATTCGGTCGCTGCGGGCGAGGATGGCGATCGTCGTCGACACCACGGCCGACATCGTGCGGGGCGGCCAGTTCGACGAGCGACGCGGGCGACGGCTGCGGGCCCGGACCCGCCGGCTCAACGGGACGGCGTTGATGGTCCAGGCCCAGATCGAAGACCGGGTCAACCCCGGTGCGCTGTGGCCGGGGGTCAGCGGCGAGGACCTCGCCCTGTGGTTGTTCGACGCCGAGCTCACCGTCGAGCGGCTCGCGACGGCCGGCAGCCGGGCCGCGATGGCGGACATCCCCGCCGCCACCCGGACCGAGCTGGCGGACACGGTGGCCATGCTGTCGCGGGCCATCCGGATACCGCACAGCCACGGGCTGCTGCAGACGGCGGACCGGGCCCAGCAATTGATCGAAAGGTTGCCGGACCCTGACGAATTGCCAGTTAGGCGCTTGGCGCTGGCCATCGTCGACACGGCCAAGGCGACCGCGGAAGTACGCGCCCGGATCGAGCGCGTCGCAACCGAAACGACGGCCCCTGCGGATATCCCCGCGACGGGCGAGCAACCGCTCCGGGCGGGCCTGCTGCCATCCACTCGGCAAGCCATTCAGGTTGCTGTCGCCGCGGCGCTGGCGATCGTCGTCGGCGAAGCGATCTCGCCATCGCACTGGTATTGGGCGGTGATCGCCGCGTTCGTGATTTTCGCCGGCACCAACTCGTGGGCCGAGACGCTCAACAAGGGCTGGCAGCGTCTGCTCGGCACGTTGCTCGGTGTACCCAGCGGCGTGCTGGTCGCCACGCTGGTGTCGGGCAACACCATCGCCTCGCTGGTGATGATCTTCGTATGTCTGTTCTGCGCTTTCTATTTCATGAAGGTCACCTACAGCCTGATGACCTTCTGGATCAGCACCATGCTGGCCTTGATGTACGGCCTGCTCGGCGAGTTCACCTTCAGCCTGTTGCTGTTGCGCATCGAGGAAACCGCGATCGGGGCTGTCCTCGGGATCGCCGCCGCCATGCTCGTGTTGCCGATCAACACCCGGGCCCACATCCGCCACGACGCCCACACGTTCTTCCTCACCCTGTCGGACCTTGTCGACGATTCGGTCACCAGCCTGCTCGGTGGCGAGATCGCCGTGCCGTTGACCGAGACGGCACGTCAACTCGGCCGCGACCTGCTGCAGTTTCGGGTCAGTGCCAAGCCGCTGAGCGCAGGAGTGGGCGGCCTGGCCGGGCGCCGCAGTATGCGGCACGGCCTGAGGATGCTCGCCGCGTCCGACCGCTATGCGCGAATTCTGGTCCGCAGCAGCGAAACACGGATCGGTGCCTCCACCGAACTCGCCGACGCGATCATGGCGACCACCACGCAGATTCGTCGCAACATCGACGTGCTGATCACCTCGCTGGAGTTCAACCAGCCCGCAACGGTCTTTCCTTCCACCGATTTCATCGACGCCGCCGAGAGCCTGGCCAGACAGCAACACGATCAGCCGATGGCGCCGCAACGTCGGCGACTGCTGGCCGCGCTGCACTCACTGCGCCAGATCGACCGCGTCATCATCAACGCCGCCGTCGATCTCGGTGCAGACAATGGCGTACTGCTCAGAGACCAAACGTACTGGCCGCCCAACGACAGGGTGTAACGTATTGGGCTGTGCATCCCATTTTGTCCACATCCACTGTCGTTCTCGTCCACGGAGCGTGGGCCGACGGGTCGAGCTGGGCTCGCGTGATCAGCGGTCTGCAGCAGGCCGGGATCAATGTCATCGCCGCCCCCATCCCGCTGACCACGCTCGATGACGACGTGAACGCCGTCATACGAGCCATCGATCGAACCGAAGGACCGGTCGTGCTGGCCGGCCACGCGTACGCCGGCGGCGTTATCGGCGCTGTCAGTCACCCACGCATCAAGGCGCTGGTCTACGTCGTCGCGTTGGCGCCTGACGAAGGCGAAACCGTCGCCGACGTCTTCTACCGGGATCCCCCGCACCCGCAAGCGCCAGAGCTCAAACCCGACAGCAACGGCTTAATTTGGTTGCCCGAGAGTGCCTTTGCTGACGCATTCGCACAGCACGCCACCGCCGAGGAACAAGCCTTGCTCGCCGCGGTCCAGCGACCGATCGCCGCTCCGTGCATCCAACAGGCCGTGCCGAGACCCGGCTGGAAAGACCTGCCGAGCTGGTTTCTCGTCGCGGAGGAAGACCGCATGATCAACCCGGCCACCCAACGGTTCATGGCCGAACGCATGCAGGCCCGCACTCGTACCGACAGGCTCGACCACGCCCCGTTGGTAACCCGACCGGACGCCGTCGTCGACATTCTGACCGAAGCGGTCCAGAGCGTCTAACTCCCTTGACGGAGAAGGAAATCCAGCACCGCGTCGGCGAATAGATCGTTACGGTCGCCGGCGACCATGTGCCCCGCACCTTGGACGTCGACGAACTCGACCTGCGGGAAGCGGGCCAGAAATTCGTCGGCACGTTCCTGGCTGACCAGGTCGCTCACTTGACCGCGGACCAGCAGCATCGGCACGCCACCGGCCAGGATCGCTTCCACCGCGGCGTTCATCCGATCGACGTCGGACAGCTCGATGGGCGGAAGCGATGCCCTCTGGCTGATGAACTTCGGATCCCAGTGCCAGTACCAGCGATCGCCGCGACGACGCAGGTTGTTGCGCAAGCCATTCAGGTCGGTCGGCCGCGGCCGATGCGGGTTGTATTCGGCGATCATGTCGGCGACTTCGTCGAGCGACTCGAAGCCGGTCTTCATCCGGTCGGCCATGAAGTTGTGAATCCGGTCAGCACCGGATTGATCCATGTTCGGCACAATGTCGACGAGAACGATGGCGCGAGCGATACCGGGTGAAATCTCACCGGCGAGAAGCATTGTCGTGAAGCCACCCAGCGATGCACCGACCAGCACCGGTCGCGGGGGTAGATGACGCAGCACCTCCTGCACGTCACCCGCGAAGCTGGCCAGCCGATAGTCGCCGTCCTCCGACCAGTCCGACTCGCCGTGGCCGCGGGAGTCGACCGTGACCGCTTGCCAACCGCGCTCGGCGACGGCGGCGGCCGCTTTGCCCCACGAGCGGCGGGTCTGGCCGCCACCGTGCAGGAACACCACGGCCGGCTTGTCCGGATCGCCCAGCCGGTCGGCGACGATGCGGGTGCCGCCGACGCCGCAGGTGGTGAACGTCTCAGGCG
>NZ_JBAPRN010000239.1:0-3810 GCF_049281135.1 Mycobacterium sp. | reverse complement strand
GATCAACACTGTCCGGGGCAACCGCAACTGGATGCGGGGCCGGGAGGCCCTGCTGCGCTCCGACGTCCTACCCGGCGACCTCAACCGGTTGTTTCCGATCACGACCCCCGGCTTCAGCGACTCCGCGTCCTTCGACGAGGTCCTCGAGCTGCTCCACCTGGCCGGGCGCTCCCTCCCCCACGCCGTGCTGATGATGATCCCGGAGGCCTGGGAGCGGCACCCGTCGATGGACCCGGCCCGGCGTGCGTTTTACGAGTACCACGCATCGCTAATGGAGCCGTGGGACGGCCCGGCCTCGATGACGTTCACCGACGGCACCATCGTGGGCGCCGTGCTGGACCGCAACGGCCTGCGTCCGTCGCGTATCTGGGTGACCGACGACGGGCTGGTCGTGATGGCCTCCGAGGCGGGCGTGCTGGACCTGGACCCGGCCAAGGTGGTGCGCCGGATGCGGCTGCAGCCGGGCCGGATGTTCCTGGTCGACACCACCCAGGGCCGGATCGTCGCCGATGAGGAGATCAAGGCCGAGCTTGCCGCCGAGCACCCCTACCAGGACTGGCTCGACAAGGGCCTGATCCCGCTGGGCGAGCTGCCGCAGGGCGACTACGTCCGGATGCCGCACCACCGGGTTGTATTGCGCCAGTTGGTGTTCGGCTACACCTACGAAGAGCTCAACCTGCTGGTAGCGCCGATGGCGCGCACCGGCGCCGAGCCGCTCGGCTCGATGGGCACCGACACCCCGGTCGCGGTGCTTTCACAACGCCCACGGATGCTGTTCGACTACTTCCAGCAGTTGTTTGCCCAGGTGACCAACCCGCCGCTGGACGCCATCCGCGAAGAGGTGGTGACCAGCCTGCAGGGCACCACCGGCGGAGAGGGCGACCTGCTCAACCCGAACGCGGACTCCTGTCGCCAGATCTCGTTGTCGCAGCCGATTCTGCGTAACCACGAACTGGCCAAGCTGATCAATCTGGACCCCGACGTGGAGGTCAACGGTCGCCGGCATGGGCTGCGGTCCAAGGTGATCCGTTGTCTCTTCCCGGTCGCCGAGAATGGTGCGGGGCTCAAGGCCGCGCTGGACGAGGTGCGCGCACGGACCTCGGCGGCGATCGCCGACGGCGCACGGATCATCATCCTTTCCGACCGGGAGTCCGACGAGAAGCTGGCGCCGATCCCGTCGCTGCTGGCCGTCTCTGCCGTGCACCACCACCTGGTCCGCGAACGCACCCGCACCAAGGTCGGACTGGTGGTCGAGTCGGGCGACGCCCGCGAGGTGCACCACATGGCCGCGCTGATCGGTTTCGGTGCGGCGGCGGTCAACCCGTACATGGCGTTCGAGTCCATCGAGGTCATGCTGGACCGCGGCAGCCTCGAGGGCCTCGACCGCGAGACCGCGCTGCAGAACTACATCAAGGCCGCCGGCAAGGGCGTGCTCAAGGTGATGTCCAAGATGGGCATCTCGACGCTGGCCTCCTACACGGGCGCCCAGTTGTTCCAGGCCATCGGCGTCGACGAGGACATCCTCGCCGAGTACTTCACCGGGTTGACCTGTCCCACCGGCGGAATCAACCTCGCCGACATCGCCGCCGATGTCGCGACCCGGCACTCGCTGGCCTTCCTGGACCGGCCCGACGAACGTGCACACCGTGAACTCGAGGTGGGCGGGGAATACCAGTGGCGCCGCGAAGGCGAATACCACCTGTTCAACCCGGACACGGTGTTCAAGCTGCAGCACTCCACCCGCACCGGGCAGTACCAGATCTTCAAGGAGTACAGCCGGCTGGTCGACGACCAGAGCGAGCGGATGGCCTCGCTGCGCGGGTTGCTGAAATTCCGCGATGGGGTTCGCGCGCCGATTCCGCTCGACGAGGTCGAGCCGGCCAGCGAGATCGTCAAGCGCTTCTCGACCGGTGCGATGAGCTACGGCTCGATCTCCGCCGAAGCACACGAGACGCTGGCCATCGCGATGAACCGGCTCGGCGGCCGGTCGAACTCCGGCGAAGGCGGCGAGCATTTCGGCCGTTTCGACCGCGACCCCAACGGCGACTGGCGTCGCAGCGCGATCAAGCAGGTCGCCTCTGCACGCTTCGGTGTCACCTCGCACTACCTGAGCAACTGCTCAGACATCCAGATCAAGATGGCCCAGGGCGCCAAACCCGGTGAGGGCGGTCAGCTTCCGGCCGGCAAGGTCTACCCGTGGATCGCCGAGGTGCGGCACTCCACCCCCGGCGTGGGCCTGATCTCGCCGCCGCCGCACCACGACATCTACTCGATCGAGGACCTGGCGCAGCTGATCCACGACTTGAAGAACGCCAACCCGTCCGCCCGGATCCACGTGAAGCTGGTGTCGGAGAACGGTGTCGGCACGGTCGCGGCCGGTGTGTCCAAGGCACACGCCGACGTCGTGCTGATCTCCGGTCACGATGGCGGTACCGGCGCCACCCCGCTGACGTCGATGAAGCACGCCGGCGCGCCGTGGGAGCTCGGGTTGGCCGAGACGCAGCAGACGCTGCTGCTCAACGGATTACGCGACCGGATCGTGGTCCAGGTCGACGGCCAGCTCAAGACCGGTCGCGACGTGATGGTCGCGGCGCTGCTGGGCGCCGAGGAATTCGGGTTCGCCACCGCGCCTTTGGTGGTGTCGGGCTGCGTGATGATGCGGGTCTGCCATCTGGACACCTGCCCGGTCGGGGTGGCCACCCAGAACCCGGTGCTGCGCGAGCGGTTCAACGGCAAGCCCGAATTCGTGGAGAACTTCTTCTTGTTCATCGCCGAAGAGGTCCGCGAATACATGGCGCAGCTCGGTTTCCGCACCGTCAACGAGGCGGTCGGCCAGGTCGGCTCGCTGGACACCACGCTGGCCCGGGCGCACTGGAAGGCGCACAAGCTGGATCTGTCGCCTGTTCTGCACGAGCCGGAATCGGCGTTCATGAACCAGGATCTGTACAACAGCTCCAAGCAGGACCACGGCCTGGACAAGGCCCTGGACCAGCAGTTGATCGTGATGAGCCGGGAGGCACTGGACTCCCAGAAGCCCGTCCGGTTCTCCACCACGATCGCCAACGTCAACCGTACCGTCGGCACCATGCTCGGCCACGAGGTGACGAAAGCCTATGGCGGCCAAGGGTTGCCGGACGGCACCATCGACATCACCTTCACCGGTTCGGCCGGCAACAGCTTCGGCGCGTTCCTGCCGCAAGGCATCACGCTGCGGGTGTACGGCGACGCGAACGACTACGTCGGCAAAGGCCTGTCCGGCGGGCGGGTCGTGGTTCGGCCGCCCGACAACGCACCGAGCGACTACGTCGCCGAAGACAACATCATCGGCGGCAACGTCATCCTGTTCGGCGCCACCAGCGGCCAGGCGTTCCTGCGGGGTGCGGTCGGCGAACGGTTCGCCGTGCGCAACTCCGGCGCACACGCGGTGGTCGAAGGCGTGGGCGACCACGGCTGCGAGTACATGACCGGCGGCAGGGTAGCGATTCTGGGCAGCACCGGCCGCAACTTCGCGGCAGGCATGTCCGGTGGTATCGCCTATGTCTACGACCCCGAGGGTGCGTTGGAAGCGAACCTCAACTCCGAGATGGTGGAACTCGAAGCGCTCGACGAGGACGACCTCGACTGGCTGCACGGGATGCTCCAAGCCCACGTGGATGCCACCGACTCCGCAGTCGGCCAGCGGATCCTGGCCGACTGGGCCGGCGAGCAGCAGCGCTTCGCCAAGGTGATGCCGCGCGACTACAAGCGGGTGCTGGAGGCGATCGCCGACGCCGAGCGCACCGGAACCGACCCCGAAGAGGCGATCATGGC
>NZ_JBAPRN010000238.1:0-3465 GCF_049281135.1 Mycobacterium sp. | reverse complement strand
CGGCGCTCCCGACCCACGCGGCGGCTACCCCGAGCAGGGCGGCGGCTACCCGGACCTGCGCGGCTACGGCGCACCCGACCCACGCGGCTATGGCGCTCCCGACCCACGCGGCAGCTACCCCGAACAGGGCGGCTACCCGGACCAACGCGGCGGGTACCCCGACCAACCCGGCTATGGCGCTCCCGACCCACGCGGCGGCTACCCCGAACAGGGCGGCTACCCGGACCAACGCGGCGGCTACCCCGAACAGGGCGCGGGCTACGACCAGGGCTACGGCGGCGGCGGATACGGCCGACAGGACTACGGCCAGCAGCCCGACTACGGCCGACAAGACTACGGCCAGTCATACGCCCCACCCGGTGGCGGCAGCGGGTACGCCGAGCCAGGGCGCGACTACGAGTACGGCCAACCCGCCGACGCCGGCGGGTACGGCGGCTACGGACAACAGGGCGGCTACTCGTCCTCGGGCTCGGCGGTCACGCTGCAGCTCGACGACGGCAGTGGGCGCACCTACCAGTTGCGCGAAGGCCCGAACGTCATTGGCCGCGGCCAGGATGCCCAGTTCCGGCTGCCGGACACCGGTGTGTCGCGTCGCCACTTGGAAATTCGGTGGGACGGCCACGTCGCGCTGCTGTCCGACCTCAATTCCACCAACGGCACCACCGTCAACAACGCGCCTGTTCAGGAGTGGCAGTTGGCCGACGGCGATGTGATCCGGTTGGGGCACTCGGAGATCGTCGTCCACATCCACTGAGCCCGCAGGGCGCGAAGGCATTGGCTTCACCCCGCGTCGACCGCCGTCCAAGTATCGTGACGTTGCTATATCCGGGCACGTGAGGCACGCGGCACCAGGACGGAGAGGACGCCGGATGCAGGGACTCGTACTGCAACTGACGCGCGCCGGTTTCCTGATGCTGTTGTGGTTGTTCATCTGGTCTGTGCTGCGCATCCTGCGTACCGACATCTACGCACCAACGGGCGCGGTGATGGTGCGACGCGGCCTGACGTTGCGCGGGACTCTGCTGCCGTCGCGCCAACGCGGCAACGCGGCGCGCTATCTCGTTGTGACCGAAGGGGCATTGGCCGGTGCACGCATCACGCTGAGCGGTCAGCCGGTGCTGATCGGGCGCGCCGACGACTCCACGTTGGTGCTCAACGACGACTACGCGTCGACGCGGCACGCGCGGCTTTCCCAGCGAGGCTCGGAATGGTACGTCGAAGATCTAGGATCGACCAACGGCACATACCTTGACAGGGCGAAGGTGACGACGGCGGTACGGGTTCCCATTGGCACGCCGGTGAGTATCGGCAAGACGGTAATTGAGTTGCGCCCGTGACTTTGGTTTTGCGCTACGCAGCGCGCAGCGATGTCGGCTTGGTGCGATCCAACAACGAAGACTCGGTATATGCCGGTGCGCGATTGCTGGCGCTCGCCGACGGGATGGGCGGCCACGCCGCCGGTGAAGTCGCGTCGCAGTTGGTGATTGCCGCGCTGGCCCATCTCGACGACGACGAGCCCGGCGGCGACCTGCTCGCCAAGCTCGACGCCGCCGTGCATTCCGGTAACTCGGCGATCGCCGCCCAGGTGGAGATGGAGCCCGACCTCGAAGGTATGGGCACCACACTGACCGCAATCCTGTTCGCGGGCAACCGGATTGGAATGATCCACATCGGCGACTCGCGAGGCTATCTGCTGCGCGACGGTGAACTGACGCAGATCACGAAAGACGACACGTTCGTCCAGACCCTGGTCGACGAGGGGCGGATCACCAAGGAAGAGGCCCACAGTCACCCGCAGCGATCGTTGATCATGCGGGCGTTGACCGGCCATGAGGTCGAGCCGACCCTGACCATGCGCGAGGTCCGGCTCGGTGATCGCTATCTGCTTTGCTCCGACGGACTTTCCGATCCGGTCAGCGACGAGACCATTCTGGACGCCCTGAAGATTCCCGACGTCACCGACAGCGCCGACCGGCTGATCGAACTGGCGTTGCGCGGCGGCGGCCCCGACAACGTGACCGTGGTGGTCGCCGACGTCGTCGACACCGACTACGGCCCGACGCAGCCGATCATCGCGGGCGCGGTGTCCGGTGACTCCGACATCCATGACCATCTGACCCGGCCCAATACCTCAGCCGGCCGGGCTTCGGCCATCACCCCCCGCAAAGAGGTCGCTAAACGCGTTGTGCCGCAGATAGACTCCGCTCCGCCGCCGCGGCAATCGCGGCGGCGGATGTTGATCGGGCTCGCGCTGACGATCCTGCTGGTGCTCGCGGCGCTCGCGGTCGGCCGCACCGTGATCCGGAGTTACTACTACGTCACCGCCTACAACGGCGCCGTGTCCATCATGCAGGGCATCCAGATTTCCATCCTGGGCGTGCCGCTGCACCAGCCGTACTCGCAGGGCTGCCTGAACACCCTCAACCAGTTGTCGGTGGTCCCCTACGGCCAGGCCGCCGCCAACCATAACTGCCAGTTGATGAAGCCGTCGGATCTCGCCGAGTCGGCCCGCGCCCAAGTCGCGGCCGGGCTGCCGGTCGGCACCCTGGATCAAGCCAACGCGCAGCTGCGGCGGTTGGCCACCGAGTCGCTGTTGCCGCTCTGCCCGCTCGCGCGTGCCCAGTCTCCGCCCGCTCCGGCGCCGCCGCCCTCACCTTCGACCAGCCAGGTGCCCGTGCCGGGCGCGGAAATGCCGGCACCGCAAGATGTTCCGGCAAGCCCGTCGCCGACAGTTGCCGCACCGACCGTCACAGCGCTGTCCCCGCCGCCGCCCCAGCCGGGAACCGACTGCCGGACTCCGGAATGACCACGCAGCCGCAGCCGCCGGTCACCGTCACGCCGTCGTTGCCGAACCGGCGCAACGCCGAACTGCTGCTGCTGTGTTTCGCCACGGTGATCACCGCGGCGGCTTTCGCGATTGTGCAGGCCAACCAGGAGCGCGAGATCGGCTGGCCACTTCTCACCTATGCCGCCGGCTTCTTGGCGGTGTTCACCGTCGCGCATCTGGCCATCAGACGCTATGCGCCCTATGCGGATCCGTTGCTGTTGCCGATCGTGGCGTTGCTCAACGGGTTGGGTCTGGTGATGATCCACCGGCTCGATCTCGACGAGCGGCTGGCCGAGGGGAGTGGCCGCGCCGTCACGAGCCCGCAGATCCTGTGGACACTGGTCGGCGTGGGCGCCTTTGCGTTCGTGGTGATCTCGTTGAAGGACCATCGGCAGCTCGCTCGCTACGGCTACGTATGTGGGCTGACCGGACTCGTCTTCCTCGCCATTCCGGCGCTGCTGCCGAAGTCGCTGTCCGAGCAAAACGGCGCCAAGATCTGGATCCGGTTGCCGGGCTTCTCGATCCAGCCCGCCGAATTCTCGAAGATCTTGTTGCTGATTTTCTTCTCGGCCGTGTTGGTGGCCAAGCGCGGGCTGTTCACCAGCGCGGGCAAGCATGTTCTGGGTATGGATCTGCCC
>NZ_JBAPRN010000237.1:0-13013 GCF_049281135.1 Mycobacterium sp. | reverse complement strand
CGGCGGGGTCCTTCTGCCGCAACGACCCCGCGGCGCTGTTGCGCGGGTTGGCGAACGGCGTCTTGCCGTCTTCGACGAGCGCGGCGTTGAGCGTCTCGAAATCGGCGAGCCGAAAGAACACCTCGCCGCGCACCTCGAGGACGTCGGGAACCGGATGGTCGGCGGTGGGGGTCAGCCGCTCGGGCACGTCGTCGATGGTGCGCGCGTTGAGCGTCACGTCTTCCCCGGTGCGCCCGTCACCACGGGTCGCCGCACGGACCAACCGGCCATTGCGGTACACCAAAGCCAATGCGACACCGTCGATCTTGAGTTCGCAGAGAAAGGGAACATCCGCACCGACGTCGGCGCGAACGCGGCCCGCCCACAGCTCGAACTCCTCAGCGCTGAACACGTTGTCCAGCGACAGCATGCGCTCCAGGTGGTCGGCCGAGGTGAAATCGGTGGCGAAGCCCGCGCCGCCGACCAGCTGCGTCGGCGAGTCGGGTGTGCGCAGCTCGGGATACTCGTCCTCGAGCGCGGCAAGACGGCGCAGCAACGTGTCGAAGTCCGCATCGGAAATGATCGGCGCATCGCGCACGTAGTACCGGAACTGGTGCTCTCGCACCTCGTCGGCAAGTTCACGCCAACCACGACGGACATCGGGCCCAATGGGATCGGCCTCGGGCGGATCAGCCTCTGCTGAGCTCACCCTCGCAGGCTATCGGAGCACGCCGACAGCTCGGTCCGCGCAGCCCCGCGGGCAGGCTAGCCGCGATAGAGGTCCGGGAACGTCGACTGCAGCTCGCCCAGCTTGGGCAGGTCGTTGGCGACGATGTACGGGTTATTCGGGTGCAAGTCGAAGAAATCCTGGTGGTAGGCCTCGGCCGGGAAAAACGGAGCTTGCCCCGCCACGGCAGTGACGATCGGCGCGGGGAACGAGCCCGCCGCGTTCAGCTGGGCGATGTAGGCATTCGCGATCTTTTGCTGGGTGTCGTCCTGAGCGAAGATCACCGAACGATACGAAGGGCCCACGTCGGGTCCCTGACGGTCGAGTTCGGTCGGATCTTGCACGACGGCGAAAAAGATCTGCAGCAGCTTGCCGTAGCTCACCTGGGACGGGTCGTAGGTGATGCGCACCGTCTCGGCGTGCCCGGTGGTCTCGGTGGTGACGGCGTCGTAGTTAGCCGTCGCGGCATCTCCGCCGGCGTATCCGGATTGAGCGGACTGCACGCCTTTGACGTGCTGGTAGACGCCCTGCACGCCCCAGAAGCAGCCACCTGCCAGGACCGCGGTTTCAGTCTTGGGTCGCCCTGTCGCCGGTTCGTCGAGGGTGGGCGCTGGAATCGCGCTCGCCGCCGTCCCGCTCGCAGCCGGCATTACCGGGTGGACGACGAGGAAAGCCGCCGCGGCCAATCCGATCACTGCCAGCCATGACGTCAGGACCACTCGTTGACGCCCTGTTCCGGTTTTGCGATTCATATGCGTGCTGTCCTCTCCCAGAAACCGCCAGGGTATAGCAGTTATGTAAAGGGCGTCGCGGTCGAATTGTCGGCCGTATTTGAAACACGTTGCCCGACAACCAGAAGTTCAGTCCTCGACGTAGGCACGCAACCGGTCGATCGCGGCGTCCCAGCGGCGGGAGAGCTGGTTGAGATAGTCGCCCGCATCGGTCAGCGGTCGAGTCTGCAACGCCCAGATACGTTCGCGACCACGTCGGCTGCTGATCACCAGCCCGGCAGACTCCAGCAGCTCCAGGTGTTTCGTCGCCGCCTGGCGGGTAACCGAAACTGCCTGAGTGACCTGAGAAGTCGAACTCGGCCCGCCGTCGCACAGCCGGACCACAATGCGCAGCCGGTTGTGGTCGCCTAGTGCGCTGAAAAGGGGCCATACCGGCGCCGCCGCGGGCGTCGCGGTCACACCCGCTCCCCCAGGCTGAGGTACTTGCGCACGAGTTCGGTCTGCTTGGCCCACCCTCCGCTGTTGGCTTTGAACGCGTCGGCGCGGCGAGCCTCGGGGATGGCGTCGAATCCGGACTCGACGATCCTGAGCAGCACACCGTCGGCCGTTTCCGACAGGGTGAACTCGACCAGCGTGGTCGGCTCACTGCCGTAGTCGACGCCTCCGTCGACGGCGAAGGGGTGCCAGCGGTAGGCGAATCGCCGGGGCGGCTCCACCGCGACAATCTGCCAGGTCGCCTCGGCCCCGGCATGCGGTCGCTGCATCTCCGCGACCTCCTCGTCGACCGTGGTTCCGACGATCGTCGCGTTCACTGACGTGCTGGCGACGAACGGGCCATCGATGCGGACACCAAACCATTGGCCGAATTCGTGCGAGTCGCTGATCGCCTGCCAGACCCGGTCCAGCGGGGCATGTAGCAGCACCTGCTTCTCGATGCGATCGGTATTCATATGCAACCTCCTGGTTGCCCATTAGCAAATCATACCCAGCAGCTACATGCAACCCCCTGGTTGCACTTTCCGGAAGTCGGTCCTCAGCTCTGCCCTGACGGCCTCAGCAACGAGAAGAATTCATGGGAGGGATCATTCGAACCGGGGCGGCCCTGTGGTGTGTCCCGCGTCATGGGATGGCTGAAGTCCACAGCGGACGGATCGTTGACATGCGCCCAGTCGGTGACAATGCATCGCGTGGTGAATTTCCAGGTGCCGTTGCGCTTTTCGTATTTGTCGAGATAGCGCCCGCCCACCACGACCTCGGTTTCGCCACCTTTCGTGGCGAACGAGTGTGTCGCAATGCTGTAAATCTCGCCTTCGGCGATGTCGCCGCTGATGGCGAAGTTCGTTGTGGTGATGTGGTGTTGCATCGACCGGATATAGGGCCGAGTCTCGGCAAGCGTGCGCAGAAAAGTATCCACAGAGCCCGATGAGAAGGATCCGTGGCTGTCTTCGGCGTCTGGGTGATAGAGACTGCGGAGAGTGTCCAGGTCGCCCCTATCTACCGCACGGGAGTAACCGTGTACAAGCTTTCGTAGCGCATATTCATCGAGCATCTCTTGTACGTCGGCTGAGGCGATGGACATCGTGCAACGCTAGCGGCAGGTCTTGCCCAGAGGCACGGATTGGTTGCCGTACTCAGATGGCGTCGGGATCTTCGGCGAAGGCCTCGGCCGTCCGCCGGGCCAAGCCGATCGCGGCACGGGCCCATTCCGGGGTCGCAGCGGCCAATCCGCACGCCGGGGTGACGCCGATGCGATCGCGCAGCGCCGAACGCCCGAAGCCGAGCCGGTCGATGATGGCCACGACGCTCGCGGCGACCTCCTCCACCGCGGGCGGGCGCAGCGGCGCGCTCGACGACACGACGCCCAGCATGACGACACGCCCCGATTCGACGAACTCGGCCAAGGCGTCCAAATCGCCGGCTTCCAGCGTGCCGGCGTCCACCGATACCGCACTAATACTGCTGTCCTGCAACACTTTCCATGGGATCGCCGCGCCACAGCTATGCACCGACACCTCCGCGCCCGCCGCGGCCACACAGGTGTCGAGCAGGGTGGTGGCCAGGCTCTCCTCCAGAGCCGCCACCGGGCTCAGCGAGGTCACACCGGTCAGCCGGCCGGCGACCGCCGCGGGCAGTGACGGCTCATCGAACTGCACCACCACCGGGGTATCGAGTCGGCGCGCCACCGAGGCCCGATGCGCGCCAACCCCTTCGGCCAGTGAGGCAGCAATGTCGTTGAGGGCGCCGATGTCGGTGATCGCCCGATGCCCATTGGACAGTTCCAACTGTGCGGCCAGCGTGATCGGCCCCGGCGCTTGAACTTTGACGGGCCGGCCGCTCCCCCTCAAACCCGCGGTCTCCCAAGCCTCTTCCAGCGCATCGATGTCCTCGTCGAGCAGGCTGGCCGCCCGCCGCGCCACCGCGCCGGCCCGGGCCACCACCCGATAGCCACGAGGCACCGTGTCAATGGCCACGTCGATCAGCAATGCACCGGTCCGGCCGATGATGTCGGCGCCCACTCCGCGGGCGGGCAACTCGACAAGGTGAGCCATCGCGGCGCTCAGCTCGCCGACGACAATCTCGGCGGCCGGTCGCGCGGCAGTACCGGGCCACGATCCAGTGCCGGTAGCGGTTGCGAAAACGCTCACCGGACAACCGTATTCGATCGGGTCCCCGGCACACCGGGCGAGGGGGTCGGACCCGCCATTAGGCTGGCGACCAGGGAAAGAGGCTGACAATGATGGCGCGACGGCTGATGCTGTGTGCCGCGGCCCTGTTGGCGGCGGGATGCACCCACATCGTGGGTGGCACTGCTGTGCCCGGATACGGTGCGGCACCGAACCTTTCCGGCGTCGACGTCAACCGCGTGCTGCTCGAGCAGTCCCGCATGCAGGCGATAACCGGCGGCGGCGAGCACCTCACCATCATCCCGTCGATGGACGGCGACTCCCCGGTCGACATCGACGCGCTCGCCCCGAGCGCGCCACCAGAGTGCCGCTTCGTCTTCGCCGACAGCGCGACCTTCGGGCCCGACATCGAAACGTTCCACAAAACCACCTTTCAGGATCCGCCGCACGGCGGTCTGATCTCGGAAGGCGCCGCCGCCTACCGCGACGCCGATACCGCCCGTCACGCATTCACCGCGCTGGTGAGAACCGTTGGCCACTGCGCGGACAGCTCTGCCGGTTCGAGGTTCGTCGGTACCTGGACATCCGACGAACAGTCGCTCCAGACCCGTCCCGGCGACTGCGGGCGCGATTACCTGCTCAAGTCCGTGGTGCTGATCGAGGTCACCTTCTGCGGATTCCCGGACTCGGTGTCCACGATCGTGATCACCAATATCGCCGCCAACGTGCCGGGCTGACGCCGGCGCCGCCGCGTTACGACGATTCGGTGATGGTGGCGCTGCCGAGCACTTCGTCGCCGTCGGGGTCGGGGCGGTACATCACCAGCGTCTGCCCCGGCGCCACGCCGCTCAGCGGTGCGCGCAGTCGCACCGCCAGCTCATCGCCCGCCAACTCCGCTACCGCGTCGACGGCCTCGCCGTGCGCGCGGACCTGGACCGCGCATTCGACGGGTCCGGTTGGTGTGGTGCCCGCGGTGAAAACCGGCTGATGACCGGTCAGCTGCCAGATCTCCAGGTCGGCCGCCGAGCCGACCCGGACGGTGCCGCTGTCGGCGTCGATTGCGGTGACGTAGCGCGGCCGGCCGTCCGGGCCCGGGCCGGCGATACCCAGACCCTTCCGCTGGCCGATGGTGAATTGGTGCACGCCGTCGTGGGTGGCCAGCACCGACCCGCTTTGGTCGATCACCGAGCCGCGCCGCACCCCGATGCGCTCGCCCAGGAAGGCCCGGGTATCACCTGATGGAATGAAGCAGATGTCGTGGCTGTCCGGCTTGTCCGCGACCGCCAGTCCCCGCCGGGCCGCCTCGTCGCGGATCTGCGACTTGGGGGTGTCCCCGATCGGGAACGCGGCGTGGCGCAGCTGATCGGACGTCAGGACTGCGAGCACGTAGGACTGGTCCTTGTCGGTATCGACGGCCCGACGCAACTGGCCGCCGGACAGCCGGGCGTAGTGGCCGGTGGCCACCGCGTCGAACCCCAGCGCCAGCGCGCGGGCCGCCAGCGCGGAGAACTTGATTCGCTCGTTGCACCGCACGCAAGGATTGGGGGTTTCGCCGCGCGCGTAGGACGACACGAAATCGTCGATCACGTCTTCTTTGAATCTGTCAGCGAAATCCCAGACATAGAACGGGATTCCGAGCACATCAGCGACCCGCCGAGCATCCCCGGCGTCCTCTTTGGAACAGCACCCCCGCGAACCGGTGCGTAAGGTGCCCGGGGCCTGCGACAAGGCCAGGTGCACGCCGACCACGTCGTGCCCGGCGTCGACCATTCGGGCGGCGGCGACCGACGAGTCGACACCACCGCTCATTGCGGCGAGCACCCTCATCGCGAAATTCCCGCGGTGGCAAGGGCGGCTTGCCGGGCGCGGGCCACGGCGCCGGGCATTACCTGCAGCGCGGCGTCGACATCCGACTCGACGCTGGTGTGGCCCAACGACAATCGAAGTGACCCTCTGGCGCTGGCCGGGTCGGCGCCCATCGCGATCAACACGTGCGAGGGCTGCGCGACTCCCGCGGTGCAGGCCGATCCGGTCGAACACTCGATCCCGTTGGCGTCCAACAACATCAGCAATGCGTCGCCTTCGCATCCTTCGAAGGTGAAGTGCGCGTTGCCGGGTAGCCGACGCGCGCCGGTGGCGCCGTTGAGGCGGGTGTCTTCGACCCCGGCCAGCACACCGTCGATGAGCCGGTCGCGCAGCAGTCGCAGCCGCGTGCTGTTGACCTCCAGGCTGTCCACGGCAAGCTGCATCGCCGTTGCCATGCCGACCGCACCTGCGACATCGGGTGTGCCGGAACGGATATCGCGTTCCTGGCCACCGCCGTGTGACAATGGCGTGCAGCCGACGTCGCGGCGAAGCAGCAGCGCACCCGCACCGGGGGGGCCGCCGAACTTGTGGGCGGCCACACTCATCGCCGACAACTGGCTGGCCGCGAAACCGATCGGCAACTGGCCCACCGCCTGAACCGCGTCGCTGTGCATCGGCACATCGAATTCGGCCGCGATGGCGGCGAGTTCGGCGATCGGCATGATCGTGCCGACCTCGTTGTTGGCCCACATCACCGAGACCAGCGCCACGTCGTCGTGGTGTTCCAGAGCCTCGCGCAGCGCGGCAGCCGACACCGAACCGTCGGCAGCCGTGGGCAACCAGGTCACCTCCGCGCCCTCGTGTTCGGCCAGCCAGTTCACCGCGTCCAGCACGGCGTGGTGTTCGACTTCGGTGGTGATGATGCGGCGGTGGCTGGACTCGGCGTCAGTGCGCGCCCAGTAGATGCCTTTGACGGCCAGGTTGTCGCTCTCGGTGCCGCCGGCTGTGAAGAGCACCTCGGACGGACGGGCACCGAGCTTGGCGGCGATCAGCTCGCGGGATTCCTCCATCCGACGCCGGGCGACCCGGCCGGTGGCGTGCAGCGAGGAGGCATTACCGACGGTGCTCAGGACGGCCGTCATCGCCTCGATAGCAGCGGGGTGCATCGGGGAGGTGGCAGCGTGATCCAGGTAGACCATGACCTGCCCAGGATAGCCACGCCCAACGGGGGTCAGGACGCCAGCACGGACGGCCGCTGCCCGTGATCTGGGCGTGGCGCCGATGTGACGCGGATCGCGGCCTGACAGCGACGGGCCAGCTCCCGGCGATCGTCACCTGGAAGCTGCAGCGACTCGACGTAAATCCGAGCCACCGTGCGGCGGGCGACCATCAGCCGGCCGATCGACGCCAGCAGCGTGTCGTCGCCGATGTAGGCCGGCACGGTCGAGATACTGCCGTCCCGGTGGTGGTAGCGCAGTCGCAGCGGCTGCACCGGCCGACCGGTGTCGACGGCGGCCTGGAACATGGCCGGGTAGAACGGCCCCGAGCCCTGGTGGGACCGTCCAGGCATGCCGCACCAGGTGGTGCCCTCGGGGAACGCCACCACCGTGTGGCCTGCATACAGCCGGGCGGCGACGGTGGCCACCACCTCGGGCAGCTGACGCAGCTTGGCGCGTTCGATCGGAATGACCTTGACGATGCGCGCCATCATCTTCACCGCGCTGGTGGCGGCCACGTCGGCGCGGGCGACGAACGACAGCGGCGAGGCCCGCCAGCGGCTGGACGGCAGCGCCGCCCCGATCGTCAGGATGTCCAGCCAGGACATGTGATCGCTGACCACCAACACCCCGGGCAGATTGCGGATCGGCCCGCCGGACACGTTGATCTTGACGCCGAGGCACCAGAGCAGCAGCCGGCAGTAGATTTGCCTCGACTTCGACCAGCCCGGAATCACCCCCGCCAGCAGCGGCAACGCGGGCGCCAACAGCGCCAGCAAGGTAATCCGCCGTGTGACCCGCAGCGCCACGATCATCCGCCGCGTTGCCTTGTAGCCGCCGGCTTGTATGCAGTCCGTATCGCAGGTCGCCCGGGGCAGCCAGGCGTGGTCGCGGGGCACCGGAGCGGCCATCAAGCCACCCGACCCGCTGCTTCGGTGGCCGCCGATACCGACCGGAGTCGCCGCAGGTAGCGGGTGTCGGCCTGGCGTTTGTCCAGCAGCGCGGGAAAGTCACCCACACCGAAGTCGGCGTCGTGGGCCGGCTCACCGCAGATCCGCGCCCCCAACCGCAGGTAGCCCCGCATCAGCGGCGGTATCACCGGCCGCGACGGCGGCTCGATCTCGTCGAGTGAGCGCCCGTCGATGACCACCGGGCGGTGCGGATACACCCGATAGTCGTCGGGAGCCGCGTGGCGCTTGGACACGAAGTCGCGCACACCGCGAATCTGGGAGCCCGGCGGCCCGCCGTCCCCGGCCACCGGCACCGATACGCAACCGGTGACGTAGTCGTAGTCGCAGTGGTCGAGGTAGGCCAGGATGCCAGCCCACATCAGAAGTACGACAGCGCCGTTGCGGTGCTCGTCGTGCACCACCGCACGGCCCATCTCGACTAGTGACGGCCGCAGCGAATCCAGTCCTTGAATGTCGAATTCCGTTGCCGTGTAAAGTCCTTCAGCCGCGATCGCGCCGGTCGGGGAAAGCATGCGGTAGCAACCCACCAGCTCACCGGTGTTGTCCTCGCGCACCAGAAGGTGGTCACAGTGCTCGTCGAAGCGATCGACGTCCAACCCGTCGCCCCGACCGGTCAGCGCGAAACCCGGCTCGCTGCTGAAGACGTCATAGCGCAGCCGTTGTGCTGATTCGATTTGTGCGGGATCAGTGGACAACAACAACGAATAGCGCGGCTCGGCCGACGGACGTGTCCCCGGAGCCGGCTTTTCAGCGGCAATGAGGACCGATTCAGTGCTCATGTGCGCCACTGTTGCGCTATTGATCAGCTAATTGGCATCGCATCCGTAACGTGTCCGTGGACGGTAGATGACGAAGGACTGCTTTTCGGCGTTGCCTGGGTCACAAAATTGGTCCAGTATTCAGCCGTGACGTCTAGCAGCAGCGCAGATACCTTCGATCCCGATGCGCTGCGCAGGAAGTATGCCGAGGAACGCCAGCGCCGTTTGCGCTCCGACGGCATCTCACAATATGTCGAAATAACCGGCGCATTCCGCAAGTTCGGCGATGATCCGTGGGCCGACCCGGACTTCAGCCGCGACCCCATCACCGATTCCGTCGACGTTGCAGTCGTCGGCGCCGGCTTCGGCGGCCTGCTGATCGGCGCGCGGTGCAAGCAGCTCGGTGTCGAGAATGTGCGACTGATCGACAAGGCCGCCGATGTCGGCGGTACCTGGTACTGGAATCGCTACCCCGGAATCGCCTGCGACGTCGAGTCCTATGTCTATATGCCGTTGCTCGAAGAGCTCGGCTACATCCCGACGGAGAAGTACGCCAAGGGCCCCGAAATCTGGGCGCACTGCCGTCGTATCGCCGAGCACTTCGACTTGTACCGCGACGCCTGCCTGCAGACCGAAGTGCAGGAAATCCGTTGGGAACAAAGCAGTTCCCGGTGGGTGATCTCCACCGACCGCGGCGACGAGATTCGGGCCCGGTTCGTAACGATGGCCAACGGTTACCTGCAGAAGCCGAAACTACCTGGCATAGCCGGGATTACCGACTTCGGCGGCCACACCTTTCACACCAGCCGCTGGGATTACGAATACACCGGTGACGACCTGCGCGGCCTGTCCGACAAGCGGGTCGGGATCGTCGGCACCGGCGCAACGGCCATTCAGTGTGTGCCGCGACTCGCCGAGTCGGTCGGTGAACTGTTCGTCTTTCAGCGCACCCCGTCGACGGTTGACGTGCGTGCCAACCGGCCGACAGAAGCGGATTGGGCCGCATCGCTGGAGCCCGGTTGGCAACAGCGTCGGATGGAGAACTTCCAAATCCTCACTGCCGGAGGCGCATCCGATGAAGACCTGGTTGACGATGCGTGGACCAGCCTGACCAAGAAAATGCCCATCGTCAACGAAGGTGGGCCGAACGCCGCCGAGATGGCCGACTTCGCCAAGATGGAAGAGATCCGGGCGCGCGTCGAAGCCATCGTCACCGACCCGGCCACCGCCGAGTCGCTCAAACCGTGGTACGGGTACTACTGCAAGCGGCCGTGCTTTCACGACGAATACCTGCAGGCGTTCAACCGCGACAACGTCACGCTGGTCGACACCCAAGGCCTCGGCGTTGAGCAGATCACCGACCACGGCGTCGTCGTGAACGGTGTCGAATACCCGCTGGACTGCTTGATTTTCGCCACCGGCTTCGAAGTCGGCACCAGCTACGCACAGCGCACCGGCTTCGAAATCATCGGCCGCGACGGGCTGACCCTCACCGACAAGTGGGCCGACGGCGTCCGCACCCTGCACGGCTTGCACGTCAACGGTTTTCCGAACTGCTTCATCGAGAGCATCGCGCAGTCCGGTTTCACGGTGAACTTCCCCTACCTGATCGACACCCAATCGCGTCACATCGCGTGGGTGATCGCATGGGCGCTGCAGCACGACGCCGCTGAAGTAGAGGCCACCGCGGATGCTGAAGCCGCCTGGGTCGATACTGTCGTCGAGCGTTCCAGCGTCATCGCCGGGCGGCGGGAATCGTGTACTCCCGGCTACTACAACCGCGAAGGCCAGGCGAGTGCACGACTCAACCGGGATAGCTTCTTCTTCGGCAGCCCAACCGAATACGCGGACATCCTGGATGCGTGGCGTTCCGGGGCCACTCTCGAGGGGTTCGACATTCGACAGTCGACATCCGGCCGGGTCAGCTAGACACCGCGATCCGCAGAATCAGACGCGGTTTCGGCCCGCGCACCAGCAGGCGCTCGATGAAAGTCACGACGATGAACTCCAGGCCGTACTTGCGGCGGATCACGCCGGCCAGCCGCTGAACCGTGGCCGGCTCGGTAATCACTTCGGCGATCCCATCCACCGGCTCAGCGCCAGCACGGACCTTCCCACCACGGCTGCATGGCACCAGTACCACTCGGGGGTTGTTCTTGGCTCGCTTCGCCTTCCAGCTGTCCGCCGGTGTCCAAACGAAGAGGTGATCGCCGTCGCGGCCGATCCACATCGGCGCCGCGACCGGGGTGCCGTCCTTCTTGAAGGTCGTCAGTGACACGAATTTCTCTGCGCCCAGTGCCGACAAGGCGTCTGTCATCACGCTCCTAGATCACGCTGGGCCGAGAAAGTCAGCTGCTGACCGATTCGGATTCTGCAGGCAAGGGTATGGCATTGCCATGATGCTTGCCGTCGATCGACTGATCGCCGCGCCGTCGTCGGCGGCGTGGAACGTTCTGGTCGATCTCGATGCGTGGCCGCAGTGGGGCCCGACGGTCAGCGCAGCCCGGCTTGATTCGCCGCACACCGAGCTGTCGCTGGGCGCGACCGGCGTGGTGCGTACGTCGTTGGGGTTCGACGTCCCGTTCGTCGTCACCGAGTTCGAACCCGGCCGGCATTGGGCGTGGAAGGTGGCGGGCATCCCGGCCACCTCTCACCGGGTCCAGCCGGTCGGCCGCAGCACACGAGTCAGCATCGGCGTCCCGTGGTGGGCTACCGGTTATCTGGCGGTGTGCTCGATCGCCTTACGCCGGATCGATGCGATGTTGAGCAACGCGACGTAGCGCCGGTTCACCAACCCATGGATCCTGGAATTCCCTTGAAAGGACCCACAATCCAGCTGGTTATCCAGCCGCCGTAGAAGCCACCCGGCTGCGGAATCACCTGCTCGCCGTTGACCGTGCAGCGGTCCACTGCCGCAGCCATCACCGCGATCGCACCCGCAATCGGGGCGAAATCGGGACTGGGTTGGCGGTAGGTCCACGCCGAATGCGGCGCGATCCGCTTCTCGGTCACCAAGTCGTAATAGGTTGCCTGGCCTTTCCATTCACACCAGGAACTGCCGTCGGCGCGTCGGAGAACCCCATCGGCGAAGGAAGTGCCGGGCAGATAGTAGGTCGGCGGGTGGCTGGTCTCCAGCACCCGCCACCCGCGATCGGTCGACGCCACAGTGCGGCCACCCAACTCGACGGTGATCGAGCCGGTGAACTCCTCGAGTCGCGGCGGACGCGGATAGTCCCACACCGACTCTTGCCCGGCACCGGGCGTATCGGGCGTCGGCCAAGGTTCCACAGCGCCATTGTGCCCCGGTTCACACAATGTGTGACACGCTGTCCGGCGGGTATCCCCCACCGTCGGGCCGTACCCACGCGGCCCTCTGGCGAAAGAGGACGCTGTGCCGGAAGCCGTCGAGTCGGTCGAACCCCCGCGGGCGGCGGCTATCGAGCAGTGGCCGGGCAAGGCCTATCCGCTCGGCGCCAGCTACGACGGGTCAGGCACCAACTTTGCGCTGTTCAGCGAGGTTGCCGCGAAGGTGGAGCTGTGCCTCTTCGACGCTGACGGCGCCGAATCCAGGGTGACTCTCAACGAGGTGGACGGCTTCGTCTGGCACGGCTTCCTGCCCGCTGTCCAACCGGGCCAGCGCTACGGCTACCGAGTTCACGGACCCTACGACCCGTCCGCCGGGCACCGGTGCAACCCGAACAAGCTGCTGATCGATCCGTATGCCAAGGCGATCGACGGCAACTTCGAGTGGCATCAGGCGCTGTTCAGCTACAACTTCGGCGACCCCGACAGCCGCAACGACGACGACTCCGCGCCCCGCATGCCCAAGTCGGTGGTGATCAATCCGTACTACGACTGGGGCAACGACCGTCCGCCCGGTCACGAATACGCCGACACCGTCGTCTACGAGGCACACGTCAAGGGACTGACCCAGCTGCACCCGGACATTCCCGAGCGAATGCGCGGCACCTATGCCGGCATCGCCCACCCGGTGATCATCGAGCATCTGAAAGAACTGGGCGTCACCGCGATCGAGCTGATGCCGGTGCATCACTTCGCGAATGACTCCACGCTGGTGGACAAGGGGCTGTCAAACTACTGGGGCTACAACACAGTTGGCTTCTTCTCCGCCGACTTCAAGTACACCTCCAGCACCACTCCCGGCGGTCAGGTCCAAGAGTTCAAGACTATGGTCCGCGC
>NZ_JBAPRN010000236.1:0-3913 GCF_049281135.1 Mycobacterium sp. | reverse complement strand
GTGTACGGCCGCGATCCATTCGGCACTCAGGCTTGGGTCGTTGAGGTGGCGGCGGGTGTATTCGAGGATACGCAATCGCAGAGTGACCGCTAGCGGCGCGACGCGGATCTCGTCGGCTTTGAGGTGCGTGGCGATCACGGCCCTGACCAATTCGATACTCGGGTGCCCGATGAGGTCTGCGCCGGGGGTGGTAAGTACTTCGGGGTCTGCCGCCAGGCGACGGAGGTAGTCGTTGGTCAGGGAGGTCAGGGGGTGTCCGGGACTCAGTGACACTGCGCATGCCTTCCGGATCATGTGGTGCGGCATCGCCAGGGCGGAGTGCGGTATCCGGAAGAACTCTCCTGTCATGCCGGTGTCATTGAGCAGCGTGTACGGCGCGGTGGAACCAGACCCACGTCGGTCGCTAGTTCCACACCGTCCGAACCGACCATTCGGCGTGGGGGACACCCTGCACCTCACCGGACCGGTCGACGACCACCGTCATCAACTGCACGGCGATTCCGCTCAGCCGACCGTGGTGCGGATCGACGGTGGGAATGGTGACCGCGAGTCGGCTGTCCGGCCGGTAGAACGTCGTCGCGGGTATGGCGGAGTCCTCGTACACCCGCAATAACCACCAGGGCGCCCGTCCGATCGACGGAGGCACCGAAAGCTGCACGGGGTCACGGGAATTCACCGGCAGCTCGCCCTCTGTCTCGGGGATGTCGCAGTCGGTCAGGTTGAGCACATTGCAATAGCGGTAGGGGCCCACCCGGGTCAGGTGGCCGTGTGAGTACGCGCTGATCTCGGGGCGCTGCGCACTGTGGTCACGCGCAAGTGCCCAGGCGCCGACTCCGGCGGCGACCGATGCCAGCACCACGATCGCGAGCAGCACGGCGACCGCGGGCTTACCCGTGGACTTCACGGCCGCGGCACCGCCGCGGTGGTCTGCTCGCTGCGCTCACCTTCCTGCTCGACCATCACCGGCCGGTTGCCGCCGAGACCCGGGATCAGCGAATCGCCGTGGAAGCTGACCACGGTCTGCGCCAAGCCCAGGATCAGCACCGACTCGACGACGCTGAAGCCGACCCACAGATCGGTGTAGAGCAGCACGCCCAGTGCGCCGCCGAGCACCCACGCCAGTTGCAGCGTCGACTCCGAACGCCCGAACGCAGACGCGCGTGATTCCTCGGGCAGGTCGTCCTGCAACGATGCGTCCAAAGCCGCCTTGGCGATCGCGCTCGAACCCGACGTGACCAGGGTGGCGATCGCGGCCATCAGCAGGTTGCCGGCCACCGCCGCGGCCAGCGCGATACCGGTCACCGCCAACGTGCAGCGCACCACCAGAACGGCGGGCCGGCCCAGCCGCAGCCGCGCACTGGCGAAGTTGCCGGCGAAGTTACCGACGGCGGCGGCCGCGCCGATCAAGCCCAGCATGCCCAGCTGCACCCAGCCGTTGGCCTGATGCGCCTTGGCGACGAACGCCGGATACAGGAACAGGAACCCGACCATCACCTTGATTGTGCAATTGCCCCACAGCGCGGTGATGATGTTGCGGCCCAACGGTTGTCGAAGCGAGCCGCTTGCCCGTCGTACCTCATCGGGCCAATTGCGGCGCTGCCGGCCCTGGCGGTAGCTCAAAGTGGCGGGGACTTCGCCCGCAGTCACCTCGACCCAGCGCGGAATCCGCATGGACAGCCACGCGCCGGCCACGGTGACGGTGATGACGACGAACAACGCTCCGGGCAACTGGAACAAACGGTCGCAGCCGTATTCGATTCCGCCGGCGATGCCGCCACCGACGATTGTGCCGCCCAGCAGTCCGAACATGGTCAACCGGGAATTCACCCGGACCAGGTCGATCGACGGCGGCATCACCCGCGGTGTCACGGCGCTGCGCAGCACGCTGAACGATTTCGACAGCACCATCATGGCCAGCGCGCAGGGGTACAGCACCCAGGACGGGAAGCCGCCGGTGGCGGCGTCATAGCTGTCGATCAGCACCACCGCCAGAACGGTCCTCAGCGCGAACGACGTTGCCAGCGCGACGCGGCGTCCGTGCTGCAACCGGTCGAGTGCCGGCCCGATCAGCGGCGCGATCACCGCGAACGGCGCGATGGTGATCAGCAGGTAGAGCGCCACCTTGCCTTTGCTTTCCCCGGTGGCTGCGGCGAAGAACAGCGTGTTCGCCAGGGCGACGGCCATTGCGGCGTCGGTCGCGAAGTTGGCCACCACCGGCCAGGTCAGCGCCGTCAGCCCGGATTTGTCGGCGCCGTCGGCGGTAGCGGCCCGATGCACCATCGAGTACATCCGCGAACCCATCTCGCGGCTGCGCTGGGCTGCGGCACGAGTGACGGTGACCCGCTCACCGCTGCCGGAACCGGCGCGCGGCGGCTCGCGACGAGGCTCGGTGCCCGGTTCGCGACTCAGCGGCGGCAGGTACCGGTTGGAGCTGGGCATCGGCGGCGGGCGTTGCGACCGGCGGTGATCCGGCTCGCCGGCAGGGTAGTTGGCCATGCCTGGATGCTCGGCCGTCGGGCCTGTCCGACCACGCCGGCCGGGAGCCGAACCCGGGTGCTCACGGCGCCGTTCAGACATACATCGATTCTCACCCATGGTGGCCGTGGTCGTGCGCAGGCGACCGGTGTGGCCGTGAGTCGCAACTGTGCGGCAGAATCAGAGGCCCATGGAAACAACGGACGACGCGACCGGATCGACCGCGCAGGCGGCAACGGCGACCACGACGGAGTGGTCGCCCGAATTGGCGACGGTCCTGACTGGTGCTGACGAGCTGGCGCGGACCGCCATCATCGAGCACAGCGGCGACGACACGGTAGGTGACTACCTCGGCGTCGGCTACGAAGATCCGACCAGCGCCACCCACCGTTTCCTCGCACACCTGCCCGGCTATCAGGGCTGGCAATGGGCGGTCGTGGTGGCCAGTTATCCCGGTGCCGACCATGCCACGGTCAGCGAGGTGGTGCTGGTACCCGGGCCCGAGTCGTTGCTGGCCCCGCAGTGGGTGCCCTGGGATCAACGCGTCCGGCCCGGCGACCTGAGCCCCGGCGACCTGTTGGCGCCGCCGGCGGACGACCTGCGGCTGGTGCCCGGTTACACGTCCTCCGGTGACCCGCAGGTCGATGAAACCGCCGCCGAGATCGGACTGGGACGACGCACGGTGATGAGTGCCTGGGGCCGGGCCGAGGCGGCGCAGCGCTGGCACGACGGCGACCACGGCCCCCGCACGCAGATGGCGCAGTCCACCAAGCGCGTCTGCCGCGATTGCGGATTCCTCTTGCCGCTCGCCGGTTCGCTGGGGGCGATGTTCGGGGTCTGCGGCAACGAGATGTCGGCCGACGGATCCATCGTCGACTTCGAATACGGCTGCGGCGCGCATTCCGACACCCCCGCACCCGCGGGAAGCGGTTCGCCGATGTACGACCCGTACGACGACGGCGTGCTCGAGGTCAGCGAGGCACCCGCCGACCCGACTGAGGCGCCGGAGGAAGTCAGCGAGGCCCCCCCCGAGGCCAGCGAGGTACCCGCGGAGCCCACCGAGCCACCCGCGGAGCCCACCGAGCCACCCGCGGAGCCGAGCTAGCTGTTCTCGGCCGCGGCTTTGATCTTGGCCAGCGAAGCGTTCATGCCGTCGACGAGTTCCCGCTCGAAGTTCGCCGTCCCGCCCATGAACGTGTTGACGGCCATGCCGGACACCGGCTTGACGCCGTTCTCGGCGTGCCGGCTTTCGATCACCCTGGTGCCTTCGGGGATGGGCTGCAGCTCGTAGCTCCAGACCGTGTTGTTCATGTTGACCCGGAACGCCAGCTTTTTGTCCGGCACCAACTCGAGGACGGTGGACGTCGTCGGCCAGACCAACAGGTTGCGGCGGTTGAGGTTGAGCGTCCGGCTGCCGGGGCGGACCGCGCCCAGCGGC
>NZ_JBAPRN010000235.1:0-4715 GCF_049281135.1 Mycobacterium sp. | reverse complement strand
GGTGGGCGGCAGGCGGTGGCCGAGCGGCTGGACAAGTTCACCTCGCAGCTCAACGTGGGCCCGGAGCAGCCGTATCTGTGGGCCGGCAATGAGCCCATGTTGGTCGCAGCGGGGGAGGGCGGGTGGCGGGCGGCTGACGGTTGCACCTCCAATCCTGGGCGCCGGGGCGGGCAAACTACAGCCGCTCACTCAGAAAGTTCCCAACTGCCGGGTTGGCGATTGCCTGCTTTCCCTCGTCGCCAGCGAGTCGCATCCACCTGTGCTTCGTCTGTTCTACGACGACGGTGTGCCGTGAATCGCTGCTGATTAGCATCTGTCGGGTCAGTAGCAACCGCCCGTGCTGGCGGGCCTCGCTACGAGTCGGTGGTCGCAGTGTCATGCACGCAGGGCAGAGCCAAAGGTCTGTGTGCGGTTCTCCAATGCAACGCTTACAAATCGAAACACCGCAGCAGTCACAGCTGACCAGTCCGTCGGTGCAAAGTGCACAGAGTTTTGCGGCGCAGTATGGGCACACAAGACCGTCCGAGCCGTAATGGCCCTCACGATCGATTATTCCGGCGGTCCGCCGAACCCTGCTGACGGAGTCAACTCGCCGTGCGTCTGTCTCGCCTGGTATGAGGTTTATTTGGTAAGCCCATACTGGGCCGCCTTCGACCGTAACTTCTTCCTCGAACCGAGCACCGATTAGGAGGGCGATTCGAGATCTACTGCTTCGCACGGATTTCTCCAGTGCGGCGCGGAATTTGTGGGGGAGCTCACCGAGCTCTGGTATGACGGGCTTGACGCCGGGTGACCAGTATTCCAGCGCCTCCGTCGTCGTTTGTGACAGTTCTCGGCGCGTGCTGGGTTCGATCGACGCCAACGGGTGAACTCTGAGAGACACGTTGGTCGCGTTCGACACTGTTGAGCGGGTTACGACTCTCGGGTCCGTGAATGCGCCAACTGCGTCGGCTTCAAATTGACCCATCGACCGTGCCAGCATGGTCGCGGCCGGAGCTTCCGGCGAGGGAGTTATGGCGTACCAATCTGTCTGGCCATCGATTCTCACACCAAGTGCCAACAGCGATGCGATCGAGACAACCACGGCCTCAACGTTGTTCAGCGCCGCATACTTGCGGACAGTTGGAACTGGTTGCCACGTGTCGCTTACCCAAGTTGGCGCAACTTCGATGTCGCTCCAGGCGGTCAGGGACTCCTCAAAGTCAGAACCATCAAGTACACGTGAGATAAGCCCGGAATCAGAAACGGCTATATCTTGACCCGTGCGGTGCCAGCGTAAGACAAGCTCGACGGTATCTGGTTTCGGCATCGAGTCGACAATTTGCTTCACCTGGAAAGCTGTCGTATTGACAGCAGTCGGTAATTGCGTAATCGCTGGAAACTCATTAGCGAGCAATCCGGCTAGATCAGGCTCTGGACTGAGGAACGTTCGGTTGCTTCGATCCTGTTTGCCGAGCCCAGTCGCAGACCACGCGGGACGGAATAGGCGGCTCGACTGCAACATGACATGCGTTGCCTCGATTGGAGTTTCGACGCCGACAGGTTCGATGGTTGGCACTACTTGAGCGCCGAGGTGGCTACTTGCATAAAGGCGCAGCCGGTAAGTGTCACTCAATTCGGTCCTGCCGAACGCGACCCAGGAGTCGATCGCCTCGTTTCGAATGACGGCGCTCTCGGCGCCGTCGCCCCGGTTGATCACAACGGTCGTCGCATTGTCATCAAAGCCGATGAGGACGGTTGCGCCGTTGGCAGCTAGGCTTTTTGGAAGGCTGTTCAGTTGGTTGTTAGAGGCGTGCGTTAAACCGCTACAAGCCGGGCACAGCTCGTTCACGCGACAATCCGAGCACATGATTCGTGCGCAAATGGGGCATGGCAAGACCTCCGGGTTGCGGCCGCATTGTGCGCATTCGCGGTCACCGCACATTAAGCATTGGTCGTCAAATACATTGTGCGTTTTCGACAAGCAGCGGCGGCACACCGGCCTGGTGCAGCTTTGGCATTCGATCGACGCACGATGGTCAATGTCATCGCACGCTCTGCACGACCATGTTCCGCAGGATGCGCACAATTCGACTGCACCTGGGGAGTAAAAGTGGCCGTCTCGGCAGACACCGAAGTTGGTCTCCTTGTGTCCAGCGTCGTCGAGCGTCGGGGCAACGGGCTGACCATCAAACGCCCGATATTCGTGTGTCGCGGTCCCATGTCCTTGCCAAGTCTCGTGGATGTCGAACCCGTTGCGCACGTACGCGTTGAATGATTGATTCGTCTTTCCCAGAATGGCGCGACTCAACTCGGTCGGCATCGGTTTGGCGGCGCGCGCATGAGCGATGCCGCGCAGCCCGCCAATGGCAACCAGAGACGCGTGATCTGCCGGCACGAGATCACTCGGGTCGCCGCCTGTCCTTAGTTCGGCTACGGGCTCGATTCTTCTGCTGAGTAGCTGACATTCCGATGGATTCGGCCAAGGTTCGACCATCGCCACGGGTTCGTGTGGAAATCTGCCCACTCTGCTGCCGGGAAGGCCCCGCGAACGCAGCCAGTCGAACCAGGCGAATTGATCTTCAGCAGAGTCATTTTGGGGGAGCGCCATCCACGGAGGGCCGTTTTGTGGTTGCGTATCGTCGGTCACACGGACTAGGACTGCTTCATTTCGTCGTTCGAGGGCTACCCGCAGCCCGGCAAGCTCGGCGGTCGCAATGATCGGATCCTGAAGGGATTCCTCCCGCCATTCGAAGGCAGCAGTCTGCTCATGAACCATCTGTACCGTGCCATCGTCACCCACTTTCGATGCTTGCTCGACGAGGCGGTCTGCTTCAAGGTAGAGGTCCTTAAAGTGGCAACGATGTGTGACAAGTACCGCAGGCGGTGGCGTCGGCGGCACTTCATCTCGTAGTTCCTTTAGTAAGTGCGCAAGGAATGATTTCCGCTCGCCAGCGGCTGTGGGTGCCGAGTGCTCGGGTAGATCTTTGATGGCTGAGGCATCGATAGCCGAGGGGGAGCCGATCGTAACCGAAAATTCGGTGTGAACAGCCGCGGAAGCTCGCAGGGTGACCCGACTGCTGTCGTGCAACGTCGGCCGGGCAATGAGCTCTCTCGAGATCAGTCCACTGTCGGCTGGCAACCCATCATGAATCGCGTACGAGAGCAAACGGATTCGATCCCGGTCGTTTACCTCCTCATCGGGTAGCACATAAGTCGGCAACGACTCACCACTTCGCGTTAATTCGGCAACGCGCTCACCGACCAGGAGTGTTGCTCCCTGTCCCAACCGCCAACCAACAGCGAACTGCGTGTCTAACTCCGGAGCTCGCTCGGGCGATCCGCACTGCCGACACAATCCACCCGTGTCAGTTCGGCAGACACCGCAGGCGGGGAGGGCGCATATAGAGCAATCCGCGAATACTGCATTGTCTCCACACGCGGTGCAAAGGTCCGAGTCGCAGGAGCCGCAACGGACGATCTCGGACGCATCGACCCAGTGCGGAGCCGCACAAAGTGCCAGCACAGTAATCGGTTCATCTGAGGCATCGCTGACGACCTCAGGGGGTTCGCGATGGCCCCAGTCGTAGGTGAGCTCAGCCTCTCCGCCATGCCGATTAGCCCAGGTTTCTTCGACTAGCCAGTCATCCTCGTCGAGGGTGATCGCGAGTAGTTTTGCGCGCGCACGGACGTCGGGACGTCTGCTGAGTCGTCGTTCCTCAGATTTGAGAGCTTTCTGAAGCCTAAGTCTGTCTTCGTAGGACGCTTCCGCAATCTGTGCCTGGTAACCATTACGAATTCGCTCGAGCTCACGGGCCTGATCCCGCTCGACCTGCTCAGCGCGGTTGCGCCGAAGTTTCTCTAGCTGGCTCGCCGCGTCGCGCTCAAACGCCGTGACCATCCCAGCAGGTAGGTCGAATGCCGATGGCAGCGACTCGCCTTCATTCAGAGGGCGTCGAGGCAACCGTATCTCGCTGTGTCCATTCACATCAGCGGTGAGGATATGTTCTGACGTCTCTGCTTCACCGACGGTCGCGCGAAAGGTGGCGTGGCCGCTCCAACTACCCGCCGGTATGAGTCGTCGGCGAACCAGCGAAATCGTCGTGGAATGCTGGAATGGACTGGGGCCAGCTGCGTCCGGAATCACCGGAACAGTCGCGTGGAGGTCACCGCGCATCCGCAGAAGCCCCAGTAATTCATCGAATACGGGCGAGCCTACGGCGCAAAGCTCTGCGTCTGGATGGTGCTCTAATCCATGTCGATCAAACGCAAGGTGCATCAGCGTACGGCCGCCTAGCTCTTCAGCAAATTCTTCGTCGAACTCGGCTGTGAGGAAAGCGCCCTCGCCCTCGCCGGTGTCGTGCAAGAGTTGCGCCGCAAGAGCTTTGAGTACACTTCTGACCCAAGACTGCACTCTTCTCTGGCGCAGCCGCGCACGCTCGGTGACCTCGGGCCTGAGCTCGGCACTCCCTTCTTTGGTTAATTCTTTGCGGTGTTCAAATGCGGCCGCCATCCAGTTACTAAGACCGCTGTCGGCGGCGATGAGCGTCGAGGCTCGTTCACGGGCATCAGCGAGCTCAGCGCCCAACTGCGATAGCAGCCCGTCCATTTTGGAGTTGTTATCCGCGAAAAGCGCTTCAAGAACACGTGATTCAAACGTCGCGGACTTCGAGTCGTCGAGCTCGCCGAGTATCGTTGTGACCTGTCCAAACAACAGCTCGAACATCCGTAGCTTC
>NZ_JBAPRN010000234.1:0-4165 GCF_049281135.1 Mycobacterium sp. | reverse complement strand
CGCCTGAGCGATGGCACCCACCCGACCGCCCCGCCCTGAAACCGGCACCATCGCCGGCGTTTTGGCGAACCTGCGGCGCGCACCCAAACGCGTCCGGCGCCAATCGCGAGAGGTCATCGAAAATGCGGTCTCGCAACTGTTCGACGCCGCTGTCCGCTATCCCCACGGTGCACTGGGCTCCGGGGAATACCGCATCGAAGACCTAGCTCGGCTGGCCGGCACCACCACTCGCAACATCCGGGTCTACCGCGACCGAGGCTTGTTGCCGCCACCGTTACGGGTCGGACGGATCGCGCTGTTCAACGACACCCACCTGACCCGGCTGCGGCTGATCACCTCGATGCTCGACCGCGGATACAACATCGCGCACGTCCGGGAAATGCTCAGCGCCTGGGAGGAGGGCAAAGATCTCGGCGACGTGCTCGGCCTGGAAACGGCGATCGTCGGCACCTGGACCAGCGAGAAATCCCAGACCATGCCGTTGGCCGAGGCGCAACGACTCATCAACGACGACAAGGCCTTCGACCGTTTGGTCCAACTACAAGTGATTCATCTCGATGACGGGCAAGCCACCATCACTCGGCCGAAACTGGTTGAGGCGTTCAACGAGATCCGGGGCTACGGCATGGAGATGGACAAGCTCATCGACCTGCACGAGCACATCGTTCCGCTGATCGACCAAATCAGCGAAATGCTGGTGCGCGCCGGAGCCGAACACGTCGCCGACCGGATCAAGCCTCGGGAAGCCTTGCCGCCCGACACCGAAATCGCCGAGTTGATCACCATGCTGGTGCGATTTCGCACCCAGGCCGTCGCCTCGGTGACCGCCACCCTGGCTTCGTCGATCGAATCGACCATCGAGTCACTGGTCAGCCAGATCCTGGCCGAATACTTGGAGCGCGAGCCGGACGCCGACGTCGGCTAGAGCGCCGCGCGGCGCGCAACCAGATGCGGTGCCAGCGTGGCCAGCTTCTCGCAGGTTTCCTCGAATTCACGGTCGGGATCAGACGCGGCGATGATGCCGGCCCCGGCGCGCAGCCAGGTTCGTCCGTCCCGTTCGTAGACCGTGCGCAGCGTCAACGCCGCGTCAAGCCCGCCGTCAGCCGAAAACATCACTACCGCACCGGAATACAACTCGCGCGGGCTCTCGTCGAGACGCAGGATGGCGTCCACCCCGGCCGCTTTGGGAATGCCCGATGCGGTGACGGCGGGAAACAGCGTTTCCAGCGCGTCCATCCGGTCTTTCGACGCGTCAAGCCTGGCGGTCACCGTCGAACCGAGGTGCTGCACACTGCCGCGCTCGCGCACCGTCATGAAATCAACCACCGCGGAAGACCCGGGTTCGGCAACCTCGTCGATCTCCTGAAGCGAGCTCCGCACCGACATGGCATGCTCGACGATTTCCTTGGTGTTGGACTCCAAATCCTCGCGAGCCTGCCGGTCACGCGCAGCGCCGCGGCCGAGCGCCCGAGTGCCGGCCAGTGGTTCGGTGACCACCACGCCGTCGTCGTGGACCGCCGCCACCAGCTCGGGGCTGTAGCCCAGGGCCCGAAAACCGCTGAGCTGCAACAGAAAAGAACGTGCCGGGGTGTTATGCCGCCGACCCAATCGATACGTGGACGGGAAGTCCAGCGCGAACGGCACATCGACACTGCGGGACAGGATCACTTTGTGATACTTGCCGGCAGCGATCTCGCCGATTGCCGTGCCAACCCGGGTGCGGAAATCGCTGGTGTCGTGGGCCACGTCGATCTCGGACGCGACTGGCGTCGGCGTTGGGCCCGCACTGAGTACCCGGCTGACGACTTCGCGGTGGTGATTGTCACCGTTGAACAGCTGGACGGCATCGTCGCTGACAACGATGCGGGTGCGCGGCCAGAACACTCGCGCCAACGGTGTCTGCGGAGCCAGCCGCTCTTGCAGGCCGAAGCGGTAGGCGCCGAATTCGAAGGCGATCCAGCCGAATGCCTGATCGGTCTCCAACAACAGCCGATCGACGGCCTCACCGAGCACTGGCCCCGGTCGACCGGACCAAGTCTCTCGCTGGGTCACGCCGTCGCGGATGATGCGCAGTTCGTCGCTGTCGAGTTCGATCGTGGCCACTGCACCGATCGCCAACACCCATTGGCCGTCGCGCTCGTACAGCAGATATTGCTCGCCGTCACGCTCGGGCAACGCTGCTACCAACTCGGCCGCCAGGTCCGCAGGGACGGTGTCGACCGGCAAAGAAAATGGCAGTGACGCGGCAAATGCCAGATTGGCCTCGACATCAACTTCGGTCACGCTTAGTAAATTTAGCCTAACCTATGAAGAGACGGGGAGCTCCGGTCGGCAATGCCCGCACCCGGCGACCCAAGCGCTGGCCAACCCACTTTTTTCGACTGTGCGAGTCGGGCCCGTGATTGGTTGTCATGCCGCGTTTCCGCGCCGTTCACGCCTCCGCCCCACACTGGATCACACTCCACGCCCAGCCGACCACAGGATCGGGCGAGGCTGCGCTCTGATGAGAGGACAGCATCGTGTTCGTTATCCGGCTGCTCAATGGAGAAGAGATCAGCGGGTCCGAGAACGACGAGCTCACCGTCAATGAGCAGACCGGCGTGCTCACCGTTCGCCGGATCGACGGGTTCGAAGAAGTCACCACGCACTATTCGCCGTCGGCGTGGTCGTCGGTGACGCACCGCATCAAGGGATCCGTGGTGAGACGGCCACCCGTCGTCGCCAGGCAGTGAGACACCGTCACGACAAGGTGATCGCGGCCTCGGGGCAGTTGCGCTCCGCGTCGGCGGCCTGCGCCTGGCGCTCACCGGAGACATCTTCGACTAGCACGATCGCATGCCCAACCTCGTCGGCGTCGAAAATGTCCGGCGCCAAGGTGTAGCAACGTCCGTGCCCCTCACAGCGATCGGCGTCGACGGCGACCCTAGTCACGATGCTGGGACCGGGAACGTCAACGGTAGCGACTCCACCGAGCGCAGCGCGGCCGTGTAGGTCAGCTCGGTGCCCGGCTTGATCTCGTAATCCGGTATGCGCCGGTGGAATTCGCGCATGGCTACCCGCAGCTCCATTCGGGCCAGGTGCGAACCCAGGCAGCGGTGCGGACCTCCTCCAAAGGCGCGATGCCGGTTGGGGTTTCGACGGAAGTCGACGAGATCCGGGTCGGGGAACTCGGCGGGGTCGGTGTTCGCCGCACCCAGCAACGGGCTGACCCGCTCCCCCTTGTTGATCGGGCAGCCGCCCACCTCGACGTCTTGCATCGCGACTCGCGCGACACCGGGTACCGGTGTCTCCCAGCGCAACAACTCCTCGATCGCACCCGGCAAGATGTCGGGCTGCTCGACCAGCTCATGACGATGATCGGGATGCCGGGCGAGGTAAACGAAGAAACAGTCCAGTGAGTCGGTCACCGTGTCGAGCCCGGCGATCAGGAAAAGAAAACAGATGTCGAGGATCTCGTGGCGGGTCAGCGGTTCTCCCTCGATCCTGGCCGCGATCAGCGAAGAGAGCACGTCGTCGCGGGGGCTGGCGATGTGGTCGTCGACGGCGCGCTCGAAATAGTCGTAGATCTGTTGCGCTACCCCCGCGGAGGCATCGTGGCGGCCTTCGTAACCTTCGGCGCCCTCCGGGCGGATCACCCCGTCTTTCCACTCCAGAAATTGGTCCAGGTCTTCCAGCGGCAGGCCAAGCAACTGCAGAAACACCGTGCATGGCAGGGGTACCGCGAAGTCCTCGTGGAAGTCGCATTCGCCGCGATCGACGAAGCGGTCGATCATCTCGTTCACCAACTGGGCCACGCCAGGTTCACGCCGGGCCATCTCCCGCGGCGTGAACAGCGGATCGAGGATTCGGCGGTACTTCGCGTGGTCGGGCGGGTCGATCTGAAGCGGAATCAGCGGCCGGATGTTGCCCAGGTCGACGGCATCCATGTTCGACGAGAACAACTCGGTGTGCTTGAGCGCCATTTCGATATCGGCCAGCCGGCTGAGCACGACCACGTCCGGCGCCCGGAACACGGGCGTCGACTCGCGCAACGCCTTGTACATCGGTTGCGGCTCGGCGAGACCCGCCACCGTATGGTTTACGAACCCGTCGGCTTCTGTCATGCCGTTCAGACTGACACCAAACGTCGGCCCAGGATAGGGAATCCGCGGGTATTGCTGACGGG
>NZ_JBAPRN010000233.1:0-5151 GCF_049281135.1 Mycobacterium sp. | reverse complement strand
GCCTCGTCATTGACGAACCCGACCGACTCAGCATCCAATCGATGGACGACGTGATCGTCACCAGGAGTGCTGCGAGCGACGCGCATACCATCACCCTGAACGACGCAGCGCTGACCGTCGATCGGCCGGCCAGTGACCGGCTGAATCTGGCGGGGCAGATCGACGGGCACCACGTCACGATGACGCTGCGTCGTCTCGACCTCGACAGCTTGCCCTTGTACCGCAGCCGTTTTCACTGGGTCCAGGAATACCCCGACATCCCATCCGAAAATTAGGAGCCAGGTGCTGAAACACACTGCCACCGCCGCTTTGCTCGCTACTGCGTTAATAGTTTTTCCTGCAACGGCTTACGCCGATTGTGGGGACCCCGGCCAAGACCCCTGCACCGGACCAGTCCCCACCGTCGATCAAGTCCTCGCGATCATGGCGGAGTTGACTGACCCTAACCGACCAGCGGTGAGCAAGGGCGACATCGTTACGCCACCATTTTCGCCGGATCAAGCGGGAACCGTCGATGACCATTTACATCGATCAGATGCCGCGGGGCTGTTGCCGTACCCCTTCGTCGTGACCGACATCGTGTCGGCACCCAACAACTTCGCGGGCGTCACCGTGACGGCAAACGGCATCTTCCATCAACAAAGCGCCCCTCAACACATCGTGCTGACCGATCAGCATGGGCGTTGGCTGCTCACCAACGATGCAGCGTGGACCATGCTGGACCATTTCTGGTACAACGCCCACACCCGCATGCCGCCGTACGTCTCTGGTAACAGCATCTAGCTCGTTGTCGCTCAGTGCTGCTGCACCGTGCAGAAGTCTCCCTAAGCCATTAGCAGTCGGAACGCGGAGTCGTTGATCGAGTCCGCGCCGTAGCGTGCCTACATCCACAAGCCTCGCTGGCCTGTAGGCCGAAGGTTGTTGGGACAGAACAGGTGCGGGATCAACTCCACGGTGGCCCCGACCCGTTGCGTCACAACGAAGTTGGAGAAATCACCGTAGATCAGCAGATCCTTACCGGCCGCATCGTGATGTCCATGAACGACGCCTCGTGGGTTGGCCGGCCGACCAACGTCGGCGGATTTCCCTGCATCGAAGGGAATTTCAGCGCACCGTTGGTGGTCTCCTCCTGCCTGATGCTATTGGCGACGACGAGGTTGCTGAGCCATCGGGCATTGGCCTGCCAGCGCGGACCCAACGCATTCTGGACGACGTAAATGTCAGACGCCGCAAGGACTCCGCTGCTACCCGTGTTCACCACGCTGGCCCCGCCTGCAAGCGCGGTCACGATGCCGGTGGGCTGGCCGGTACCGGAACCCACCGTGAGCGCCTGATTGAGACCTGAAAGTAGGCGACTTGCGGGCAGGGTGTCCACCGGCCACGCTCACCACCATGCGCGGCCTTGATGTCATCGACTCCGAGTCGGCTTGCCGCGTGTAGCCGCACGGCACCGACATCCCTTTGGGCGCAACAACGTCTGTGAATATCGTGAGCCCGAGCTTGGAATTCACTGGCACGATCGACGTATGAGAATTCGTATAGGTACTCTCAGCAAATCAGCGTGTTCTTAAGCATGAGCACGCCGAATGCAACGGGGAACTAGATGGGCCAGACATCAAGAGCCACCGCTGCCAGAGCGATATTGCTCGCGGCATCACTAGCTGGTGTGGCCGCACCGATAGCACTTCTCGTCGATCAAGCGCTGCCGGGCCACGCAGAATCGTGGATTTCAACGCAGCCACAGACCGGGCCTTCGTACTGCCATCGAGCTGCGCGGCATCAACGGGATTTCGGCACCCCGGTCCCACCAGAGTGTGCGAACTCAGCTTGGAATGAAATTGTCTCGCCGCCGTCGCCTGGCGATGCTCCACCATCGGATGACGCCCCCGACGCGCCAGCACCGGCGTCGCCATGACCATGCGCATAGCCGGCGCAGCCACGTTGATGGCGACGCTGACCGCTGCAGCAGTGATCGTCGCTCCCGCGCTGTTGGGTGTCTCGCCGTGGTGGGTGTCATCACAGCCACGTATTCAGGCGACTGGGATTGGTGAATGCAATAAGCTCGCCCAACTTTACCGCGATAATCGGGACACCGTCATCCCAGCGGACTGCGCGAACCGAGGTGCATTCAAGAGGCTATTACCGCAGCCCGATGAATCTCCGCCACCGGATGACACTCCGCCGCTACCGCCGGGGCAGCAGCCATGAAAATCATTGCTGCAGCAACACTTATCGCCGCATTACTAGTAGTCGGTGTCGCGCTGCCGAGCCAAGCCCACGCCTATGTGAACATTTGCTATGCGGCCGCCACGCATTATCGCACCAACTTCAACTACGAGCCGCCGCCGTGGTGCTGGGGCTCGTCATGGTTCCGTTCAACTGACGGACAACATTGGGATAGGCCGCTGCTGCGTGACCGAGACCAGGGCACGCGCCCCCCACCACCGGCGCCGCCAGCTGATGTTCCACCTCCACCGCCGGGTGAAGATGATGAGCCACCACCGCCGGGGCAGCAGCCATGAAAACCATTGCCGCAGCGATGATCCTTGCCGCAGCATTAGTTGTCCCTGCGACTGCCCACGCGGACTGTGGTGACCCCGGTCAAGACCCTTGCACCGGGCCCGTGCCCACGGTTGATCAGGTGCTCGCGATCATGGCTGAGTTGACCGACCCGAACATTCCTGCCGCGAACAAGGGCGACATCGTCACGCCCCCGTTCACCGATGAGCAAGCCGGGAAATTCGACACCATGCTGAATGACATGAATAGCGACGGAATGATACCGCGACATGTTCTGCCGTTGAATCTCACCGTGACAGACATTCAGCCCGCACCCAACAGTTTGGCCGGGGCCACCGTCACGAACGCGCCCGTGTGGAGGCAACTAAAATCTGGCAGCGGACCCGTCGTGTTGGCGTATCAGAATGGGCATTGGATGATCACCGAGCACACCGCATACGCTCGGGTGTATCAATTTTTGGTGGACTGTATGAAAGCTGGTGGGCCGCATGGGATCTAAGTCCAGGTCTATGAAATCCGCTGCCTCAGCGATGATCCTCGCCGCATCACTAGCCGCCCCCGCGACAGCCCACGCGGACAACGTGCCGACTGTCGATCAAGTCACCGACCTGTTGAACAGGTTGACCGACCCAAGCATCCCTGCTGAGGACAAGCACGATGTGGTGACTCCGGATTTTCAGCCGAACAACATCGGGTTCTTGGACAACTGGTGGAACCCACTCGGTCCAGGGTTTTTCCCGGTCGACTTCGCTGTCAACGATATTCAGCCAGCGCCGAATAACACTGCTGGCGCAACCGTGGGTGTTCACGCGAACGGGCACTCAACCTGGGCGAGTCCCAGACCGATCGTGTTGGTCAACCAGGACGGTCACTGGCTGATCACGCTGAAGTCCGGAATGCTTTTGGTAGGCGAGGCCTACAGACACTACGAAGTTCACGCCGTCCCGGTGCTCTGACATATGAAGACCGCCACTGCCGCCGTGCTCGCCGGCGCGTTAATCGCCAGTCCCGCAAAGGCTTCCGCCGACTGCGGCGACCCCGGCCAAGACCCCTGCACCGGACCAGTCCCCACCGTCGATCAAGTCGTCGCGATCATGGCCGAACTTACCGACCCAAACATCCCTGCGGTGAATAAGGGCGACATCGTGACACCAGGCTTTTCGCCCGACGAAGCCGGGACCATCGACGATCATCTTCGTCGCATGGACGGACGCTCGCTGCCGCTCAACTTCAATGTGACCGACATCCGGCCTGCTCCAGCGAATCTGGCCGGGGCCACCGTATCGACTTCGGGGCCAGCACTAGTTCGCAGCTGGAGTCCGCCGGGGCCTGTTGTGCTGGCCGATCAGGGTGGGCGCTGGATGCTCACCCACCACAGCGCCATGAGCGCCCTAGACGCGTATTGGTACAACGCCACCCGCTACATACCTCCCGCTATTAAGTGACTAGCCGCCCATGAACTGTGCCAAGCTCTCTGTTGCCACGACCCTCGCCGCCGCGCTGGTAGCCAGTCCCGCAACGGCTTACGCGGATTGTGATGAATCCGACCAACCCGCGTGTACTGGTCCTGTGCCCACCGTCGATCAGGTGGTTGCCATCATGGCCGAGCTAACCGACCCGGACATTCCCGCTGTGAGCAAGACCGACATCGTCGCTCCCGGATTCGACCCCGACGAGGCTGCAACAATCGACAATCATCTGACCCGGATGCGCACGTTCGGCGGCATTTTGCCGCTTCCCTTCGTTGTGACCGACATCCGACCCGCGCCCAACAACTTGGCTGGGGCGACCGTGGAGATCACCGGGAACCCTTGGCAACGTACCAATCCCCACCCAGTCGTATTGGTCGATCAAGGCGGGCACTGGATGATCACCCACGACACCGCCGTGGCCGAGTTGGACGTGATCTGGCGGGCAACGCAGAGTCCACGGCGGTATGTGCCAGGGTTCGCCCGATGAGCACGCGACGCATGAGCTGGGTCAAGCTCTTCGTCGCGACAACGCTGGCGGCGGCGCTGATCGTTTCGCCCGCAACGGCTTACGCGGACTGTGGAGACGGAGACCCCGACCAGCCACCCTGCACCGGACCCGTCCCGACCGTCGAGCAAGTCGTCGGCCTCATGCAGGAGTTGACTGACCCGAACATTCCTGCGGCGAACAAGGGCAAGGTCATCACGCCGCCTTTCACTGCAGAGGAGGCCGCAACACTCGACCATCAGCTACAGGTGATCGAAGGGCCGGCACTTCCCCTTCCGTTTATTGTGACCAACGTCCAACCCGCTCCCAACCACTTCGCAGGCGCGACGGTGGAAACCGGCGGAAATCGCTACCAGCACACCTGGGCCACCCCGATCATGCTCGTCGAGCAGGACGGGCACTGGAAAATCACCCACGACACCGCCATGCCCGAACTGCACGAATTTTGGCTCAACGGCACCCGAGGTCCGAGGACTTGAAAGTCGTGCATCGCGTCACGCCCCGGTCTCGCTCGGTGTCGCTCTTTCTCGCTGCGCGTCCGATGTGCTCACTGGGTTCAGTTTTATGCCAGCAACCAACGCTAAATTCCGCGCATGAAGATCGTCGTGACGGGGATGACTGGCGCCCTCGATGTCGTCGCGACCAGACATGTGG
>NZ_JBAPRN010000232.1:0-6362 GCF_049281135.1 Mycobacterium sp. | reverse complement strand
GAGCAGGACCAACTCGCGCGCCGAGTCGTGGTGCCGACGGTGGCAACCGCCCGACGACGGCTGGAGGCCGCCCGCAACGCCGAACGCACGGTGACGGTGTCCGCCACCGCATTGCGACCCGGCGACGTCATCGACTTGGCGGCTCCCGACGTGGTGCCCGCCGATGCCCGTCTGCTGGTGGCCGAGGATCTCGAGGTCGACGAATCCCTGCTCACCGGTGAGTCGTTGCCGGTCGACAAGCAGGTCGATCCGGTGGCGGCGGCCGACACCGAGCGAGCCAGCATGCTGTTCGAGGGCAGCACGATCGTCGCGGGCCATGCCCGGGCGATCGTGGTGGCCACCGGTGTGGGCACCGCCGCGCACCGGGCGATCTCCGCCGTCATCGACGTCGAGTCGTCCGCGGGCGTGCAGGCGCGGCTGCGCGAGCTGACCGGCAAGGTGCTTCCGCTGACGCTGGCCGGTGGAGCCGCGGTGACGGGTCTGGCGTTGCTGCGGCGGGCGTCGCTGCGTCAGGCCGTTGCTGACGGCGTCGCGATCGCTGTGGCAGCCGTTCCCGAGGGTCTGCCATTGGTGGCGACGCTGTCTCAGCTCGCCGCCGCCCAGCGGCTGTCGACCCGCGGCGTGCTGGTCCGCGCTCCCCGCACCATCGAGGCGCTCGGCCGCGTCGACACGGTCTGCTTCGACAAGACCGGCACACTCACCGAGAACCGGCTGCGCCTGGTGCAGGCAGTACCGGCGACGACCAACCCGCACGGCCCATTCCCCGGCGTCGCCGAGCCGGCGGCCGCCCGGGTTCTGCAGGCCGCCGCGCGCGCAACGACCCAGCCGCACGAGGCCCAGGGGCATGCCCACGCCACCGACGAGGCAATCGTCAAAGCTGCGGCGTCACTCAAAGACGATGTCGAGTGGAACCTGCTCGCCGAAGTCCCGTTCGAATCCAGCCGTGGCTTCGCCGCCTCGATCGGCACGCTCAGCACGGATCCGACAAAGCCTCTGCTGATGCTCAAAGGCGCTCCGGAAGTCATCCTGCCGCGCTGCCGGTTCAACGACCCGCAGGCCGACCAGGATCACGCGGAGTCGTTGGTACACAACCTTGCCGAGCAAGGCCTGCGGGTGCTGGCGGTGGCCAAGCGCAGCTGGGTCCACGAAACCGAAGACGACGAAGACACCGATGCCGACGCCGTCGATGCCGCCGCGCACGATCTGGAGTTGATCGGCTACGTCGGCTTGGCGGACACCGCACGGCCGTCAGCGCGCCCGCTGATCGAAGCGCTGTTGGAGGTCGACCGCGACGTCGTGCTGATCACCGGCGACCACCCGGTGACCGCGCGGGCGATCGCCCGTCAGCTGGGGCTACCCGCCGATGCGCGAGTGGTCACCGGCGCCGACCTCAACGGACTCGACGAGGACGCGTCCGCCAAGCTGGCCGCCGATGTGCAGGTGTTCGCGCGCGTCAGCCCGGAACAGAAGGTGCAGATCGTCGGCGCGCTGCAGCGCTGCGGACGAGTGACGGCGATGGTCGGCGACGGAGCCAACGACGCCGCCGCGATCCGGATGGCCGACGTGGGTATCGGGGTGAGCGGTCGCGGTTCGTCGGCCGCCCGCGGCGCCGCCGACATCGTGCTGACCGACGACGACCTGACCGTGCTGCTCGACACCTTGGTCGAGGGCCGCGGCATGTGGGCCGGTGTGCGCGACGCGGTGACGATCCTGGTCGGCGGAAACGTTGGCGAGGTGCTGTTCACCATCATCGGCACGGCCCTGGGGAGCGGGCGGGCGCCGGTAGGCACCCGCCAACTGCTGCTGGTGAACCTGTTGACCGACATGTTCCCGGCGCTGGCGGTCGCGGTCACCCCGCAGTTGGAAGAACCCGACGCCGACGAATACGACACCGTGGAAGAGGCGTTTGAGGCCCGCCGCGCCTATCAGCGGTCGGTGCTGACCGGGCCGACGCCGTCGCTGGATGTACCGCTCATGCGTCAGATCGTCACCCGGGGGGCCGTAACTGCTGCCGGCGCGACCGCGGCCTGGGCCATCGGCCGCTGGACCCCTGGCACCGAAAGGCGCACCTCGACAATGGGATTGACCGCTCTGGTGACCACGCAGCTGGCGCAGACGCTGCTCACCCGGCGGCACAGCCCGCTCGTCGTCGCGACCGCGCTGGGCAGTTCGGCGGTGCTGGTGGCGATCGTCCAGACGCCGGGCGTCAGCCACTTCTTCGGCTGCACGCCGCTGGGCCCGGTCGCGTGGACGGGTGTCGTGGGAGCAACCGCCGCAGCCACCGGACTGTCGGTGCTCGCGCCCAACTGGCTGGCCAAAACCGCGGGGATGGTGCAGCCCGAACACGCGTGAAATTTCAGGGTGAGTGACGGTGCCACCGATCCAAATATGGTGCCGCCTCGAATCAGCCTGTGTCGCGCTACGAACCGCACATGGGGTCGTCACGTTCTTCGTTTTTGACGGTGTGTCGACGTGACAGCCCGCGCCGGCTTTCTGATAATCCGAAGCCAATCGTCAATCGCACCATAGACTTTGGCGCCAATGGTGCGGCGCAGCAGACAAGTCCGTCGCTCCCCCACGGGGCATGGCGATGCTTCATCAAACTCGGCATTGAACCGTGCAAGCCGCCCGACCGTGTCCTATCCATTGAGCCGCCGGTCCGAGTCATCTGACTGGCCAGCTACCCGAGTAGCCAGTTGCACTGTGCGCCGGCGGATGCGGGTGCTACCCCAGACGGCTGATGATGAGCCCAAAGTACAGGAGGAGTGGGAGATGACATCGACCGTCGCCGACTTGCATCGAGTCATCACGTGTCTCGACGACGACGGTGGTGAGCGGATAAGCGCTTTCGGAATGGATCGGGCAGAGATCTGCGGCGCGTTCAAGCCGGCAGGCCGCCCATACTGGCTGATCTATATCAGTGCCACTGTGGCCGAAGCTGGCGGCCGGTCGCATTCCCGCCTGGTCCCGCCGCACCTTCAGCTAGGAAACCGGCAGAACGCTCGTGAGTGGGTTGAGCTAATCGCCCACCTCTACGGACGATCGGCGACAGCGTGAGCGCGCCGGATAGGCGGTCCTGGGCATCGCCAGATAGCGGCGAAAGTGGCTCCGCGCGAACGCAGCCCGGCGCGGCAATCCGGCGAGACCGCCCGCCTCTCGGCCGCGTTCGGATCATCGCTGCCGGTGATGGTGTGCGGCTGTCCGTGCGTGACTATGGGTCTCGCGCACCTGACCACACTGTGGTCCTTCTGCATGGCCTTTGCTTAGACCAATCGTCGTGGGATATTCAGATCGCTCAGCTGATCTGTAAGTGGGGCAATGACATTCGGATCATCAGTTACGACCATCGCGGCCATGGCGACTCCGCCGACGCGCCCATGCACACCTACCGCATCGAGCAGCTCGCCGACGATCTGGCCACGCTCCTCATAGCGCTTCGCGTTGAAGGCCCACTCACCCTCGCAGGACACTCCATGGGTGGCATGACAGCCCTGGCCTACCTCGCCCGGAGCGCCAGTGATCGCCCCGTTGAGCCGGAATCGCTTGTCCTCGTCGCCACTGCTGCAGGCAAACTCGCCAACCGAGGCCTCGGCCGGCTCCTGGCCACCCCCGCCGCGAAGATCGTCCACGCGCTCGTGCAGCACACGCCGCATTCGATGACCGACGAGATAGTTCGGGCCCTCGCCCGCCCGCTGTGGCCCGCCCTGACGAGATGTGCCGGATACGCGGCAGGCAACGGTGCTCTCGCCGCGGTATCCGCCGCGAGCCTTAACGCAACCCCATTGCCGACCAAAGTCGGGTTCCTTCCCAGCCTGCGGAACTACGACCAATACCACACGCTTGGTGCTATCGCCGCCGCCACGACCGTCCTCGCTGGTGGAGCTGACAAGCTCACCCCGCCCGCGCATGCCCACGATCTGGCCGCCGGCATCCCCCGGGCCATCCTCGTGCACGAGCCCGGCGCCGGACACATGATCCTCCATGACGCCCCAGACCTCGTCACAGATACAATCAGCCGCGCCATTACGCGATCCGGGGAACCGCCTACGCCACAGGAAGTTCCGGCATGATTGGCCAAAGCGGCCAAACGCCCGACTTCGAGTTCGGCACTAGCACTTGCACTGTGCGCTGCCCGATGTAGGTGCGGTCGCGGGTGCCTGATGCTCCGCCCAGCACGAGCATCAGCCGACCACCAGTGATCAGTCGGGAGCCCATAGTGTGTCGGCCATCACACCGCTGCACCGGATCACGTGCGTGGTCCTCGTTGTTTAACGATGAGTTGGATTATCAGACGGAGGGGGCCTTGCATATGACTACCGACGCCCACACCGAGATCACCAATCCGCCAGATTTCGACGGCGCACAAGCAGAGCGACGGGAACGTCGTATTGCCGAGCTCTACGCCTCCGACCGCCAGTTCGCGGCGGCGAACCCGTTGCACGACGTCATCGATGCCGCACAAAGGCCCGGACTTCGGCTTGCCGAGGTCATAGAGACGCTCGTCGAGGGCTACGCGGATAGGCCCGCACTCGGGCAGCGGGCCAGAGAGCTGGTAGTCGATCCGGGAACCGGCCGCACCAACACGCGGCCAGTGCCCAGTTTCGAAACCATCAGCTACGGCGAGTTGTGGACGCGGGTGCGGGCGGTCGCTGCGGCGTGGCGCCGGGATGAGACGACTCCGGTGAATCCCGGAGACTTCGTTGCCACCGTGGGTTTCGCCGGGCCGAGCTATCTGACTGTCGAGCTGGTGTGCGCCTATCTCGGCCTGGTGTCAGTGCCGCTGCAACACAGCGCCCCGCCATCGGTGCTGAAACCGATTATCGATGAGATCGAGCCGCGGGTGCTCGCCGCGGGCGCCGCATATCTGGATCTGGCCGTCGAATCGGCTTTGCAGAGTGCGTCGCTGCGCCATCTCGTGGTGTTCGACTACCAGTCGCAGGCCGATGACCACCGCGATAACCTCGCCCGCGCCAAGAAGCGCCTGCACGACGCCGGCAGGTCGATCGTGGTGAGCACGCTGGACGAGGTCATCCGGCGCGGTCGAGAACTTCCGCCCGAACCGCTCAACACCGAAGACACCGACCAGCGGCTGGCCATGATCCTCTACACATCGGGCAGCACCGGGGCGCCTAAGGGCGCGATGCTCACCGAACGGACGCTGGCCAGGATCTACACCTCATCGCTTTTTGAGACTGACCACCCGGTGTTCAACGTGAACTTCATGCCGCTGAATCACATCGCCGGGCGGATGCCGTTGGCGGCGGCCTTTTTGAACGGCGGCACCAGTTATTTCGTTGCCGAATCGGACTTGTCGACGTTGTTCGACGATTGGGCGCTGGTGCGACCGACTGATTTGCTGCTGGTGCCCAGGGTTGTCGAAATGCTCTTTCAGCATTACCGGTCCGCGGTGGACCGGATCAGCCTGGAGGGCGCCGACTTCGCCGACGCCGAGCAGGAAGCCGCCCTCGAATTGCGGGACCAGCAGCTCGGCGGCCGGGTGCTGCGCACCTCGGTCAGCACCGCCCCGCTGGCCGCGGAACTGAAGGCATTCCTGGAGACGTGCCTCGACGTGTACGTGGGCGACCTTTATGGCTTGACCGAAGTCGTCCCGGTGACCCGTGACGGCATCATCGTCCGCCCGTCGGTGATCGACTACAAACTCATCGACGTCCCCGAGCTCGGATACTTCACCACCGACAAGCCGTATCCACGTGGCGAACTTCTGGTCAAATCGGAGAACAGCACACCCGGCTATTACAAGCGCCCCGAGGTCACCGCCGAGGCGTTCGACGAAGACGGCTACTACCGCACCGGTGACGTGATGGCCGAAATCGCACCCGATCATGTGGTCTACGTCGATCGGCGCAAAAACGTCCTCAAGCTCGCAAACGGTGAGTTCGTGGCCGTCGCGAACTTGGAAGCCGCGTTCAGCGCGGCACCCCTGGTGCGGCAAGTCTTCGTCTACGGCAACAGCGAACGCTCCTACCTGCTGGCGGTGCTCGTCCCCACCGATGAAGCGTTTTCGCAATTTGGTGACGACACCGATGCGCTCAAGGCCGCGCTACGGGAATCGCTGCAGCAGACCGCGACGGCCGCCGAGTTGCAGTCCTATGAGGTGCCCGCCGACTTTCTGATCGAGACCGAACCATTCAGCGCGGTTAACGGCTTGCTGTCCGGGGTCGGCAAGAATCTGCGGCCCAAACTCAAAGATGCCTACGGTGCACGTTTAGAGCAGCTCTACGCCGAGCTGGCCGCGGCACAGGTGAGCGAGCTCCGCGCGTTGCGCCAGGCGGCCGCGGAGCAGCCGGTGTTGACCACCGTGATCGGGGCCGCGCGGGCGGTGCTCGGATCAGGGGGCGACG
>NZ_JBAPRN010000231.1:0-7076 GCF_049281135.1 Mycobacterium sp. | reverse complement strand
TCGTCAACGAACGTCGTTGTCGTGAACGATCGCTCAGAGTCGAGTTGATTTTGTGACGCATGATGTGGATGCTGCGGCGCGCCGTCAGACCACAGTTGGCGCGCGCTGCGCTGTTGTTCGGGATGGGCCTGACGCCGACGCCGCCCTCAGCCACGGCCTGGGCGCTCGAGGTCGCCGATAATCCTGTGGTGGCCACTCGGGAGCTTGCCGCCGGTCCGGCATCGGCGCCGCGGGAAGTCGTGATCGCGACGAAGTCCACCATGCGGGCAACCGGCAGCCCGGGCAGCGTCGACACCGAATTGCCTTCGCGGTGCGACTCGCCATGGCGCGCCGCAAGTAATCGTTCACCAGGCGGCGGCGCTCATGGCCGGCGCCACCGAAAACTAAGCGTCACTCGAGATCCGCTCGCCGTGCGGCCGATGCAGCTGGGTGCAGAGCTCGATCATGGTCTGGAAGACCTCGGGCTGTTCTTCCGGCTCCATGATCGCAGGCGCCAGATCGCTCGGAGCGATGTAATCGGCACCGGCTTCCACCCAGGGCTGCAACTGGGCGGCGACTTCTTCCGGTGTTCCGATAAGCCAGGACTTTTCGATCATCTCCGGGGTCACGCGGCCCACCACGTCGTCAACCTCGGCCCGGCTCATTTGATGCGGCAGCATCTTCAGCGCGTAATGCCAGTCCTCGGGAAAGATGAGATCGATTCCCTCGGCTTTCCACGCGCCGTGGTGGAGCCTGCCGAAAGCTGCGGTCATCCACTTGGTGATCGGATTTGACAGGAGGCGCTCACGCTGGTCGTCGTTGCGATAGATGACGACGAACGGCCAGAAGCCACAGGTGAAGGCCTCCGGATCGCGTCCCTTGCGCTCGAGTTGCTCGCGTATTTCACGCACTTGCACGCCCCATTGATCGTGGCTGACGAAGGCGCTGGGGACCATGCTGATGAACCCGTCAGCATGGGACGTGGCGATGTCGATCAGCTGCGGGCCACCACCGAGCGCCCAGATTTTAGGGACCTTCGGGAAATGACCGCCGATCCAGGCGCCCTCGTAGGTCCAGTGTTTGCCTTCGTGGCTGATCAGGCCGTCGGATGCAAGCAGCTTACGCACGATCACAAAGATGTCCTCCATGCGTGCCAAGCCCTGGGAGCGCTTCCAGCCGAACGGCTTACACTGCTTGAGCTCACCAGCCGCGAACTGGAGTGCGACATTGGCTTCGGTCGCCGCGGCCAACGTCAGCATCTGCTGGAGCAGCTCGGCCGGACCGTTGCGAACCGCATCCAGCGTAGTGGTGATGTTCAGCCGACTGGTGGCGTTTGCGGCCAGCAGCGCCACCATGCTTGCGTTGTAATACGAGTCGCAGTCGCCGCTCAACCGCGCCATAGGTGTGACGTCGGTTCGCCACAGCGCCTGCGGCACGAAGCTCACCAGCTGATCCCAGGTCTGGAACCAATCAACGACGCCGGTGGCTTCCAGTTGGCTGGCGACCTCGGCGCCGGCCTGTGGCGGCAGGTACCGGCTGGGCCAGTAATTCACGCCGACTTCAACCGTCTTGGACATGCTTGGACCCTTTCAAAGTCTCGCGGCGGAAACTGACCTTTTTGATCGCTCGCCCGGAAACGCACGATTCGCGATTGTGTGCCGCGATCGCCTCCAGCGATTCCAGATCCTCTGCCGCCTGGCAGGTTCGGCGCACACTCTCGAGCGTGACATCCCTGGGCTGCATCTCGGGCTGCAGTGAGTAGCGTCCAATGGTGACCAGCCACATGAACATCGCATGGAGCATCTGTTGTCGGTACGCCAGAAATGATTCCCCGGGGATTCGGCAGCCGGCCTCGGTCAGCCGGTCGCAATAGCGGGCCACCAAGTCTCGCTCCCAGGCACGTCGGTTCTCGACGGTCAGATGCGTGGATAGCGCATAAGCGATGTCACGGGCCCATCCCCCGCGCACTGCACACTGCCAGTCATACAGGCCCATCTGGTTGTCGCCGGTCACATACCAGTTGCCGGGATGCACGTCGCCGTGCAGCAACGTCTGCGGGCCGGCGATATTGATCTTCAGTGATCGCATCAGCGTGTCCGGCACTTCGATGCTCCGGCGGTAAAGCCTGGGCGGTATCACCTCACGGGCGCGCACGAAACCCACCAGGATTCGCTTCTGCGCGTTGATGGTGATGTTCAGCCGCGCCATCCACTCATACGAGTCGAGCAGCCACTGGCCGAAACGCTTGCGCGGTAATGTATTCCAGAATTGGACGTGCAGCGCCGCGAGTGTGTCGATCATTTGCTCGGCCTGTTCGCGCTCGAGCTGACGCGTGAGGATATTACCGAAATGCGCTCCGCGAGTGTGCGACACGTCGTCGATGATCAGCAGCTGGCGGTTGGTAAGCGGGTCGTAGGCCGAGTACTGAGTAGTTGGCGCCTCGATCACCAATTCCGGGCGCAGCTGCGCGTAGAACGCCGACTCGGTCACGCCCAGCCCTACCGCAGCCGACACCAGCCGCCTCATGAATCCGGGCCCGGACTTCGTGAAGAGCCGCTCGGTGAGCCCGGCTTCGCTGCCGGCGTCGTTGAACATCACCCGCAACGTTCGTCGTGACGATGTTCCGTCGTTTCGCGGACCGAGTTCGTGGTCCAGAACTTTCGCGCCGGGTATGCCCCCGCAAAGGGCGAGCGTCAGCCATGCGTTGGTGAGATGCTCGGGTGTCGGCGGGACCTCCCGCAATGTGACGGGGCGCGGATTGGTGATTCGCTCTTTGGCGACGTGGTAAGCGATCCGACCGGTTAGCGCGGCCCGGGCCAGCCCAGGTCCCATGCCGCTAGCGCACGGCCCGGGCCAGCAGCTGGTCGACGTCGGCCCGCAACCGGGTGAGCTCGGCGCCGTCGGCGGGCGCGGCTTCGGTTGGCACGAGCGCGTCCCAATCCATACTGTCGACGGCTTTGGACAGGTAGATCGGGTTGATGATCATCCACGTAGCGAACACCGCCAGCGGCAGATACCAGGCGATGATGCCGTTCCAGGCGAGCGGACCGTTGTGGAAGAAAACGTTGAAGGTGCCGGGGGTGAACATCAGCGCGACCCAAAGGTTGTAGTAGCCCAGCCAGCGCGGGAAGATCGAGCGCTCGCGCCGGTCTATCAGCACGGCGATGCCGAAGCAGACTACCTGCGTCGCCGCCGTGGCCGTGATGCCCACAAACGGAATCCATGCCATGTCGTTGAGCAGTTGGATGAGTTCGGGCGCACGGTCGACGCGGAAAGTCGCTGTTTGCCAGAAGAAAATCAGGTAGATGAATTCCAGGACGAACAGAGCGCCCGACCCGAACTCGATCATGGCCAGTGCCGGAAACCGACCCTCGATGCGGCGCATGTGAATCGCCATCGACACCGTGAACGGCATCAACAGTGACGCCGAGAACATGCACAAGATCATCCCCCACCGAATCCTGTCCCGGTGTCCGATGATGAATTGCGCTGTCTCGACTGCGTTTTGACCCGGAGACCGGGTGGGTACGAATCCGGCGATCAGGATGAAGCCGATTGCCATGCTAACCAGGCACAGCGTGCCGCTCCACGCGCAGAACTTGTGAACAGTTCGATTCATCCTTACCTCCACATCACAGATGGTGCACGGATATTCAACGCGGGAGTCACGCGCTGGCGCGCGCGAAGGCGTGCACCATTGACCGGAACGCGTCCTCGCTTGACGCTTGATCGATCGGTGGCACATACGGTGTGTGCAAGACGATGTGTGGCAGCACGCCGTCATAGGCGGCGAGTTGTTCGGCCGCTTCATCCGGGTTGCCCGCGATTGAGAAGGCACGCACCAGCGCATCCGATGCGGCGGTGGCCAGCGCCGCGGGTCCCTCGCCAAGAAGCCGCTTCAGCACGTGGTCGCGATCCTCTTGTAGGCCCATGAATTCGATCACCGTCGAGCTCACCGGGTAGGCCACGTAGTTGCCGACGTTGATGCGGGCACGTCGCAGCGCTTCGTTTCGATCGCGCGATACGCTGCAGATCACCAACGCGGTGACCTCGATGTCCGACGGGTCTCGGCCCGCTTTCGCCGCGCCGGCGGCCACGTTGGGAAGAACGTGCTGTTGGATGAACGTCGGTGTGGGCAGGAAGCCAACCACACCGTCGGCCACTTCACCGGCCAGTCGAAGCATTCGCTCCTTCAATCCAGCCAGATAGATGGGTATCTGGGGCCGCACCAGGCTGCGGGTGCCCCACGGGTTAAGGGGCGGGCTGGATGCGCGGTAGATCTTGCCCTGGAAGTCGAACGGTTCGTCGGTCTCGAAATGCCGCCAGAGCTGCCGCACCACGTGGATGTATTCGCGCATGCGGGTCAGCGGACGGTCGATGTCGGTGCCGTTGAAGCACTCCATCCAGCCCGCGCCGCCGGTGCCGAGACCCAGAAGGGTTCGTCCGCCGGAGAGCTCATCGACATCGGCGGCGGCATTGGCCATCTCGTAGGGGGTGCGGGGCGCAGCGGTCGCGATCCCGGTGCCCAGCTGAATTCGGGAGGTGGCCCGTGCGTTCAGTGCGTGGGTAATAAACGGATTGCGGTAGAACTCGTAGTCCCACACCGAATCGAAACCCGCGTCTTCGGCGAGCGCGGCGAACTCGGCGTAGCGCTCGTAGGGCTGATTGAGCATCGGCAGCGACACGCCGATGCGACTTTGGGCGGGTAGCGTCATGGTTGCGCTCCTCGGATCGACGCCGTTGTGCGATCGGCTAAGAACGATCGTTCACACTCTACAGTATCCATTGCGTCTGAAATCCGTATCGGGCGCGCCTTGGTCGATGACAACTGTGTTAGCCCGACGTTGGGCCGCGGCTATATGACACGTGGCCCAACGACCCGAATTACTGAATGGCCGGTACTTCTCGCCTCATGGCGCGGCGGTGGCGGTGGCGGTGGCGGTGGCGGAGTCGCCAGACCTCGCGCGGCCGGCATCGGCCATCCTGAAGACTACAGTTTGCATCGCGGCCTCAGCCCCTCCGGCCGCGAAGACCCCCTTGCGCGCAATCTTGGCTCGTCGATCAGCGCTGCATGCGGGGGCGCCGCGGCAGCAAATGACCGTGGCGTCTGAGCTCGCTAGTCTGATCCGTAATAGGGCGGTGGGTAATTGCCCCTGAGCAGGAAAGCGAACGCTGCGAAGCCGTATTCCAACTCGTCGCTCATGTCGTAGTCAGGGTTCTGATCCATCTACCAACCTTCCGTCCAACATCGACAGTGCGCAAATTACGCTCAAACCAACCCCTGCAGCTTATGCGGTAGACGGGTCGAGCGAAAGCTCGTTCGCGTAACCGGCCGATGCGTCGGGTGCGGGCAGGACACCGCTTCAGCCCGCTTGCGCCATCCCCACGTTTTCGCCGCTAGTCGGGCTTGTCGCACCTTGCCGGGCCGCCGTGAGGAGTGGTTCACTATTCTGGAATTGCATGTTTCAGTAATCATCAGGCAATAAGCGAACGAGGGTGATGTGAGAGTTCTGTCGAAGCGGCTCCGAATTCTTTGCGCTGCCATGCTCGTCGTCGCGATGTGGGACATCACCGCCACGGCCGGTCGCGCCCCAGTGGCCAATGCGGCGGGCATGGAGTCCCTGATGGTGCCGTCGGCGGCGATGGGCCGCGACATCCCGGTGGCTTTTATGGGCGGTGGGCCGCACGCGGTGTACCTCCTGGACGCGTTCAACGCCGCCCCCGACGTGAGCAACTGGGTAACCGCGGGCAATGCGATGAATACGCTTGGCGGTAAGGGCATCTCGGTGGTCGCGCCCGCCGGCGGCGCTTACAGCATGTACACCGATTGGGAGCAGGACCGCAGCAAGCAGTGGGACACGTTCCTGTCGAGCGAGCTACCGGACTGGTTGGCCGCCAACAAGGGATTAGCGCCCGGCGGACATGGTGCAGTCGGCGCCGCGCAAGGCGGTTACGCGGCGGTCGCGCTCGCCACGTTTCACCCCGATCGGTTTCGCTACGCCGGATCGCTGTCGGGAGTGCTCGCTCCCGAAAGGACCTCGGTGGACGGTGCTGTCCGGGCCGTTCTGAAGAATGACGGTGGCGTCGACAGTGCGAACATGTGGGGGTCTCCCCAGTTCGGCCGGTGGAAGTGGCATTCCCCGAACGCGCACGTTCAGCTTCTCGCTGACCAGAACACCCGACTGTGGGTGTACAACCCGCACAGCGGGAGCCCGAGCGACGATGGTGCGGTGGGCACGGGCGGCCAAGCAGATATCTGGCAAAGCACCGCCCGGGATTTCTACGCTTACTACCGCTCAGCCGGCGGAAAAAACGGCCACTTCGACCTGGGGGGCGGCGGCGCTAACGACTGGGGGTCGTGGAGCCAGCAGCTGGGCGCGATGTCAGGCGACCTGGCCTCGAACATCAGGTAGCCGCCGGCAACGCGCCAACGTTCATCGATCCGGTTCAGGTGGCGTCACGCGGCCACGTCAGCACGCCACCTCGATGGTGAACGAGTGCGTCGTGGGCACGTGCGATGTCGGGCCATAACCGAATGCGGTCCCGGCGATGTGGTAGGTGCTCTCGGTCAGAGCGACGGTGGCGTCGCCTCCCAGGTGCCGGTCGTAGTCACCGGTAACGCCATTGAGGTTACGGATCCGGACAAATTCAGCGGCGAGTTTCCCTTTGTCAGACACCATTACCGTCACGCCCGAAGCCTCGCTGCCGGTCGTTATCGTGGTCAAGTATTCCTCTGGTGGCGCACATTCCGCCCCGGCCGGAGGGAGTTCTTTGCCGTCGATAGTGAGCTGCGCGGTGCCGGGGATCAATGTCCCGGGTGCTCGCTTCACGGGCTTGGATGAGCAGGCTGCGCCGCCGCCGATAATCAGTGCGGCCGCAGCGATCAAGGCGACCCTGTTCTTCACGGCAACCCTCCTGTTCGCGAATCGTGCCTGAAGTGTATCGGTACCCAGGCAGGTGTACGCAAGCATTTCAGGACGCCGCGATTCAGAATTTAATAGCCGTTTTCGCCACGCAATATCAATAACAGCGTTTTGTGCAACGAAGGGTCGCGCGACCATTTACGAAGTGGCTCAAAGCCGCGCGCAGGGTCATCC
>NZ_JBAPRN010000230.1:0-3080 GCF_049281135.1 Mycobacterium sp. | reverse complement strand
CGTGGGCTGCTGCTGGATACTGATGGCATTGCTGTTCGTCGGCGGCGTGATGAACCTCTTATGGATCGCGGCGATCGCCATATTTGTCTTGCTGGAGAAGACGATCCCCTTCGGTGACGTGAGCGGAAGGGTCGCGGGCGCGGCCATGATCCTGGTTGGTGCGCTGAGTATGGCCCTGTGAGGCGCCGGCGTCAGTCGCGCTTCTTCGCCCCACCCGTAGGGGTGAGTGCGACAACTGGGATGGTCCGCGACGTCTGGCGTTCGTAGTCCGCGAATCCCGGATACCGCTGGGCCTGAACGGCGTACTTGTTGTCGCGCTCGGCGCCTCGCAGCTCAGAGGCATGTACTTCGACGATGTCGTCGCCGACCTCGATGCGGGTGTCGGGGTTGGCCTTCAGGTTCCAGTACCAGGCGGGGTTATCGTCGCGACCATTGTTCGACGCAAACACAAGGAACCGTTCACCGTCGGCCAGATACATCATGATGCTGGTCCGCGGCTGACCGCTCTTTGCGCCCTTAGTGTGCACGATGACCATCGGCGCGCCCTCGAAAGGTCCGCCGACACGGCCATGATTGGCGCGGAATTCCGCGATGTTTCGCGCGTTGAAGTCATTGCCGTCGCTCATCTGCTTCTCCTCGTACTGACTTATATCTCGTAGCCGGACCTATTGCCCGTCAACCATTTTCAGCACAATCTTGCCGCGGGTGTGCCGCTGCTCGACCTGCCGGAAGGCGTCCCGCACGTCGTCGAGCGCAAACACTCCGGCGATCGGCACCTGCAATTCACCTCGGGCCACGAGGTCGGCCAGCTCGGCGACCACTGCTGCCGTCGCCGCGTCCGCACCACCTGCAGACAAGACCCCAAACCGCTCGACGGCGGCGAAATCAGCAATGGTGTCGACCTTCTCGGGTGCCACTTCGAGGTCCTCGACCGCCATGGCGACATATCCGCCGCCGAAGAAATCCAGCAGGGCGTCGATGTGTCCCGACGGTGCCGCGGCACGCAGCCGGGCGGATAGGTCGTCACCGTAGTTGACCGGGACCACGCCGCGGTCGGCGAGCCAGGCATCGTTGGATGGTCCGGCGATGCCTAAGACAGTGGCACCGGTGCGTCGCGCGAGCTGAACAGCGATCGAACCGACACCGCCTGCGGCACCCGCGACCGCGACCGTCTCACCCGCTTCGAGGTGCACCGCGCGCACTGCGGCATAGGCAGACGCGCCTGCGACGAACAGCGAGCCGGCCACCTCCCAAGAAACGCCGGATGGCTTGGCGGTCAACTGGATCGCCGGTACGGTCACATATTCGGCGTGACTGGACCGGCGCATGGAAAAGCCGATCACCTCATCGCCCACGGCGAAATCGCCGACGCCGGAGCCCAGTTCGGCCACCACCCCCGCCAAGTCGCTACCTTGACCCGAGGGAAACGTGGCGGGGAACTGGTCGGCCAGGGCACCGCTTCGGATCACCGCCTCACTGGGGTTGATGCCGGCCGCTCTGACCTCAACGAGAACCTCACCGGCTGGCGGAACAGGCCGGGGCACGTCGCGGACCTCGAGGACGTCCACGTCGCCGTACGAATCGAACTGAATTGCTTTGGGCATGAGCCCCACGGTAGCAAAAATACATGATGTATCACCTATAATTCGCTGACAGCGAACGGTGTGACGAGCGAGTCCATCGCGGTGTCGATACCGTCATAACCGATCTTCAAGCTCATAGTCAGGTAGTTTAACCACGCGGTGAGACTATCGAGGAGAAGTTGTTCCGCCCCTCATATTGCTTGATATATCAAGTAAAGCTATTACTGTTGTTGCCATGACTAAGACAGGTTCGACTTCCTCGCAAGGATCCTCTGGATCGCAGCACTTTGATTTCGATGCGCTTTACCGTGGCGAAAGCCCGGCCGAAGGCTTCGCGGCGATGACGACACCACCGTGGGATAACAAGGCGCCCAGTGAGAGCATCGTCGAGTGGCAAACCCGCGGCTGGGTCCACGGCGATGTGCTCGACATCGGCTGCGGGCTCGGCGACAACGCCATCTATCTGGCCAAGAAGGATTACAGCGTGACCGCGCTGGACATCTCACCCACCGCTCTGATGACGGCACAGCAGCGGGCCAAGGACGCGGGTGTTGAGGTGAAGTTCGCGGTGGCCGACTCCACCAAGCTCGACGGCTACACCGACGCGTTCGACACCGTGATCGACAGCGGCCTGTTCCACAGCCTCGATGACGACGGCAGACGTGGTTACGTTGTCGCGGTGCACCGGGCCACCCGGCCGGGCGCCACCCTGTTGCTCAGCTGCTTCTCCGACGCCAATCCGGCCGGTGAGGACTGGCGGCCTGCGGTGTCCGAAGAGACGCTGCGCGACGTCCTCGGCGCCGCCGGCTGGGACATCACGTCGCTGGAACCTGCAACCCTTCCCGGCGAACTGGACGGCACCGAAGTCGAAATGGCGTTCTGGTACCTCCGAGCGGTACGACGCTAAGCGGCCTGTGAGGCGCTGTCTGGTTTTACCAGACACGATCGCGGATAATAAACATGAACAGTCCAGCAGAAAGAGCGTGAAATGCCGCGTCCTCGCCGCTCACCAGCCGGTGACAGTCCGTGGCTGTCTCCGTCACAAATCCGCGCGTGGGTTGCCTTCATGCGTGTCCAGTTCCGGATGAACTACGAAATCAACAGCCAGTTGCAGCGTGATAGCGATCTTTCGTTGCCCGACTATCACGTACTCAACGCGTTGAGCAGTGCGCCGGAACACAAGATGCAGGTTACCGATCTTGCTGCCTTGATCAGCTGGGAACGCAGCCGGCTCTCCCACCACCTGCGGCGGTTGAGCGAGCGTGGCCTCACCAAGCGCCTACAGTCCACCGAAGACGGCAGGGCGACCGATGCGGTGTTGACCAAGAAAGGCATGGACGCCATGGTCGACGCCGCGCCCGGTCACGCGATGTTAGTGAAGAAATTGTTCTTCGAGCCACTGCCCGACGAGCTTGTCGCTCCCTTCACCGCGGCGCTGGAACACATTCAGGCGAGCCTGAATCTCAACGCGTCGCTGCCGCCGGTACCCCTGTAGGT
>NZ_JBAPRN010000229.1:0-2234 GCF_049281135.1 Mycobacterium sp. | reverse complement strand
GACAGATAGGGCAGGGGATGTAAAGCTGAGGCCGATCGTGTCAAGACTTGTTCAGTGGCTGGGCGCGCCGGCGCTGCTCCGGCGGAACACGCCCCCCTTGCTTTCACGCCGATGGCGTCTGGACGCGGGAGTCAGCACCTCGGTGCGGGCGGCCTCGGCGAAAGCGTCGAAAGTGCCTGAGGCCGCGGCCATTTGGAGTTCGGCGGCCCGTTGGGCCAACTCGACGTCACGCGCAGTCCGGATCGTCACTCGCGCCAGCACCGCTCCACCGACGAAGACGATCAACGCGCCCAGCCCGGAAAAGTATGCGATCTCGATGACGGCGCGCTTGGCGTCCGTGGCTGCCATGGGCTGGCCGACGTCGCCGAGGCGCAAGGTCGATGACAGCGTGCGACCGACGACGAACCAGGCGCCGGCGATCACCGCGAGCCAGCCGCCGAACATGGCGGTGGCGCGGTTTCCGGAAACCAGCAGCAGAAACCCACCCACTGCGGCGGTGACCCCGGGAAACACCTCCAGCCAGGCTCGGGCCGTGCTCCACACCCAAACCTCAGCGGGCGTGTACGAAAGATGGAGGTATGGGCCGATGAACGGGATCAAGGCACCCCATGCACCCAAGATGAGGAGGACCAATCCGCTCACCGCGCCACGGCTGCGCGGCATGTGCAGGGTCCCGAAACCTGACCGCGAGTCATTCATTTTGCGAGTTCTCCTCAAACAGTGGACACCGAAGTGTCAAGCGCGTGATGAGTGCCCCCGCGCGACGACGTAACACCGATGCCGTCAGCGCGGGTGTCACGCTAGCCCTCGCGCCTTAGATCCACCTCAGAGGCAGAGAAATCCGGCGCCGGCGGGCAACGACACGATGGAGCACCACAACGGCTGGTCCAAGGCTTACGAGGCAGGCAGCCGAACTCAGCAACTGCTGAGTTTATTCAGGATTCAGAGCTAGTGGAGTCCCGCGACGAGCAGCACAACAGCGATCGCCGGGAACGTGCCCTGCGTGAGCGCCGCCCTGGCCTTGTCCGGCGCCGACGCCAGCAACACGACCGCCGCCGCGGCCATCGACCCAACACCGGCGAAGATCAGTGCGGCACCGATCCCCTTGTGCCCCAACTCGATTGCGCCAATGCCCACCCCCGTGACGATCGCCAGGAAGAGGTTGTAGAAGCCCTGGTTGAACGCGAGCAGCTTGGTCGTTTCGGCTTCCTCGGGCGTGGTGCCGAACGCTGCCCGGGTGCGCTTGCTGGTCCAGGTCAGCGACTCCATCGTGAAGATGTACACGTGCAGCAAACCGGCCAGGCCTGCGAATACCAATGCGGCGGTGATCATTGCGCCTCCTCATCTATGGTGTCGACGCGCTCCGCGATCGCCACTACTCGAACAGTCCCGGCTGCCCTAACCCGCTGGCACGCGGAGGCGGCGTCATCCCTAGGTGCGTCCACGCCTGCGGTGTCGCCACCCTGCCGCGTGGCGTGCGGGCGATCATGCCGGCCCGCACCAGGAAAGGCTCGCACACCTCCTCGACGGTGGTGGCCTCTTCCCCGACTGCGACCGCCAGCGTCGACACCCCGACCGGACCACCGCCGAAGCTACGGGTCAATGCCGACAGCACAGCCCGGTCCAGCCGGTCGAGGCCGAGCTCGTCGACGTCGTAGACCGCCAGTGCGGATTTGGCGACGTCGCGAGTGATCACGCCGTCGGCGCGCACCTCGGCGAAGTCCCGGACGCGGCGCAGCAGCCGGTTGGCGATTCGAGGGGTGCCCCGCGAGCGCCGCGCGATCTCCGCGCCGGCCTCGGCACCCAGTTCGATACCCAGAATCCCCGCGGAGCGGGCCAGCACCCGCTCCAATTCGGCCGGCTCGTAGAAGTCCATGTGTGCGGTGAACCCGAACCGATCCCGCAGCGGACCGGTCAGCGCGCCAGACCGGGTGGTCGCGCCGACCAAGGTGAAGGGCGCCACCTCCAGCGGAATCGATGTCGCCCCAGGGCCTTTGCCGACGACGACGTCGACCCGGAAGTCCTCCATCGCCAGATACAGCATCTCCTCGGCGGGCCGGGCGATGCGGTGAATCTCGTCGATGAACAACACGTCGTGCTCGACGAGGTTGGACAACATCGCCGCCAGATCGCCGGCACGCTCCAGCGCAGGACCCGATGTCACTCGCAACGACGTCCCCAGTTCGGCGGCGATGATCATCGCCCGCGACGTCTTGCCCAGCCCGGGCGGGCCG
>NZ_JBAPRN010000228.1:0-1719 GCF_049281135.1 Mycobacterium sp. | reverse complement strand
GTGGCGGCGGCCCGGCAGTCCCGCTCTGCGGTGCGGGCCGCAACCGGTCGCGCAGGAAGTCGTCAGGCTCGCTCATGAGCTCGTCGAACGCGACACGACGCCGATGCGGAGGGCGGCCAAGCTCATGGATTTCATCGTAGAGCCGCCGCGGCCCGCCCAACGCCACCACCGCCGATCCCGCAGGTCAGGGGCATCGATCTGGGCCGTCCTCGAAAAAATATCGGGCAACTTTTGCGCGGGGCCCGCCGAGGCCCGGTTCTCCTCGGCCAACGTCCGCGGTGTCGGGCATTCGACGAGCCCGTAGAGCCGCGCTGCCACGCCTTTTGGTGATCTGCGTCACCGGCTGCGCCCGTTGATTGTGAGGCGCGCGGGTTTTCGCGACTTCCTCAGACCCCCATCACAGCAAATTGTCGGCCCGACACCGGCCATGGAAGGAACCGCGCCCATCCGGTCGAAGCCGGCGTTGTCGCGTCCAAATGCTTTGTGGCACAACCTGACCGCGCCGGCTGCGGTGTGCATGACAGCACAGTGCGACAGCACCGGCCGCTGACGGGTTAAGATGGCCCAAGTTGGCATGTCAGGCTGGTTTTGTCATATCGTTTTACGACTTGTCGAAAACCGGGAACAGGGCCACCGTTCAGCGCCGTACGGATCCTCCCCAACCGGATCGTCGTTTCAGGCGAGCAGCACATCGACAGGACCGAAGGGGCCCAGCCCGCAGCCCTTGGGGGCGGCCGCCAACGGAGCGATTCGTGAATGCTGCGGCGGAAAGTATTGGTGAAGGGTCAGGTGGGAATGGCGCCCAACCGCGTCGGGCTCTACAACCCCGCGTTCGAGCATGACTCGTGCGGGGTGGCCATGGTCGTCGACATGCACGGCCGGCGCAGCCGCGACATCGTGGATAAGGCAATCACCGCGCTGGTGAACCTCGAGCACCGCGGTGCCCAGGGCGCCGAGCCGCACAGCGGTGACGGTGCCGGCATCCTGATCCAGGTTCCCGATGCGTTCCTGCGCGAGGTAGTCGACTTCGAGCTGCCCGAGGCGGGCAGCTACGCCACCGGCATCGCGTTCTTGCCGCAGTCGTCCAGAGAAGCGGCCGCCGCCTGCGCTGCGGTCGAGAAGATCGTCGAAGCCGAAGGCCTGCAGGTTTTGGGCTGGCGCGAGGTACCCACCGACGACTCATCGCTGGGCGCGCTGTCCCGCGACGCGATGCCTACCTTCCGCCAGGTGTTCATCGCCGGCGCCGACGGCATGCAGCTGGAGCGCCGCGCCTACGTGATCCGCAAGCGCGCCGAGCACGAGCTCGGCACCAAGGGCCCGGGACAGGACGGCCCCGGCCGTGAAACCGTCTACTTCCCAAGCCTTTCCGGCCAGACCATGGTCTACAAGGGCATGCTGACCACGCCGCAGCTCAAGGCGTTCTATCTGGACCTGCAGGACCAGCGGCTGACCAGTGCGTTGGGCATCGTGCACTCGCGGTTCTCCACGAACACCTTCCCGTCGTGGCCGCTGGCGCATCCGTTCCGCCGCATCGCACACAACGGCGAGATCAACACCGTCACCGGCAACGAGAACTGGATGCGCGCCCGCGAGGCGCTGATCGACACCGAGGTTTTCGGATCCCGCGACGACGTCGACAAACTGTTCCCGATCTGCACGCCGGGCGCCTCCGACACCGCCCGATTCGATGAGGCGCTCGAGCTGTTGCACCTGGGCGGG